>NZ_CCBB010000001.1:2400000-2700000 GCF_000613185.1 Mycolicibacterium cosmeticum
GCTGCCATGGCGTCGGTCATGGCATGCGACACCAGGGTCAGCCGGACGATCTCACTCACACCGCGACGGTGCGCTGCGCGCGCTCGCCTTCCAGCAACCGCGAGGCCAACGTCCCGAACACCAGCCCGATGGTGACCCACATGACCACCTGCGTCCCCAACGAGTACAGCCGGAACTGGTACAGGTCTTCCGCGGCGAAACCGGGGAACACGATCGTGCCGTTGGCATCGGTGATCGGTCCGGGCACCTCGTGGATGGCGGGCAGGACGAGGAACACCACCGTCATCGAGACGAGGTAGCCGGCGGCGCCGAACAAGCTGGCATTCCAGGCCCCGAAGCGGGGCGCCAGCCGTCGGCCCAGCACCACCGAGCCGACGAACAGCGCCGCCGAGAGCACCACCACCAACAGGTACAGCAGGGTGCGCTGTTTGATCGTCTCGTCCAGGCTGGTCGCCGGCGGGCTCGGCGGATACTTCAGCGCCGGCACCACCCACAGGGCCACCAGCATGCCGCCCGCAATCAGGGCCGAGGTGGCCCGAGCCGACAGGTTCAGCCGGCCATAGAGCACACAGAACACGACGGCCAACAGGGCGCCCATCGCGACGCTGAACGCCAACACGCCGAAGCCCATACCGATATTCGACTGCACCCCGCGGGTGAACAGTTCGGCACCGTGCTCGTGGCCGCCGTGCGCATGCCCCGCCATGGCCTCATGGGCGGCGCCGGCACCGTCCTCGAAGTCGATGGCGCGGCCGATCACCGGCTCGATGAAGATCTTCGCGAAGACGAAGGCGAGCACACCGGCCAGGGCGCCGGCCAGCAGGCCGCGCCCGATGATGTGTTTTTCCATGGCTCAGTGGCAGGGGAAGCCGAGCAGATGGCGCGCGTCGTGCACGAACTCGTGCACGTAGGTGTTGTTGCCGAACACCGAGGTCGCGCCCTGGTCCATCCCGACGAAGTACAGCACCAGCAGTGCCAGGAAGGCCGTCGCCGTCAGCCACACCACGGCGCGGGCCGCCGAGAGGTCGATCGCGGGAACCCGCGTCTTGGGTGCCTCTGCAGAAGTCATGTCCAGTCCTTTCGGGATCTCGCGTCCCAGTCGCCTAGCTGGTGACGGAGTCGGGTCTGACTTTCACAGTGGCGCGACCGTTCTGGACTTACACCAGATTCCTCGTCCGTCGAGTACAACACGCATAGTAAGCACATCAGCCCTGCTCGGCGCACTCACTACGGGAAATTCGTGCCGGCCGGCGGCAACACCGACTCCTTGAGCACGCAAATACCTGGTCAACGTGGCAAACCTTAGCGTTACCTATGCATTAGTCTCACGCCCGTGACCCAACTCATACGCCGTTTCCGCGTGTGCGCCTTCGCACTTCTGGTCGTCCTGCCTTTCGTCGCCGCACCCACCGCGGCAGCCGATGCTCCGCACATCACCGATATCCAGCATGTCAACGACCGCTGGGACAAGGTCTCGGTGTACTCACCCGCGATGAACAAGGTGATCGTCAACGACGTGTTCAAGGCGCGGTCCTCGGGTGCCCCGACCTTCTACCTACTGCCCGGCATCGACGGCGGCGACAACCTCGACCCCGGTGGCAACTTCGCGCCCGGGTCCAAGTCATGGTTCGGCATGACCGATATCCAGGGCTTCTTCGCCAACAAGAATGTGAACGTGGTGTCCCCGCTGGGTGGTCAGTTCAGCTGGTGGACCAACTGGGTCAACGACGCCGACAAGCAGTACCAGACCTACATGACCTCCGAACTGCCGCCGCTGATCAACAAGCAGTACAACACCAACGGCCGCAACGCCGTCGGCGGCCTGTCCAGCACCGGCGGCACCGCGGTGGACTACGCCGTGCAGGCCCCGGGCCTGTTCCGTGCGGTCGCCTCCTACAGCGGCATGCTCAACCCGTCCGCCGATCCGGGCCAGGTCGGCATCACCCTGATGGGCGGCGGCCTGAGTGCGGACAACATGTGGGGCCCCGGCGGCGGGCCGCTGTGGATCCAGCACGATCCGACGCGCAACGCGGCCGCACTGAAGGGCACCGCCGTCTATGTCGCCGCATCGGGCTCCGGCAATGTCGGCAGCGTGGACCGGCTGCCCGAGGGATTCGGGCCGAACTTCACCGGCGGTCTGATCGAACGCATCGTCGCCGACAGCACCCGGGCCTTCGCCGATGCCGCGAAGGCGGCGGGCGTGCCGGTCACCTACGTGGTCCGGCCCGACGGATCGCACACCTGGGGGCTGTTCGAGTCCGAGATGCAGGAGTCCTGGAACACCACCGTCGGCCCGGCCCTCGGGGTCCGCTGACCCGACACCCGGCAACGACAATGGCCCCCGCCGTGGCGGGGGCCATTCTCGTTGGGTTACTCGGCGGCTGCCGTGGCAGCCAGGTCGGCGTCGGCAGAGGCCCTCGGCTTGCCCGAGAACGTGAACTTGGCGTTCTCGCCCTGGCCTTCGCCGTCCCAGCCCTCGACGTCGACGGTGACCAGCTGACCCGGACCCACCTCGTCGAAGAGGATCTTCTCGCTCAAGGCGTCCTCGATCTCGCGCTGGATGGTGCGGCGCAGCGGCCGGGCACCCAGCACCGGGTCGAATCCGCGCTTGGCCAGCAGGGCCTTGGCGTTGTCGGTCAGCTCCATCGTCATGTCCTTGGCCGCCAGCTGCTTGGACACCCGGCCGACCATGAGGTCGACCATCTGGATGATCTCGTCCTGCGTCAGCTGGTGGAACACGATGATGTCGTCGATGCGGTTGAGGAACTCCGGCCGGAAGTGCTTCTTCAGCTCGTCGTTGACCTTGAGCTTCATCCGCTCGTAGTTGTTCTCGCCGCCTCCCGAGGAGAAGCCCAGCCCCACCGCCTTGGAGATGTCGGAGGTACCCAGGTTCGACGTGAAGATCAGCACGGTGTTCTTGAAGTCGACCGTGCGGCCCTGGCCGTCGGTGAGTCGACCGTCTTCGAGCACCTGCAGCAGGGTGTTGTAGATCTCCTGGTGCGCCTTCTCGATTTCGTCGAACAGCACCACGCTGAACGGCTTGCGACGCACCTTCTCGGTGAGCTGCCCGCCCTCTTCGTAGCCGACGTAGCCCGGAGGGGCACCGAACAGCCGCGACGCGGTGAAGCGGTCGTGGAACTCGCCCATGTCGATCTGGATGAGCGCGTCGTCGTCGCCGAACAGGAACTCCGCCAGCGCCTTGGACAGCTCGGTCTTACCGACACCGGACGGGCCGGCGAAGATGAACGAGCCCGACGGGCGCTTCGGGTCCTTGAGACCGGCGCGGGTCCGGCGGATCGCCTTGGAGACTGCCTTGACCGCGTCGACCTGGCCGATGATCCGCTTGTGCAGCTCGTCTTCCATGCGCAGCAGGCGCGTGGTCTCGGCCTCGGTCAGCTTGAACACCGGGATGCCGGTCCAGTTGCCCAGGACCTCGGCGATCTGCTCGTCGTCGACCTCGGCGACCACGTCGAGATCACCCGAGCGCCACTGCTTCTCACGCTCGGCCCGCTGGGCGACGAGCTGCTTCTCCGAGTCGCGCAGCCGGGCTGCCTTCTCGAAGTCCTGCGCGTCGATCGCGGATTCCTTCTCCCGGCGCGCGTCGGCGATCTTCTCGTCGAACTCGCGCAGGTCCGGCGGCGCGGTCATCCGGCGGATGCGCATGCGCGCGCCCGCCTCGTCGATCAGGTCGATCGCCTTGTCCGGCAGGAACCGGTCGTTGATGTAGCGGTCGGCCAGCGTCGCCGCGGCCACCAGGGCACCGTCGGTGATGGAGACGCGGTGGTGCGCCTCGTACCGGTCGCGCAGACCCTTGAGGATCTCGATGGTGTGCTCGACTGTCGGCTCACCCACCTGGACGGGCTGGAAGCGGCGCTCCAGGGCGGCGTCCTTCTCGATGTACTTGCGGTACTCGTCGAGGGTGGTGGCACCGATGGTCTGCAGCTCACCGCGGGCCAGCTTCGGCTTCAGGATGCTGGCCGCGTCGATCGCGCCCTCGGCCGCACCGGCACCCACGAGGGTGTGCAGCTCGTCGATGAACAGGATGATGTCGCCGCGGGTGTTGATCTCCTTGAGCACCTTCTTCAGGCGCTCCTCGAAATCGCCGCGGTAGCGGCTGCCGGCGACCAGCGAACCGAGGTCAAGCGTGTAGAGCTGCTTGTCCTTGAGCGTCTCGGGGACCTCGCCGTGCACGATGGCCTGTGCCAGGCCCTCCACGACGGCAGTCTTGCCGACACCGGGCTCACCGATCAGCACCGGGTTGTTCTTGGTGCGGCGGCTCAGCACCTGCATGACCCGCTCGATTTCCTTCTCGCGGCCGATGACCGGATCGAGCTTGCCCTCCATCGCGGCGGCGGTCAGGTTGCGGCCGAACTGGTCGAGCACCAGCGAGGTGGACGGGTTGCCCGACTCGCCACCCCGGCCTCCGGTGCCCGCCTCGGCGGCTTCCTTGCCCTGGTAGCCGCTCAGCAGCTGGATGACCTGCTGACGCACCCGGGTCAGTTCGGCGCCGAGCTTCACCAGCACCTGCGCGGCGACACCCTCGCCCTCGCGGATCAGGCCGAGCAGGATGTGCTCGGTGCCGATGTAGTTGTGGCCCAGCTGCAGCGCCTCACGCAGGGACAGCTCCAGCACCTTCTTGGCGCGCGGGGTGAACGGGATGTGCCCGGACGGTGCCTGCTGGCCCTGTCCGATGATCTCCTCGACCTGGCTGCGCACCCCTTCCAGGGAAATGCCCAGCGACTCCAGCGACTTGGCCGCGACGCCTTCACCCTCGTGGATGAGGCCCAGGAGGATGTGCTCGGTGCCGATGTAGTTGTGGTTGAGCATCCGGGCTTCTTCCTGCGCCAGGACGACGACCCTGCGGGCACGGTCGGTAAATCTCTCAAACATCGGTGGCTACCTGCTCTTCCTGCTGGGGCCTTATCTACGAGGGGCGCGGCTTGCGCTGCTCGACACATGGCGCCTGCCGTCCACTCTAATGGGCGGTGCCGACGGGTGCGTTGCCTTGGTTGTGCTTGGAGCAGAACGCCGGCGGCTCACATCCGTAGTGCACATCTGTAACGCGCAGGGAGTACCCAGCGTTTCCTGCGCGATATCGATTTCGGTTCGCCGGTAGCGAAAGAGTTTCCGCGCGGGCGGCGCCGAGGGCGACCGGGATCGGGATCGGCCCGCGAACCGCCCGGCAACGACCCGTTAGGTTGCCGCGTGGAAGGCGTCGATGACTTCGGCGGGGATGCGGCCGCGGGTCGACACATTGTGGCCGTTGCGGCGTGCCCACTCCCGGATGGCGGCGCTCTGTTCGCGGTCGATCGCGGCGCGACCGCGGCCCGACCCGGCCGAACGGCCGCGACGCCGGCCGCCGACGCGCCGGCCGGCCTCCACCCACTGCTTGAGGTCGTTACGAAGCTTGGCGGCGTTCTTCGAAGAAAGGTCGATCTCGTAGCTCACGCCGTCGAGAGCGAATTCAACGGTCTCATCCGCAGCCGCTTCGCCGTCGAAATCGTCGACCAACGTGACGGTTACTTTCTTCGCCATTAGCTCACACTGACCCTTCTGTGGCCGCCGTGGTTGTATCCCGAACCCCAAACCAATATTTGCATAGGATCGGAATTCATTCAACAACGCCGGCAAGGCCGAGATCAGTTACCTTGTCTACGCACAATCAGTTACCGTGCCGCCGCACAATGGGGAACAAAACAGTCTCCCGAATCGACAGCCCCGTCAATGCCATCAACAGCCGGTCAATACCCATTCCGGTGCCCGTTGTGGGCGGCATCGCATACTCCAGCGCAGCGAGAAAATCCTCGTCCAGACGCATTGCCTCGTCATCGCCGGCGGCCGCCGCACGGGCCTGGTCCTCGAACCGTGCGCGCTGGATCACCGGGTCGATGAGTTCGGAATAACCCGTGGCCAATTCGAATTTACGGACATACAGGTCCCATTTCTCCGTGACGCCGGGAATGCTGCGGTGAGCACGGGTCAGGGGGGTCGTCTCGACCGGGAAATCCCGCACGAACGTGGGGGCCCACAGGTGGTCGCCCACAGTGTGCTCCCACAGTTCCTCGACCAGTTTCCCGTGCCCGTAGCCGCGATCGGTCGGTATCTCCAGCCCGAGCCGATCGGCAATTGCGCGCAAGGTCTCGACACCGGTTTCCGGTGTGATCTCCTCCCCCAGCGCCTCCGACAGCGATGGATACATTTGCAGTGACGGCCATTCACCGTCCAGGTCGTACGTACTGCCGTCCGGCAGCGGTACCTGCCTGGTGCCGATCGCCTCGTCGGCTACCTCCTGAACAATTTCGCGGGTGACCCGGGCCGAATCGTCGTAGGTGCCATAAGCCTGATATGTCTCCAACATCGCGAATTCGGGCGAATGCGTGGAATCCGCGCCCTCGTTCCGAAAGTTGCGATTCAGCTCGAAGACCTTCTCGAAACCGCCGACCAGACAACGCTTGAGGAACAACTCCGGGGCGATACGCAGGTACAGATCGGCATCGAGGGCATTCGAGTGGGTGACGAAAGGCCGGGCCGCCGCGCCGCCGGGCAGCGTCTGCAACATGGGCGTCTCGACCTCGAGGAAACCCCGGCGCTCCAACGCGGACCGGACCGCACGCACCACCGCAATGCGCTGCCGCGCGATGGTGCGCGCCTCCGGACGGACGATCAGGTCGACGTAGCGCTGCCGGACCCGGCTCTCCTCGCTCATCTCCTTGTGAGCCACCGGCAGCGGTCGCAGCGCCTTGGAAACGATTTGCCAGGAATCGGCAAGCACAGACAATTCACCGCGCCGTGAGCTGATCACCTGGCCGTGCACGAAGACGATGTCGCCGAGATCGACGTCGGCCTTCCAGGCGTCCAGCGAATCCTGCCCCACCTCGGCCAGGCTGATCATCGCCTGCAGCTGGGTGCCGTCACCGTCCTGCAGCGTGGCGAAGCACAGCTTGCCCGAGTTTCGCGCGAAGACGACCCGCGCGGCCACCCCGACGATATCGCCGGTCTGGGTGTCGACCTCCAGGTCCGGGTAGGCCGAGCGCAGCTCGGCCAGCGAGTGGGTGCGGGCCACCTGCACCGGGTACGGATCACGCCCCTCGGCGAGCAGGCGCTCCCGCTTGGCCTGGCGAATGCGGTACTGCTCCGGAATGTCGTCGGAGTCGGCCGAGTTCGCGGCGGGCTGGGCGGACGCATCAGAAGAACTCACGACGTGCCAGCTTAAATGAACACGTGAACCCGCCGCCGCACGCTGCCTTCGCCGCCCTGGCCGGTGAGCTCCTGGACTGGCGTTTCAAGGGCCTCCCGCCGGGCTGGCAGGACACCCCGGTGGCCGAGGTCCTGGCCGCGGCGCCGGTGCTGTTCGAGGCGGGCCCGAGCGGTCCGGTGTGCGTGCTGCGGGAGGCCGCGCTCGCCCACAACCTCGCGGTCATGGCCACGTGGTGCCGGGATCGGGGCGTGCTGCTGGCGCCGCACGGCAAGACCCACATGTCTCCGCAGCTGTTCGCCAGGCAGTCGGCCGCCGGTGCGTGCGCTGTCACGGTGGCCACCATCGGGCAGGCCCGGGTGTATCGGGCGTTCGGGGCGGACGCCATCGTGCTGGCCAACGAACTCGTCGAACCGGCCGGGTTGGCCTGGTTGGCCGGCGAGCTGGACGCCGACCCGGGTCTGCGCGCGGTGTGCTGGGTGGACTCGGTGCGTGGGGTCGAGCTGATGACCGAGGCGCTCGCCGGAGCCACGCGCAGCCTGGACGTGTGCGTCGAGGTGGGCATGCCCGGCGGCCGGACCGGCTGTCGTACCGCGGCCGAGGTGGACGAGGTGGCCAGGGCGGCCGCGGCGTCACCGCGGTTGCGGCTGGTCGGGGTGGCCGGTTACGAAGCAGCGCGCTCGCAGGACGTGGGCCCCGGGGCCACCGCTGCGGTGCGCGCCTATCTCGCCGAGATGCGCGCGGCGCTGAGCCGGCTGGCCCCGCTGTTCGAGACCGACGAGGTGATCGTGACCGCCGGCGGCAGCACCTACCCGGACGTCGTCGCCGACGAACTCACGGGCGCGGCCCCGCGGGTGATCCTGCGCAGCGGCTGCTATCTGACCCACGACCATGGCTTGTATGCGGCGACCTCGCCCCTGCCGATGCGCCCCGCGATGCAGGTGTGGGCCCCGGTGTTGTCCCGTCCCGAGCCGGGCCTGGCGCTGGTCGGCATGGGCCGGCGCGACGTCTCCTTCGACGCCGGCCTGCCCGTCCCGCTGAGCCTGCCGGGGGCCACGGTGACCAAACTCAACGACCAGCACGCCTACCTTGAGCTCGCCGGGCACACCGTCGCGGTCGGCGACCGCCTCGGATTCGGAATCTCGCACCCCTGCACGACATTCGACAAATGGCAGCTGATCCCGGTGCTCGACGACGCGGACCGGGTGGTGGACCTGGTGCGGACGTTCTTCTAGTTGGAGCGGCGCAGGCGCTGGTTGTCCCGGTTGCGCTCGTATACCAGCCGCAAACCGTCCAGCGTCAGGTTCGGTTCGTAGTGTTCGACGGTGCGCAGATCCGGCAGCACCAGCGGGGCCGAATGCCCGGTCGCCACCACGGCCACCTCACTGCCCGCGAAACCGTCGACATCCGAACGGATCCGGCTGACCAGCCCGTCCACCAGGCCGGCGAACCCGAACACCGCCCCGGCCTGCATGCACTCCACCGTGTTCTTGCCGATCACCGAGCGCGGCCGGGTCAATTCCACCCGGCGCAGCGCGGCCGACCGCGCGGCTGCGGCGTCGGAAGACACCTGCACACCGGGGGCGATGGCACCACCGAGGAATTCGCCCTTGGCCGACACCACATCGACGCAGATCGACGATCCGAAGTCGACCACGATGGCCGCCGAGCCGTACTTGTGAAAGGTGGACAGGCAGTTCACGATCCGGTCGGCGCCGACTTCCTTGGGGTTGTCGACGAGCAGCGGGATGCCGGTGCGAACCCCGGGTTCGATCAGCACATGCGGCACCGACGGCCAGTACTGGTCCAGCATGAGCCGGATCTCGTGCAGCACGGACGGCACCGTGGACAGCGCGGTGGCACCGGTCAGCTGCTCGGTCGCATCGCCGATCAGCCCGTCGATGGTGAGCGCCAGCTCGTCGGCGGTGATCTCGGATTCGGTTCGGATGCGCCAGTTCTGGGTCACCTTGGCGTGATCACCGGAACCGGAGATCAGCCCCACCACGGTGTGGGTGTTGCGGACGTCGATGGCGAGCAGCATCAGCGCGGCGACATCAAGCCGGACGCGTCGGCCGGCACGAAGGCCGGGTCTGACCCGAGGTCGATCTGCCGATTGTCGGCGTCCACGAAGACGATCCTGGGCTGATATTCGCGGGCCTGTGCGTCCTCCAAGGTGGCGTAGGCGATCAAGATGACCAGGTCGCCCGGATGTACCAGATGTGCTGCCGCACCGTTGATCCCGATGATGCCGCTGCCCCGTTCACCGGTGATGGCGTAGGTGACCAGTCGGTTGCCGTTGTCGATGTCGACGATGGTGACCTGTTCACCCTCGAGCAGGTCGGCGGCGTCCATCAGGTCCGCGTCGATGGTCACCGATCCGACATAGTGCAAGTCGGCCTGGGTCACCGTGGCGCGGTGGATCTTCGATTTGAGCATGGTGCGTAACATCAATTCCTCCAAGGTAATTCGTGCTCGTCGTATTCGACGTCCGGGCCGAGCCCGGATGGCACGCCGATGTCGATGGCGATGTTGTCCAGCAGCCGGGTACCGCCGAGCCTGGCCGCCACCAGCATTCGCGCCCGGCCCTGCTCGGGCGCCGGGCCCAGCCAGGTGTCGCGCACCACCAGGTAGTCCACCTCGATGGCCGGCACCTCGTCGAGCACCGCCCGCGCCGCGTCCAGTGCGGACTGCACGCCCTCGCCGGCGCCGTACATCCCGGCCAGCAGCGCCGCCGACAGCGCGCTCGCCTGCTCCCGGTCACTGTCGCTGAGGTAGCGGTTGCGCGACGACATGGCAAGGCCGTCGGCCTCCCGCACCGTCGGCACCCCGACGATGCGGGTGTCCAGGTTCAGATCGTCGGCCATCTGCCGGATCAGCACCAGCTGCTGGTAGTCCTTCTCGCCGAAATAGGCGTGGTCCGGCCGGACGATCTGCAGCAGCTTCAGTACGACGGTCAGCATTCCGGCGAAATGTGTCGGCCGCGAAGCACCTTCGAGCTCGGCGCCGAGCGCGCCCGGGTGCACGCTGGTCCGCGGCCCGTTCGGGTACATGTCGGCCACGCTCGGTGTGAACACCACGTCCACCCCTTCGGAGCGCAGCGCCGCCAGGTCGGCCTCCAGGGTGCGCGGGTAGGCGTCCAGGTCCTCCCCGGCACCGAACTGCAACGGGTTGACGAAGATCGACACCACCACCACCGAACCCGGCACCTGCTTGGCGGTGCGGACCAGGCTCAGGTGCCCGTCGTGCAAGGCGCCCATGGTCGGCACCAGCGTCACCCGGCGGCCGGTGGCCCGCAGTGCCCGCGTCAGGTCGGCGACATCCGACGGGCGGGTGTAGACGTTGAGCTCACCGGCGGTGAAGCTGGGCGGTCTGGTCGCGTTCACTGCTGATCGGTCACCTTCCGTGCGAGCACGTCGAACACTTCCTTGGGTGCGTGCGCCCGCTGGGCGGTACGCAGTGAATTGGCCCGATAGGCTTGTGCCAGTTCGGGATCGGATTCGGTGAGGGCGAGCAGATGCCCGGCGACCGCGGCCGCGTCACCGCGCGCCACCGGACCGGTGAGCGCGGACTGCCCGCGTTGCAGCGCATTGTCCAGCGACGCCCGGGCCAGCGGGCCGACGATCCGTTCGGCCAGTCCGCCCGGTGCCTCGCCGACCAGTTCCTGGCCGAGCAACTCGTTGCCGCGCAAGGCATGCCGCAGCGCGGTCAGCGAGTCGAGCACCACGGTGACCAGATGATTGCTGGCGTGCGCCAGGGCCGCGTGATACAGCGTGCGGGCGTCCTCGCGGACCCGGAACGGCTCACCGCCGATCTCCAGCACCAAGGCCTGGGCGATGGCGTAGCCGACCTCGTCGGCGGCGGTGACACCGAAACAGGTGTCGGGTAACCGGCTGATGTCCTCATCGGATCCGGTGAAGGTCATCGCCGGATGGATGGCCAGCGGGATACAGCCCTGCTCGGTCAGCGGGGCCAGCACGCCGACACCGTTGGCGCCGGAGGTGTGCGCGACGATCGTGCCGGGCCGGACCGCCGACGTCGCCGCCAGGCCGGACACCAGCGCGCCCAGCTCGGAGTCCGGGACGGCCAGCACCAGGAGTTCGGCGCGGGCGGCGACGTCATGGACCGGCAGGACCGCGGTGTCCGGCAGTCGCCGGGCCGCGCGGTCGCGGGATGCCCGGGAGATCGCGCTACAGGCCACCACCACGTGGCCGGCCCGCTCCAGCGCCACTCCCAGCGCGGACCCGACCCGCCCGGCCGACACCACGCCGACGGACAGTCGGGCCGGACGCAGGCCGTCGGGCCCACCCCATGCGGACCACGAAGCCGAAGGGGACTGCACCATCGCAGTGACCTCGCACTTTTCTTGAGATTCGGTCGTTCCGGTCCTGCCCTGCAGGTACCGGACGGTCGCCAAGAGCGTAGCTCACTCCTCGCGGCGGCGACGCCGCCCACCTCCGGTCTGACCGGCCTGCAACCGCGACAGGAGCTCCGAAACGGGTTGGCCACCCGCGTGCTGACCTGCGCTTTCCTCCGGGATGTCGGTAGCCGGCTGGGACTCGCCGGGGCTGCGGTGCCGGGCCGGACGGCCGGCGCTCTCCGCCGTCGTCTCGCTTGCCCGGACGGGTTCCTGCGGCAGTGGCGGCGTGGCCAGCGTGGGCGGGGCGGGGCTTTCCGACGGTGCGGCGTGCCGCGAACGCGGCGGCGCGTCAGGCTCGCCGGTGCTGGAGTGCCGCCCGCGCCGGGTTTCCACCGGCGGCGGGGTCATGGCCGGTTCGGGATGCACCGGCGGGGTGCCGTTGGCCGGGGCGGACACCCAGTTGCTCCCGGGGGCGCCGGCCGGAATGAACCGTCCTTCCGCCGGAGCGGGCTGCCAACCGGCGGCCGGCTGGTGCGGCGGGGCCGGCGGCGGCGTCCACACCGGTGGTGGTGGCGCCGGTTGGGGTTCCGGCTGCTGGGGTTCCGGTTGGGGCGGTGCCGGGGCCTGCCACACCGATTCCCGGACCGGCGGTGCGACGGGCGGCTGGGGTGGCTCGCTCCACGGCGGCGGCTGCTCGGCTTCACCGGCACGGCGGTGTGCCCCGCCGGCGGGCTGCCACGGCGCCCACTGCGGCTCCGGTACCGGCGGTTCGGCCGGCACGTCGATGATCGGGCTCTCCTCGGTGCGCGGCTCCGCGGCCGGCCGGGGCGGCGTGAACGACGGCACGAACGGCTCGGCCCGCTCCCCCTCGTCGATGCGGCTGGCGATCACCCGGCCGGCCGGGCGATCGGTTTCCAGCGCGGGCCGCTGGTCGAGGTCGGTGTCGAACAGGATCTCCAGGTTGTTGCGCAGCGCCGCCAGTTCGGCCCGCAGGGCCGCGACCTCGTCGGCGGCCTGGGCGCGAAGTTCGGCGGTCAACTCGCGGCGCAGTTGCGCCTCGACCGCGAGTTCGTATTCACGCCGCGCCGAGATCTCACGGTCGAGTTGGAGGTCGTAGACCAGCTTCAGATCGCGCACCTTCGCTTGGTCGACATCGCTCTGCCTGCGGTAGATGACCGAGACGAAGGCGGCCACCACCGCCGCCCACAACGCCAGTACCACCGCGAGTTTCAGCAATTCCACCCGGTTGGTGAACACGAGCACCGAACTGGCCACGATGGCCAGCACCAGCAACACCGACAGCAGCATCCATCCCGGCCTGCGGGACACGCGCCGAACACGCATGCCGCGGGACGGATCGGTCATGGGCCGACTGTACCGTTCACAGGTCACATCGCGTGTCGACCGCTCCGGCGATTCGAGCGGGATTCGGCACCGCTGCGCTACTCGGGTGCCGCATCCCGCGGCTCCTCCGGCTCGTCGGGCGACTTGCAGCAATGCTGTAACCACAGGGCCGCGATCACCAGGGCCAGCGCGCACACCGCGGCCACCACCGCGCCCGCGGTGTCCTCCCCGGCAACGCGTAACTCGCCCCGGCGCGGCAGCAGATAGCCGAGAACGCCCACCCACCAGCCGAAGACCAGCGCACCCACCCAGGCGGACGCCTTGGCGGTGACCACCGAGCGGGCCACCGCCAGCGGGTGCAGCCTGCCACCGCCCACCCCGATGCGCCCGTCACGGATCTTGCCCCGCACGTAATGTCCCCAGCCGGCTTCCGCGCCGGCGACCGCGAGCAGCGACACCCCGGTCAACAACGTGATCGGCGGAAACCATTTGTACAAGCCGACCACCAGCAGATAGCTCAGCACGGCGGCGATCACCGCAGCCACCACCAGATCGCGTTTGCGGGTCGGGCCCATCAGTGACTCAGCACCAGGTCGGTCGGCCGGACACCGGTGCGCTCCTTGGCGTCCAGCTCGGCGAGCAGGGCGGACACCGGCTGTTCGGTGCCGGTCACCCACAGCCGCGCGTCGGCGTCGGCGGCCAGCCAGGGGATCAGCACGAAGGCGCGCAGATGCGCGTACGGGTGCGGCAGTGTCAGCCGCGGGTCGTCGCTGTGGATCTGCCCGGCCCCGTCCTGACAGGTGATGATGTCGACATCCAGTGTTCTTGGTCCCCAGTGGATTTCGCGCACCCGGCCCGAGGCATCCTCGAACTCCTGGCCGATCCGCAGCCAGTCGGCCGGGCTGCGGTCCGGATGCTCGGCGATGACGACGGCGTTGAGGAATGGACCCTGCTCCACCCCACCCCAGGCGTCGGTCTCATAGACCGGCGAGACCGCCCGCACGCAGCCGTCGAGACCGTCGACCACCGACTGCAGGTGAGCCAGCCGGTCGCCCAGGTTGGAACCGATGGACAGTACGGTGCGGGTCATGCTCGCTCCCGCATCCCGCGTCGTGACCGTCGCGCCACCACCGCAACATCGGTGAACGTCAACGGGATCGGCGCACTGGGTTTGTGCACGACGACCTCGACGGCGTGCACCCGGGGATCGGTCATCACGGCGTCGGCGATCTCTGCCGACACCGTCTCGATCAGGTTGCGCGGCGGGCCGGCGACGATATCGGCGGCCCGCTGGGCCAGCGCGCCGTAATCCAGGGTGTCGGCCAGGTCGTCGCTGGCGGCGGCCGCGGCCAGGTCCACCCACACCGTCAGGTCGACGACGAAGTCCTGACCATCCCGACGCTCATGCTCGAAGACCCCGTGATGACCGCGAACGGTCAAGCCGCGCAATTCGATTCGATCAGCCATGCTGCCATGCTCCCACCACCGCCAGCGCGTCGACCGACGCCCGCACGTCGTGCACGCGCACTCCCCATGCGCCGTCCCGGGCGGCGAGCGCGGAGATCACGGCGGTCGCGGTCTCCCGGCCCGCCGGCGGGCGCGGCCGCCCGTCGGCGCCGGCCAGCAACGTGCCGAGGAACCGTTTGCGGGAGGCCCCCACCAGGACCGGCAGGCCGGTGCCGACGAATTCCGGCAAGGCCCGCAGCAGCGCCCAATTGTGTTGCCCGGTCTTGGCGAATCCCAGGCCGGGATCGATGATCAGGTTGTCGGCGGACACCCCGGCCGCCACCGCGGCGTCCACGCTGCGCAGCAGTTCCTCGCGCACCTCGGTCACCACATCGGTGTACCGGGGCACCTCGTGCGGCCGGTCCGCGCCGACCGAACGCCAGTGCATCAGGATCCACGGCACGCCGGCCTGGGCGACCACACCGGCCATCGCCGGGTCGGCCCGCCCGCCCGACACGTCGTTGACGATCCGCGCGCCGGCCGCCAGCGCCGCCTCGGCGACCGCGGCGTGCATGGTGTCGATGCTGAGGGTGAGGCCATGAGCGGCAAGCTCTTCGATGACCGGCACCACCCGGCCGGTCTCCACCGCGGCGTCCACCCGGGTGGCCCCGGGCCGGGTGGATTCCCCACCGACGTCGACGATCGCGGCCCCGTCGGAGACCAGCTGCAGGGCGTGCGCCACGGCGCGGTCACGATCCAGGAACTGTCCGCCGTCGGAGAAGGAGTCGTCGGTGACGTTGACGACGCCCATCACCACCGGGCCGGGCGCAAGCGTGCTCTCGCTCACTTCCGCAGGATCAGTTCCAGTGCCTCGGACCGGGACGCCTTGTCCGTCTTGAACTGCCCGCGCACGGCCGAGGTGGTTGTCACGGCGCCGGGTTTGCGCACCCCGCGCATCGCCATGCACAGATGCTCGGCCTCGACGACGACGATCACCCCACGCGGGTCGAGCTTGCGCATCAGGGCGTCGGCGATCTGCGCGGTCAGCCGTTCCTGCACCTGCGGGCGCTTGGCATACAGGTCGACCAGCCGGGCGATCTTGGACAGCCCGGTCACCCGGCCGTCCAGTCCGGGGATGTACCCGACGTGCGCGACCCCGTGGAAGGACACCAGGTGGTGCTCGCAGGTGGAGTACATCGGGATTTCCTTGACCAGCACCAGCTCGTCGTGCTGTTCGTCGAAGGTGGTGTTGAGCACCGCATCCGGGTCGGTGTACAGGCCGGCGAAGATCTCCCGGTAGGCGCGCGCGACCCGGGCCGGGGTGTCCACCAGGCCGTGCCGATCCGGATCCTCGCCGACCGCGAGCAGCAGCTCCCGCACGGCGGCCTCGGCCCGCGGTTGATCGAAATCGCGCAGTGCCGCGTTGGCCTGGCTCGCCGTCATCGACGCTCCTCCGGTGCCGGCTCGCCGTGGGCCGGCGGGTAGGGCGGATATGGCCGCTGTTGCTGCGGCGGATACCCAGGCTGCTGCGGTGGCTGTTGTTGCGCCGGTGGGTACCAGTAGCCCTGCGGCGGCTGTCCGCCGGGCTGGCGCGGTGGCCAGCCCGGGGCGTGCCAGCCGGCCGGCGCGCCGTAGTCGGGCTGCGCGGGCTGGGCACCGTTGGGTGCGCCGTTGCTGCCGTTTGCGTGTCCACCGACGCCGTTGCCGTTCTTGCCCGCGGCGGCCTCGGCGGCCGCGTTCGCCTTGGCCATCGCGGCCTTGAACGCCGGTTCGGGCACCGGCGGCGGCCACGGTTCGCCACGCTCGATGGCGATCTCGCCGGGCGTCTTGATGGGCGGCTTGTCCGAGGGGATGCGCCCGCCGAAGTCGTCGAACATGGTCAGCCGCGGCCGCTTCTTCACATCCTTGAGGATGCGCTCGAGATCGGGGCGGTGCAGGGTTTCCTTCTCCAGCAGCTCACCGGCGAGCACGTCGAGGGTGTCCCGGTATTCGGTGAGCACCTCCCACGCCTCGGTGTGGGCCGCCTCGATCAGCTTGCGCACCTCGTCGTCGATGTCGCGGGCCACCTCGTGACCGAAATCGGCCTGGGTGCCCATGGTGCGACCCAGGAACGGGTCGCCGTGCTCGGTGCCGTAGCGCACCGCACCCAACTTCGGGCTCATGCCGTGCTCGGTGACCATCGCCCGAGCGACCTTGGTGGCGTTCTCGATATCGGACACCGCACCCGTGGTCGGTTCGCGGAAGATCAGTTCCTCGGCGGCCCGGCCGCCGATGGCCATCACCAGCCGGGCGATCAGCTCGGACCGGGTCTGCAACCCCTTGTCGTCCTCGGGGACGGCGACCGCGTGCCCGCCGGTGCGGCCGCGGGCCAGGATGGTGACCTTGTACACCGGATCCAGGTGCGGCATCGCCCAGCCGGCCAGGGTGTGCCCGGCCTCGTGGTAGGCGGTGATCTTCTTCTCCAGCTCGCTGATGATGCGGCCCTTGCGGCGCGGTCCACCGATCACCCGGTCGACGGCCTCTTCCAGGGCCGGTCCGGTGATGATGGTGCCGTTCTCCCGGGCGGTCAGCAGCGCGGCCTCGTTGATGACGTTGGCCAGGTCGGCGCCGGAGAATCCGACGGTGCGCTTGGCCAGGCCGTCCAGGTCGGCGTCGGGGGCGATCGGCTTGCCCGCCGAGTGCACCCGGAGCACGGCGCGCCGGCCGGCCAGGTCCGGATTGGTGACCGGGATCTGGCGGTCGAAGCGGCCGGGACGCAGCAGCGCCGGGTCCAGGATGTCGGGCCGGTTGGTGGCGGCGATCAGGATGACGCCCTGGCGGTCACCGAAGCCGTCCATCTCGACGAGCAGCTGGTTGAGCGTCTGCTCGCGTTCGTCGTGGCCACCGCCCATGCCGGCGCCACGCTGCCGGCCGACGGCGTCGATCTCGTCGACGAAGATGATGCACGGGCTGTTCTGCTTGGCCTGCTCGAAGAGGTCACGGACCCGGGAGGCGCCGACGCCGACGAACATCTCGACGAAATCCGAGCCCGAGATCGTGAAGAAGGGCACACCGGCCTCGCCGGCCACGGCCCGGGCCAGCAGGGTCTTACCGGTGCCCGGCGGGCCGAACAGCAGCACGCCCCGCGGGATCTTGGCGCCGAGCGCCTGATAGCGGCTCGGGTTCTGCAGGAAGTCCTTGATCTCGTAGAGCTCTTCGACCGCCTCGTCGGCGCCCGCGACGTCGGCGAACGTGGTCTTGGGCATGTCCTTGCCCAACTGCTTGGCTTTCGACTTGCCGAAACCGAAGCCCATCCGGCCGCCGGTCTGCATGCGGGAGAACATCACGAACAGGCCGACCAGTAGCAACAGCGGCAGCAGGTAGATGAGCAGGGAGCCCAGCACACTGCCCTGGTTGACCACGGTGTTGGTCTTGGCATTCTTGGCGGTCAGCGCATTGAACAGGTCGACCCCGTACCCGGTCGGGTACTTGGTGATGATCTTGTCGCTGTTCTCGGTGTCACCGTTGCCGGATTTCAACTCGAGGCGCAGCTGCTGCTCACGGTCGTCGATCTGGGCGCTCTTGACATTGTCTGCACTGATCTGCGCCATCGCCACCGAGGTGTCGACGGGTTTGTATCCGCGGGTGTCATCGCTGAAGTAGAAGAAGGACCAACCCAGCAGCAGCACGACCGCGATCGCGGTGACTGTGCGGATCACGTTTTTACGGTTCATCGATGTCTTCCGCCGGCGCGATGGCCGGCCCGGTCCTTCCAATGTGCGCAGTTGAGAACTTTCAGGCTACCGCTAGACCAACGATCGGCAGTTCCCGCCGTGGGATCAAACGCACCTTTTCGGCCACCCGTGTGCTTGGCTGGCTGCGTGCTGACACCGATCGAGCGGTCAGTGGACACCAATGGTGTGACGCTGCGGATCACCGAGGCCGGCGAGCGGGGTGCGCCGGTGGTGCTGCTGGCCCACGGCTTCCCCGAGCTGGCGTACTCGTGGCGGCATCAGATACCGGCCCTGGCCGCCGCCGGCTATCACGTCATCGCCCCCGACCAGCGCGGCTACGGCGGGTCGTCGCGCCCGCCCGCGGTCGGCGACTACGACATCGCGGCGCTGACCGGAGATCTGGCGGGTCTGCTCGACGACGTCGGCGCCGAGCGGGCGGTCATGGTGGGCCACGACTGGGGTTCACCGGTCGTGTGCAATTTCGCGCTGCTGCACCCGGAGCGGGTGACGGCGGTTGCCGCGCTGAGTGTGCCGCCGGTGCCACGGGCGACGGAGCCGCCCACCCGGATCTGGCGCAGGCTGGTGGGCGACGGCTTCTTCTACATCCTGCATTTCCAGGAGCCGGGCGTCGCCGACGCGCAGCTGGGCCGCGACATCCGCGACACCATGACCCGCATGTTCGCGATGCAGGGCTTCACCGCGCCCGCCACCGACCTCGCGGCCGACCCCCTGCCGCCGCTGCCCGAGTGGATCGGCGCCGACGAATTCGACCGGTATGTGACGGCCTTCGAGCGAACCGGGTTCACCGGGCCGCTGAACTGGTACCGCAACTTCGACCGCAACTGGGAGCTGACCGAGACCACCCCGGCACCCACCATCACCGTGCCGGTGCTGTTCCTGGCCGGCAGCGGCGATCCGGTGCTCGGCTTCACGCCGCGCCACCGAGTGCACGACGTGGTGGCCGGCGACTACCGCGAGGTGCTGCTCGACGGGGCCGGACACTGGCTGCAGCAGGAACGCCCCGCCGAGGTCAACACCGTGCTGCTGGAGTTCCTCGCCGGCGTGCGCTGAGCCCCCGCGCAATCCTCACCTGGACAGTTGCTTTCAGCCGCTAGGGTGCGAACATGCCCCTCGCACGACGTGCAAAGGTCCGGATCGGTCTCACCGCGATCGCCGCGGCTCTCGCCATCGGCGCCGCCGCCTGCGACTCGAAACCCGCCTCCCCGCAGGCGGGCGAGAACGCGCCGCGGCAGGTGACGGTGATCGGCAGCGGGAAGGTGCAGGGCACCCCCGACACGCTGACCGTATCGGCGTCCATGGAGGCCACCGCGCCCGATATCACCGCGGCGCTGAACCAGACCAGTCAGCGCCAGCAGGCGGTGATCACCGCGCTGGGCGGGGCCGGTGTCGACAAGAAGGACATCAGCACGTCGCAGGTGTCGCTGCAGCCGCAGTACAACATCGACGGCTCCACCATCTCCGGCTATCGGGCCGGCAACTCCATCGACGTCAAGATCCGCAAGATCGACACCGCGTCGAACGTGTTGGCGCTCATCGCCAATACCGGCGGTGAGGCCACCCGGATCAACTCGATCAACTACTCGATCGAGGACGACTCACAGCTGGTGAAGGACGCCAGGGCACGCGCCTTCAACGACGCCAAGGACCGCGCCGATCAGTACGCGCAGCTGTCCGGGCTCACGCTGGGCAAGGTCATTTCGATCTCCGAAGTCCCGGCCGGTGGCACCCCACCGCCGCCACCCACCCCGATGCCGCGCGCGGCGATGGCCGAGGCGGTGCCGCTGGAGCCCGGGCAGCAGACCGTCGGGTTCTCGGTGACGGTGGTCTGGGAGCTGACCTAACCGGCGGGCGCGATATCGACCGGGATGCCGTTGAGCACGGCGGTTCCCGACAGCGGGTCCAGCGCGGCACCGTCGTTGAGCTGATTGACGTTCACGCCGGGCGCGGCCGCGGCGACACCGAGCCGGGTGCCCTCGCGGTCGTGGCCCCAGCCGTGCGGCAGGGACACCACGCCGCGGCGCATGTCCGCGGTCAGCTCGACCGGGGCGATCAGTTCCCCTCCGGGCCCGCGCACCTTGGCCGCGTCGGTCAGGCCGAGTTCGGCGGCGTCGTCGGGGTGTACCTGCAGCGTGCAGGTGTTGGTGCCGCCGGTCAGCGTCGCCACGTTGTGCATCCAGCTGTTGTTGGAGCGCAGATGCCTGCGGCCGATCAGCACGTACGCCTCGGCGGTCCGGCCGATCGAATCGCGCAGCCGGGCGCTGTCGGCGACCAGCGGCGCCGGCGCCAGCTCCACCTTGCCCGACGGGGTCGAAATGACTTGTGCCAGCCGGGGTTTCAGCGGACCCAGGTCGATACCGTGCGGCGCCTGCAGCAGCCGGGTCAGCGTCAGCCCGTCCGGGTCGGCTCCGAAACCGTCGCCGTAGGGTCCGAGGCGCAGCATCATGTCCAGCCGGCGCTCGTAACCCCGGGAACCGGTCAGCGCGGCGGTCAGTTCCGCCACCGGCCTGCCGTGCACGGGCGAGTTCGGGTCGGCGGTGGCCTTGGCCAACGTTGCGGCGATGACCTGGTCGTCGACCAGGCCGGGGTCACCGTGCGGGCCGACCCCGAACACGATCAGGGCGATCCGGGACAGGATCTCGGCCTCGTCGGGCCTGTCGTCCGCCGCGGGCAACACCGGCGGGGTGTAGCGCACGTTGTTGCGCACCGCCAGGTTGTTCAGCGCGAAGTCGAAATGCGGGCTGGCCGACGGTGGGGGCGGGGGCAGGATCACGTCGGCGTGCCGGGTGGTCTCGTTGAGGTAGGGGTCGATCGACACCATGAACCCGATGCCGGCCAGCGCGCGGTCCAGCCGCGCGCCGTCGGGCGCGGACAGCACCGGGTTTCCGGCGACGGTGATCAGCGCCTTGAGTTGACCGTCGCCGGGGGTGTCGATCTCCTCGGCCAGCGCCGTGGCGGGCAGTTCCGACAGCACCTCGGGATGCCCGGACACCCGGCTGCGCCAGCGGCCCGTGACGAAGCCGCGTCCGGGCCCGGGCTTCTTCGGCGCCGGGGCGGTCGCCCCGAGCGGGAACATCGCCCCGCCGGGCCGATCCAGGTTCCCGGTCAGGATGTTGACCACGTCGACCAGCCAGCTGCCCAGCGTGCCGAATTCGACTGTGGAGGTTCCGATTCGGCCGTACACCGCCGCGGACGGCGCCGCCGCGATCTCGCGGGCCAATTCACGGATCTCGGTGGCGGACACCCCGCAGTGCTCGGCCACCGTCTCCGGCGCGAATCCCGCGGCCAGGCTGCGCACCTCGTCGACGCCGTCGACCAGATCCGCGATCGCGCCGAGATCGGTGAGCCCCTCGTCGAACAACACGTGCACCACCGCGAACAGCAGCGCGGCATCGGTGCCGGGGCGCGGCGCGATGTGCCGGTCGGCCAGTGCGGCGGTCCGGGTGCGGGCCGGGTCGATCACGGTGAGCCGGCCGCCGCGTTTACGCAGCGCGCGCAGCTTGCCGGGGAAGTCCGCCGCGGTGGCCAGTGAACCGTTGGACACCATCGGGTTGGCACCGATGATCACCAGGTGGTCGGTGCGGTCGATATCGGGCACGGTGAAGGCGACGGGGCTGCCGAACAGGTAGCCGAGGGCGACGTGTTTGGGCATCTGGTCCAGCGTGCTGGCGGAGAACACCTGTTTGGTGCCGAGCGCCTTCGCGATCACCGGCGCGTACAGCGCTCCGGCGACGGTATGCGCGTTCGGGTTGCCCAGGTACACCCCGACCGACGCCCCGCCGTACGCGGCCAGCACATCGCCGAGCCCGGCGGCGACCGCGTCGAACGCCTCGGCCCAGGTGACCTCGACCAGTTCGCCGTCGCGGCGGATCAGCGGGCGGCTCAACCGGTCCGGATCGTTGTCCAGGCCGGGCAGGCTGGCCCCCTTGGGGCAGATGAATCCGGCGCTGAACACGTCGTCGGCGTCGCCGCGGGCGTGGGTGACGCGGCCTGCCTCGATGGTCAGCACCAGACCGCAGGTCGCTTCGCAGAGCGGGCAGATCCGTTGGGCTGTTTCGGTCATCACCGCATTCTGCGCCGGTTACGGGTGCTCGTACACCTTGGGTTCCAGCGTGCCGATGAACGGCAGGTCGCGGTAGCGCTCGGCGTAGTCCAGCCCGTAGCCGACGACGAACTCGTTGGGGATGTCGAAGCCGATGAACGAGATGTCCACGTCCGCGCGCACCGCCTCCGGTTTGCGCAGCAACGCGCAGACCTGCAGCGAACGCGGGCGCCGGGTGGCCAGGTTGCGCAGCAGCCACGACAGGGTCAGGCCGGAGTCGACGATGTCCTCGACGATCAGCACGTGCCGGTCGTTGATATCGCGGTCGAGGTCCTTGAGGATGCGCACCACGCCCGACGACGAGGTGGACGACCCGTAGGAGCTGACCGCCATGAATTCGAGCTGGGTGGGCAGCGGGATGGCGCGGGCCAGGTCGGTGACGAACATCACCGCGCCCTTGAGCACCGTGACCAGCAGCAGGTCGTCTTCGCCGGCGACGAGGTCGCGGTAGTGCTCGGCGATGCTGGCCGCCAATTCGGCGGTGCGCGTCTGGATCTGCTCCTCGGTGTACAGCACCGACTTGATGTCACCGGAATACAACTCGGTGGCGGAATGCGCAGGCACGCCCACAGCGTGCCACGTGAACCCGCCCGGTTCCAATGTCGGCTCGGGATCAGACCGGTTCGGTGTGCATCGTCAGCATCCCGTCCCGACGGGCGGCGAACAGCCGGACGCGCCGCAGCGGCGACGTGACGGCCACCCCGCCCTGACCGCGCCAGTCGGTGACCAACGCGTCGACGCGGTGGATCTGGGCGCTGGTGAGGTCCCGCGCGCCGCCGTCGAGCAGCCAGCTCCTGATCACCCGGCGGCGCACCGCGGAGGGCAGGCCGCCCAGCCCGGTGACGTCCAGGCCGTCGCCGCGCCGCACCTCGACCAGGGCCCGGGCGGCCAGCGCGTCCAGCGCCTCGGCATCCTCACGCAGCGCCGCGGCGGTCCGGGCCAACGCGTCGGCCACGCCGCCCCCGAGCACCTCCTCCAACAGGGGCAGCACCTCGGTGCGCAGCCGCACCCTGGTGAAGCGCGGGTCGGTGTTGTGCGGGTCTTCCCACGGAAGCAGGCCCAGCTCGGCGCACGCCGCCCTGGTGACCGTGCGCCGCACGGTCAGCAGCGGGCGGCCCCACGGGGCGTCGTAGTCGCGCATCCCGGCGATCGAGCGCGCGCCCGAGCCGCGGCCCAGGCCGAGCAACACCGTTTCGGCCTGGTCGTCCAGCGTGTGTCCCAGCAGCACGGGCGCTCCGGCGCGGGCCTCGTCGAGCGCCCGGTAGCGTGCGGTCCTGGCCGCCGCCTCGGGGCCGCCGTCGGTGCCGACCGTCACGGTGAGTACTTGTGCCGCAACGCATCCCAGCTCCAATGCCTGCCGCTGCGCGGCGCAGGCGATCTCGGCCGAATCGGGCTGCAGGCCGTGGTCGACGATCAGCGCGACGGTGGGCCGCAGCGTCGCGGCGACGGCGGTCAGCGCCAGCGAGTCCGCGCCGCCGGACAGCGCGACGCACCAACGCTCGCCATCGTGTGCGGCCGCGAACGCACCGACGGCGGTGCGCAGGAGTGTTACAGCACCCGGTCGATCCACCGTTGCGGCTCTTCGATTTCCGTGGGCAGCGGCAGGGTCTCGGCGCTGGTCCAGATGGTGTTGAACCGTGCCATGCCGACCCGGCCCACCACCTCGTCGACGAACGCCTTGCCCCGGGTGTACTGGCTCATCTTGGCGTCGAAACCCAGCACGGCCCGGATGATCCGTTGCAGCGGAGGTTGTCTGCGGTGCCGCCGGTCGTCGAACCGGCGGCGGATGGTGGCCACCGACGGCACCACCGCGGGCCCGACGGCGTCCATCACGTGCTCGGCGTGGCCCTCCAGCAGGGTGCCCAGCACCAGCAGCCGGTCCAGCGCCTGGCGCTGCGGTTCGGCCTGCACGGCGCGCAGCAGGCCCACCACGCCGCCCGAATGCGGTTCGGCGGCTTCACCGTTGCGCCGCCCCTTGACGTACTCGGCGAGCCGGCCGACCACTTCGCCGACCTGTTCACCGGCGTCCTGGGTGAGCGTGGCCAATGCGGACGACATGTGCCCGGGCAGCCACGGGTTGGCCCGGAACTGCACCCGGTGGGTCACCTCGTGCAGGCACACCCACAGCCGGAAGTCGGTCGGGTCCACCCGCAATTGCCGTTCCACGGCAATGATATTCGGGTACACGAGCAGCAGCTCCCCGCCATTCGCCCCAAAAGGGTCGTACTGGCCGAGGATGCCGGAGGAGACGAAGGCCAGTACCGCACCGGTCTGCGCCCCGGTGATCTTCGACGTCAGGAACCCGCCGGGGGTGCCGGTGCCGCCGGTCATCAGCCGCATCGAGCCGGTGGCCGCGCGCACCCACTCCGGGCGGTCCACCACCCGGGCCTCCGCGATGTCGGCACCCTCGTTCAGCCCGGTCACCTCACGCACGGGAAGCTCTGCGCGCCTTGATAATTCGGAGAGCTGGGCGATGGCCTGGTCGCGGGTGTAGTCGGTGGTGGCCGGGCCGGGCCGGCTCAGCTTGGCGCCGACCGTGGCGGCGAATTCCCAGTCGACGGCGCCGCCGACGGTCAGCCGTGCGTCAGGGCTCATCCGCCGCACCCGCACGACCGCAGCACCGCGGCCAGCGCGTCCAGCGACGTCCGTCCCGTCGGGCCGGCATTGTTGGACATCAGCGCGAAGGTCAGCACCCGCCCGCTCACGTCGGTGACGATGCCGGCCAGCGTGTTCACCGCGGTCAGCGAGCCGGTCTTGGCCCGCAGCCAGCCCGCGGCGGCCTTGCCGGCGTCGGTGTCGAGGTACCGGTTGGACAGTGTGCCGCTGCCGCCGGCGATCGGCAGCACGTCCAGCAGCGGGCGCAGCTCGGGGTGATCCCCACTCACCGCGGCGGCCACGGCCCCGTCCAGCGTGTCGGCGGTCAGCCGGTCGTCCAGGGACAGCCCGCTGGAATCCACCAGCACCGCGCCGGTGGTGTCGACACCCACCTTGCGCAACTGGGTCAGCACCGCCTGCACGGCGCCGTCGAAACTTTGCGGGCGGCCCAGCGCCGCGGCGACCTCACGGCCGGTCGATTCGGCCATCACGTTGTCGGATTCGTTCATCATCTGCCGCAGCCGCTCCAGCAGCGGCGGCGACGTCACCGAGGCGAGCTGCCTGGCGTCCGGGATCGGCGCCGAGGACACCGTGACGGTGGCCGGATCCACGCCGAGTGCGGTGGCCAGCGCGCGGCCGGCGTCCAGGCCGGGCGTCAGCGACCGCCGCGAATCGACCGACACCGGCTGGGTGCGGCCGCCGTCGAGCATCACCGACTCCATCGGGGCGATATCGCCGCCGTCGATATCGGCGGGATCCCAGCCCGGCGCCATGGTGGGCCCGCTGTACGCGGACAGGTCGACCTGTACGGCAGTCACCGTGATGCCGCTGCGTTTGACCTGGTCGGCCAGGTCACTGATGCGGGCGGCGCCCTTGTACCAGGTGGGCTTGCCGGCCGGGGCCGCCGACAGGGTCGGGTCGCCGCCGCCGCGCAGCACCACCAGACCGGGCGTGGGCCCCGCCAGCACCGTGGTGCTCAGCGTCGCGGCGCGGTCCAGGGTGGCCAATGCGGCCACGGTGGTGAGCACCTTGTTGGTCGAGGCGGGCAGCATCGGCACCGTCGCACCCTGGGCCCACAGCTCGGCCCCGGTGCCGGCGTCGGTCACCCGTCCGGTGAGCATGCCCAGGTTCGGATCGGCCAGCGGACCGGCCAGGGCGGCGGCCAGCCCGGCCGCCGACGGCTCGTCGGTGTCGTTGCCCAGCGCCTGCACGCCGGGGGCGGCCGACGCCGGGGCGGGTTGGGGCCGGATCGCGTCGGTGTTGCGGGCGGCGATGTCGCCGGAGGCCACCAGCGCGGCGACGCCGACGACGGCGGCCACGAGTACCAGTACCACCAGGCCGATCACCAGGTGGGTGGATCGGCGCCACCGAGCGGGCCGCATATAGAGCAGGGTATCGCTACCTCTAGGGTGGACCCGCGTCGCGACAGCGGCGCCCGCGCCGTCATCCGTCCCCATGGAGGAGCTTTGAGCGAGCAGTTCGACGTCGTCATCGAGATCCCCAAGGGATCGCGCAACAAGTACGAGGTGGATCACGAGACCGGACGGGTCAAGCTGGACCGCTACCTCTACACCTCGTTCGGCTACCCGACCGACTACGGGTTCTTCGAGAACACCCTCGGCGAGGACGGCGACCCGCTGGACGCGCTGGTGCTGCTGACCGAGTCGGTGTTCCCCGGTGTCATCGTCGAGGCCCGGCCCGTCGCGATGTTCCAGATGACCGACGAGGCCGGCGGCGACGACAAGCTGTTGTGCGTGCCCGCCGGTGATCCGCGCTGGGATCACATCCAGGACCTGGCCGACGTGCCGCCGTTCGAGCTCGAGGCCATCAAGCACTTCTTCGTGCACTACAAGGACCTGGAGCCGGGCAAGTTCGTCAAGGCCGCCGACTGGGCCGGACGGGATGCCGCGGTGGCCGAGCTGCAGCGCTCGATCGAGCGGTTCAAGACGCACTGAGTCCGCTGGGGCTTGATTTTGCACCGCCGTAACACGCGGTAACGCCGGTGTGTCCTGCGCCTTCGATCATGGGAGGCGTGTTGATGCATCAGGGGATCGGCCTCGAAGCGTTCAATGCCATGCCGCCGCGGCGTGCCATGCACGCGGTGTACGAGTGCGTGCACTGTGTGACGCTGGCCGGGGACCTCGTCGCCGGACGGCCCTACCCGAATCACGACGCCTTGTTCCGCCGGGCCGACGCGTTGCTGTTCAGCCTGTCCGAGCAGTCGGTCGACGCGATCCTGCAGGCCTACCCGTGTTCGGTGCGGCCCTGCGATGACGCGGAGCGGTCCGCGCTGCGGGCAGCCGAGCAGCGCTACAGCGACAAGTTCGGCTTCGACTACGTGATGTACGTCGCGGGCCTGTGTGCCCCCGACGTGCTCACCACGATCGCCGATCGCATGCACCACGACGTGGAGACCGAGCGCAAGGTGGTGCGCAACGAACTCGCCAAGATCAACCGGACCCGGCTGGAGCGGATGCTCGGGCCGGAGGGCGGTTTCGACAACTGGTAGTCGGGCATGAGCGCTCGCGCGAAGAGCATTAGGCTCGCCCGGTGAGCAGTGCCACCCCTCCCCACTTCCTGGCCTTCCCCGATCTGGCGTCGCGCGCCGCGGGCGGTGCCGTGCTCTGGGCCAACGACGAGGTGTTCGCCGAGAAGGAGAACCTGATCACCCCGGCCGCCGCCGAACACCGGCCGGCCACCTTCGGCCACAAGGGCCAGATCTACGACGGCTGGGAGACGCGCAGGCGCCGCGGGGCCACCCCGGATTCGTGCGATTCGGCCATCATCAGGCTCGGGGCGCCGGCCCTGGTGCACGGCGTCGTCGTCGACACCGCATGGTTCACCGGGAACTACCCGCCGCACATCTCGGTCGAGGCCGCCAACGTGGCGGGTCATCCCTCGGTCGAGGAGCTGGTGCACAAGACCGAGTGGACGACCATCGTGGAGCGCGCCGCGGTCAACGGGGACACCCGGAATCCCTTCCCGGTCAAGTCGACTCGGCGCTGGACGCATGTGCGCCTCTCGATGTACCCCGACGGCGGTATCGCTCGGTTCCGGGTGCACGGCCAGGGTGTGCTCGATCCCGGTTTCGCCGCCGCCCTGCCGCTGGACCTGGCCGCCCTGGAGAACGGCGGCCGGATCACGGCGTGTTCCAACATGTTCTACAGTTCGCCGAACAATTTGTTGCTGCCCGGCACCCCGCGGCACATGGGCGAGGGCTGGGAGACGTCGCGCCGCCGCGATGCCGGCAACGACTGGGTGCAGGTGCGGCTGGCCGGGGAGGGGCTGCTCGCGGCCGCGGAACTGGACACCAGCTATTTCGTCGGTAACGCGCCGGGCTGGGCCCGGCTGTCGGGGCGCAGCGGTGAGGGCGATTGGTTCGAGGTGCTGCCGCGCACCGATCTGCAGCCCGACACCCGGCACCGCTTCCTGCTCGAGGACGATCGTTCGGTCACCGAGGCCCGGCTGGACATCTACCCGGACGGTGGGATGGCCCGGCTGCGGCTCTTCGGCCACTTGACCGAGCTTGGGCGCCAACAGGTTCGCCAGATCTGGGCGGCCAGCGCCTGAATCGGGCGGATGATGACCCGATGACCGTGCACGGACATTGGGACGACCGTTTCGCCCACCTCGTCGACGCCCTGGCCGAGGAGGTACAGACCGGCGCCGAGGTCGGTGCCGCCATCGCCGTCGACATCGACGGTGAGCTGGTGGTCGACGTGTGGGCCGGCCACGCCGACGCGGCCAGGACCACGCCGTGGACCCGCGACACCATCGTCAACGTGTGGTCGTCGACGAAGACCGTCACCAGCCTGGCCGCGCTGATGCTCATCGACCGTGGGCTGATCGACGCCGACGACCGGGTGGCCGACCATTGGCCGGAGTTCGCCGCCAACGGAAAACAGGAGGTGCGGATCCGTCACCTGCTCACCCATTCGTCCGGGGTGTCGGGCTGGGAGCAGCCCGTGGTACCGGAGGACATCCTGGACTGGACGAAGTCCACCGCGGCACTGGCGGCGCAGGCACCGTGGTGGGAGCCGGGTACCGCGTCGGGCTATCACGCCCTGACCTACGGCCACCTGATCGGTGAGGTGGTGCGCAGGGTCACCGGCAGCCCGCTCAAGGAGTTCGTGCGTGCCGAGATCGCCGGGCCGCTCGGGGCGGACTTCCAGATCGGCGCGTCCCCGGACGATGACGGGCGGATCGCCGAGATCATCCCGGCCACCGAGCCTTTCGACCTGCCGCCGATGGATCAGTGGCCAGTCCCGATGTTGAAGACCTTCACCGGCCCGGCGCCCGATCCCAGGATCGCCAACACCGCGGCGTGGCGGGCCGCCGACATCGGCGCGGTCAACGGGCACACCAACGCCAGGGCCCTGGCCAGGATCCTGTCGGCGGTCTCGCTCGGCGGCACCGTCGGCGGGGTCACCCTGCTGCGCCCGGAAACGGTCGAGAAGATCTTCGAGGTGCAGCTCGACGGACCCGATCTGGTGCTGGCCGGTCATCGGCTGCGCTGGGGTCTCGGCTTCGGGCTGCCCCAGCCGGAGACGATTCCCTATGTGCCGGACGAGAAGATCTGCTTCTGGGGTGGTTGGGGCGGCTCGTGGGAGACCATGAATCCCGACCGGCGGGCGACCGTCGCCTACGTGATGAACAAGATGGGTCCAGGCGTGGAAGGGTCGGCGCGCACGGACCGGTATTTCCGGTTGGTCTACGACGCGCTCTGAGCCACCAGGTTGCGCAGTGGTTCGCCCCGGCCCAGGCGCCCGATGTTGGCGGCGATATCGTCGGCCCGGCCGGCGAAGGTGTCCGCGGTGACCCCGGAGGAGTGCGGAGTCATCAGGATGTTGGTCAGCTCGTGGAACGGCAGCCCGGCGGGTGGGCACCCATCCGTGCCCGGCGCGGGGTACCGGTACCACACGTCGATGGCCGCGGCCCGAATACTGCGGTGTAGCAACGCGTCATAGAGTGCGTGCTCGTCGACCAGCGGGCCGCGGCCGACGTTGATCAGCACACCGTCGGCACCCAACGCCGCCAGCTGCGCCGCACCGATCATGCCGGTGGTCGCGGCGCTGAGCGGGGCCGAGACCACCACCACGTCGGATTCGGCCATCAGCCGGTCCAGCGACGACGCGGTGTCGGCCGCCCAGGCCAGACCGTGCGCCGGGTCGACCCGACCCGACCCGGTGACGGCCGCACCGGTGCAGCCCAACGCGCGCAACAACTCCCACGATCGCCGGCCGATGTGCCCGAAGCCGACGAAGCCGATCCGCGCCCCCGCCACGGTGGGCGGTTGTGCGATGGTGTCGTCATACACCGAGGTGGCCCACACCCCGCGCCGCAGTGCCCGGTCCTGTGCCAGGAAATCCCGGCGCAGGGTGATAGCGGCACTGAGCACGTATTCGGCGATCGAGCGTTCGTGATGAAAGGTATTGGCCACCTGGATGTCCGGGCCCAGGGCGGTGAAGTCGACCCGGTCGGTGCCGGCTCCCGCCACATGGATGAGCCGCAGCATCTCGGCCACCCGAGCCATCTCGGCGGTGAACCGGCCGCCGACGTAGACCTCCGCGGTGCGCAGGGCGTGCTCGTCACCCCAGACGACCCGCGCATCGGTCGGCAGCGCGGCCTCGAAGCGGGCGCGGTGCGGTACCAGATTGCGGTCGGTGACCAGGATCTGCATGTCAGATACCCCGTTGCAGGGCAGGGCGTTTGCTGTCGAAGGTCCAGCCGGGGATCAGGTACTGCATGGCCACCGCGTCGTCGCGCGCACCCAGCCCCTCGGCGAGGTACAGCTCGTGCGCGGCGGCCACCCGATCCTCGTCCAGTTCGACACCGAGGCCGGGCGCGTCCGGGACATCGAGGTAACCGTCGACGATCGGGAAGGGCGCCTTGGTGATGCGCTGACCGTCCTGCCAGATCCAATGCGTGTCGATCGCGGTGATGGCGCCGGGCGCGGCGGCCGCGACGTGGGTGAACATCGCCAGCGACACGTCGAAGTGGTTGTTGGAGTGCGACCCCCACGTCAGACCCCACGCATCGCACAGCTGTGCCACCCGCACCGACCCGCTCATGGTCCAGAAGTGCGGATCGGCCAGCGGGATGTCCACGGCACCGGACCGGATCGCATGCCCCATCTCACGCCAGTCGGTGGCGATCATGTTCGTCGCCGTCGGCAGCCCGGTCGCGCGTTTGAACTCGGCCATCACCTCGCGGCCGGAGAAGCCGCCTTCCGGCCCCACCGGGTCCTCGGCGTAGGCCAACACCCCGGTGAGCTCCCGGCACGTGGTGACGGCATCGTCGAGCAGCCAGCCGCCGTTGGGATCCAGGGTGATCCGGGCATCCGGGAACCGGTCGGCCAACGCGATCACGGCCTTGGCCTCCTCGGCCGCGGGCAGCACGCCACCTTTCAGTTTGAAATCCCGGAAACCGTAACGGTCGCGGGCCGCCTCGGCCAACCGCACCACAGCCTCGGGTGTCATCGCCTCGTCGTGCCGGATGCGCAGCCACTCGTCGGCTCCCGGCGCCTCGTCGGCGGCCGAGCGGTACGCCAGATCGGTTCTGGTGCGGTCCCCGACGAAGAACAGGTACCCCAGCGCCTGCACCCGGCTGCGCTCTTGGCCATCGCCCAGCAGGGCCGCGACGGGCACCCCGAGATACTGGCCGAGCAGGTCCAGCAGCGCGGATTCGATCGCGGTGACGGCGTGCACGGTGACCCGCAGGTCGAAGGTCTGGGCACCGCGGCCACCGGCGTCCCGGCCGGCGAACTCGCGGCGGACATCCCCGAGCACGGCGTGGTGGTCCCCGATGCTGCGGCCCTCGACGAGCGGGCGGGCATCCTCCAAGGTGCGCTGGATGGCCGCCCCGCCCGGCACCTCGCCCACCCCGGTGTTGCCTTCGGAGTCCTTGAGGATCAGCAGGTTCCGGGTGAAGTACGGCCCGTGGGCGCCGCTGAGGTTGAGCAGCATGCTGTCGTGTCCGGCGATGGGGACCACCCGCATCGCGGTGACGGTGGGTGTCCGGTGGGGAGTCTTGTGGGTACTCATGAATTCACCTTCTCTGCCAATGGCCGGAGTACCCGGCTCACCTTGTCGCCTGCCGCGCACAGTGCCTCGATGAGGCCGGCTTCCCGCTCGGCCGTCAAGCGGGCGACCGGGACCGAGACACTGATCGCGTCCTGGGCCGGTCGGCTGTAGCGCAGCGGCACCGCGAAACATCGCACGCCGACGGTGTTCTCCTCGTCGTCGGTGGCGTAACCGCGGATTCGCGCCGTCTCCAGCGCCTCGTCCAACACGGCGCGGTCGGTCACCGTCCGCTCCGTGAGGGGGGTCAGCTCGGCCGGGATGTGCGCGTCGCGCTCGGCGCCGACCCGTTCGGCGAGCAGCGCCTTGCCCAGCGCCGTCGTGTACGCGGGCAGCCGCCTGCCGACCCGGTTGGTGGTGCGCTGGTACTGCCGGGACTCCCGGGTGGCCAGGTAGACGACGTCGTAGCCGTCCAGGCGGGCCAGGTGGAAGGTCTCGTCCCAGCTGCCGCGCAGCTCGTCCAGGAAGGGCGTGATGCTCGGCAGGTACGGGTCGGTGTCCAGGTAACTGGTGCCGACCAGCAGGGCCCGAATCCCGATGCTGTACAACGTGCCCGACTCGTCGCACCGCACCCAGCCCTGCGCGATCAGGGTGCGCAGCAGCGCGTGGGCGCTGCTGCGGGGCATGTCGAGCGCGGCACTGACCTCCCGGATGCGGGCCGGCTGATCGTGGCGGGCGGCCAGGAACTCGAGCAGTTCGACGGTGCGGGCGGCGGATTTCACGCCGGTCGGGGCGATCCTGCGCACGGCGTGTTCGGTCATAGCAGTCCCATCTGCTGGACGACGAGGATGACGGCTCCGACGGCCGAGGCGGTGATCGCCGTCCACCGCTGCCGGCGTGGGTTCAGCAGCCGGTTCGCGTAGCGGGACAACACATATCCCGCCACGGTGGCCGGTATCAGCATGGCGCACATGACCAGGGTGTGCCGGTCCACCGCGCCGGTGACCGTCAGCATCGTCAACGACATGAGCGAGCCGATCAGGAAGAACCCGGACATCGTCCCGCGCAGCCGCGGTCCGGTGTTGCGCTGCCACACCAGCGCCATCGGCGGGCCGCCGATCGAGGTGGCCGTGCCCAGCATCCCCGAGGTGGCGCCGGCCAGCACGAGGTTGCGGCGCCGGGGCGCGGGTATCCAGCCCAGGCTGGTCAGTGCGACACCGCCGAGCACGACGCCCGCGATCAGCATCGCCAGGGCCTGTTGCGGTATGGCGGTGAGGATCAGCGCACCGGCGACGGTGCCCGGTACCCGGCCGGCCAGCGCCCAGCCGGTGCCCTTCACGTCGATCGCCGTCCGCTCGCGCACCACCACCATCAGGGTGACGATGGCCGCCAACATGATCAGGGTGCCGGGGATGAGTGCCGGGTCCACCAACGCGACGACGGGAGCGGCCAGCATGCCGAGCCCGAAGCCGATCGAGGCCTGCAGGCAGGACGCGATCAACACCGCGATCGCGATGGCCGCGTAACCGGACACGCTCACTTCGCTCATGCGCTGTGTGACAGCCGGGTTGACGCCCCGAGCGGGTGGTGGCACTCCACCGCGTGCCCGGCGCCCTGCAGGTCCGACACCGGTGGCCGCTGCTGTGCACAGATGTCGGTGGCGTGCGCGCAGCGGGTGCGGAACCGGCACCCGGACGGCGGGTTCAGCGGTGAGGGCACCTCGCCGGTGAGCAGGATGCGTTCACCGCGCTGCTCGGCGTGCAGCTTGGGCGCGGCCGACATCAGGGCGGCCGTGTAGGGGTGTTCGGGGCTGTCGAATACCGCTTCGGTCGGCCCGGTTTCGATGATTCGGCCCAGGTACATCACGGCGACCCGGTCGGCGACGTGCCGTACCACGGACAGGTCGTGTGAGATGAACACATAGGAGATCTGCAGTTCCCGCTGCAGGTCGTTGAGCAGGTTGAGCACCTGCGCCTGCACCGAGAGGTCCAGCGCGGAGACCGGCTCGTCGCAGATGATGACGTCGGGGTTCAGCGCCAGGGCCCGCGCGATGCCGATCCGCTGACGCTGACCGCCGGAGAACTCCTGCGGGTACTTGCCGAACGCCTTGGGTCCCAACCCGACCATGTCCAGCAGCCCGCGCACCCGCATGTCGCGGTCCTTGCGCGACGGGTACAGCGTCTTGTGTGTGCGCCACGGTTCGGCGATGATCTCGGCCGCCGTCATCCGGGAGTTCAGCGAGGCGTACGGATCCTGGAACACCATCTGCATGCGGCGACGGAACTTCAGCAGGTCCTTGCCGCGCAGGCCGTACGGGTCGATGCCGTCGAAGCTGACGGTGCCCGCGTCCGGCCGCTCCAGCATCATCAGGGTGCGGGCCAGGGTGGATTTGCCGCAGCCGGATTCGCCGACCAGGCCCAGGGTTTCACCGCGCCGCAGATCCAGGTCGATCCCGTCCAGCGCGTGCAGTTTCTTACCGCCGGCCACCCGGAAGCTCTTGGCCAGCCCGCGCACGCACAACAGTTCATCGCTCATGGTCGGTCTCCCCCGGGAAGTGGCAGGCGGTTGTGCGGGTGGCCGTGACGGCCGCCAGTTCGGGCCGGGTCTGCCGGCACACGTCCGCCGCCTTGGGGCAGCGATCCTGGTACACACACCCTTTCGGAATGGAATGCAGGTCCGGGGGCGCCCCGCCGATGGACTTCAGCTCGGCGCCGCGTTCGGCGCTCACCGGAACCGATTCCAGCAGGCCCTTGGTGTAGGGGTGTTGGGGGTCGGCGAACACCTCGGCCACCGGCCCGGTCTCGACGACGTTGCCGGCGTACATCACCGCGACGCGGTCGGCTTCCTCGGCCACCAGTGCCAGGTCGTGGGTGATCAGCACGACGGCCATGTCGTACTCGGCGCGAAGACTTTTCAGCAGTGCCATGATCTGCGCCTGCACGGTGACATCGAGCGCGGTGGTGGGTTCGTCGGCGATCAGCACCCGCGGGTTCAGGGCGACGGCCATCGCGATGAGCAACCGCTGCCGCATACCGCCGGAGAACTGGTGCGGGTACGCGTTCACCCGCTCCTCCGGTTGCGGGATGCCGACCCGGGCCATCAGCTCGACGGCCTTGCGCCTGGCCTCCTTGGCTTTCATCCCGTGGTGGATGCGGAACGGTTCGGCCAGTTGGGTGCCGACGGTGTAGAGCGGGTTGAGCGCGGTGAGCGCGTCCTGGAACACGATGGCCAGCTCGGGCCCGGCCAGCTTGCGCCGGGCCTTGCGGTCGACGGCCAGCAGGTCGACCCCGGCCAGCCGGGCCGATCCTTCGGTGACTTCGGCGACCGGTTCCAGCAGCCCGACCAGCGCGGTGGCGGTCATCGACTTGCCGCAGCCGGATTCGCCGAGCAGCGCCAGGGTTTCGCCCCGGCGCGCGGTGAACGACACGTGGTCGACGGCGCGGACGGTGCCGGCGATGGTGCGGATGTCGACGGTCAGGCCGTCGACCTCCAGGGCCGGGTCGGCGCCCCGGCGGTCGGCGGTGGTCGGTTCGCCGAGTTCCCTGTCCAGATGCACGGTCATCGGATGGCCTTTCCGGTCTTGGTGAAGCGGGACGGCACGGTGAGTCGCCAGCGCTGGCCGGGGTCGGTGGCGATCCGCGCCCAGGCGGCCAGGATGGTGGCCGATACGGTGGTGATGACGATGGCCAGGCCGGGGAAGAAGGACAGCCACCAGGCGGTGTGCAGGTAGGTGCGGCCCTGCGAGACCATCAGGCCCCAGCTGACGTCGGGCGGCTGGATGCCGATACCCAGGAAGCTCAGCGAGCTCTCGGCCAGCATCACGTAGCAGAAGTCCAGGGTGGCGACGGTGAGCAGGGTCGGCAGCACGATCGGCAGCACGTGCCGGACGATGATCGACGATCCGCTGGCGCCGAATGTCCGTGCGGCGTCGACGAAGACACGGCTGGACAGTTCGGCGGATTCGGCGCGGGCGGTACGCAGGTACACCGGGATGCGGGTGATCGCCAGCACCAGAACGATATTGGCCGCACTGGGCGAGAAGACGTAGAGCACCACGACGGCCAGCAGCAGCGACGGGAAGCTCATGATGACGTCGGCCACCCGCATCGCCAGCGTTTCCCGCCAGCCGCGGTGGTAGCCGGCCCACATGCCGATCACCGAGCCGACCACGGCGGAGATGACGACGGCGGGAATCGCGACCGACAGCGTGGTGCGACAGGCCACCACCAGCCGGGCGAGCATGCTGCGGCCCAGCGGGTCGGTGCCCAGGACGTTGGCCCAACCATGTGCCAGGGTGAACGGCGGCTGGTTCGAGTTGTCCAGGTCGATATGAGTGGCCAAGCCGCCCACCATCATCGGGCCGAAGACGGCGGTGAGCACCACCAGGCCCAGCACCACCGCGGCGGCGGTGGCGACCCGGTCGTTGACCAGCAGGCGCAGCCACGACGACCGCGCCGCACGGGGCTCGGTTTCCGGCTGCCCGACGATGGCGGTGGCGGGTTTGACCGGGACGAGGTCGATCTGAGTCATGGTGATGGACCTACACTTTCGCGGGTTCCCGTACGCGAGCGTCCAGCAGCGCGTAGCAGGCGTCGATGAGGATGTTGAGCAGGAAGATGCTGACCGCGGTGAGCAGCACCGCCGCCTGCAGCACCGCGAAATCGCGCTGCAGGATCGCGTCGATCATCAGTTTGCCGATGCCCGGCCAGCCGAAGATCGCCTCGACCACCACCGCTCCGTTGATCAGGCCGACGGCCAGGTCACCGGCCACCGTCAGCGCGGGTGCCGCGGCGTTACGCAGCGCGTGGTGGGTGACCACGCGGAAGTCACCGGCACCCTTGCTGCGGGCCAACCTGATGTAGGGCGCCGACAGGGCCGCGACCATGGCCCCGCGCACCACCTGGGTGAGCACGCCCAGCGGGCGGATCATCAAGGTGGCGATCGGCAGGATCCAGGACAGCATGCCGGCGTCGGTGCCCGAGGTCGGCAGCACACCGAGCAGGACCGCGAACAGCCACACCCCGGTGATGGCGAACCAGAAGTCGGGGATGCTGGCGGCGGTCATGGACAGCAGGCTGGAGAACCGGTCGGCCAGTGAGTTCGGCCGGTACGCGGCCCAGCAGCCGACGATCACGGCACCGACGATCGCCAGCACCATCGTCGTCACCGCCAGCTGCAGGGTGGCGGGGAAGGCACGCAGGGCCATCTCCGACGCGGATTCGCCGGTGCGTAACGAGGTGCCGAAGTCCAGGTGCAGCACGCCTTTGAAGTAGTCCACCAGCTGCACGATCAGCGGTTGGTCGAAGCCGTGCGCCTGCGCGAACGCGGCCCGCTGGGCCTGGGTGGCCGATTCGGGCAGGTAGAGGTTGGTGGGAGCGCCGGTGAGGCGGGCGAGCAGGAACACCCCCAACAACACGACGATCAGCGGGATGGTGCTGGTGTACATCCGGCGCCGGACGAAGGAGAACATGTCGGCTCAGCTCCTGTCGGACTGGTCAGAGCCGTTGCCGGCCTTGGTCATCTCGGCCAGGCGCATCTCGTCACCGGTGGCCGAGTTGGGTGCGTAGTCGACGCGCGGGGATTTGCCGAGGATGCCGGTCATGTGGGCGATGTAGGCGAACTGGGCCACCTCGGCCGGTTCCTCGGCGAACAGCTTGGCGTAGGCATCCTGGCGTTGCGGACCGGTCAGTTCCCCGGCGGTCTCGATCTTTCGATCGAACTCCTCGGTGCCGCAACCGTTCTGGGCACCGTCGGTGCGCATGTACTGGTCCACGCTGAAGGCCGCGTCCCCGGCCTGGTTGCCGTGCTGGATCATCGCGACGAACGGGCCGGCGCCGGCCGGGAACGGCCGCAACTGGTACTGCAGCTGACCCGCGGTGTCCATCATCTCGATGCGGGGATTGAGGCCGATCTCGGTCAGTTCGCTCTGGATCACCTCCATGGTCTCGGTGATGTTGGGGAACTGCGCGGTGCGCCCGATCAGCCGGATCTGCCGGTCGACCGGTACGCCGGCGGCTTTCGCCTCGGCCACCAGCTGTTTGGCCTTCTCGACGTCGTGCGGCCACGGCGCCAGGTCCGCGTTGTGACCGACCACGCCGTCGGGGATCAATTGCGCGGCGGGTTGACCCATGCCCCGGAAGAGCGCCTTGACGATGCCGGTGCGGTTGACGGTGTAGTTGATGGCCTGCCGCACCCGGATGTCGTCGAGCGGAGCGTCGGTACAGGTGATGCGCAGCGCGGTGGTCTCGTTGTTGGGGAACTCCACCCCCAACTCCCCCGCGCCGTCCTCGGGGCCGAGGCCGGTGGCGATGTCGGTCTCGTCGTTGGTGACCATGGCGGCGCGGACGCTGCCTTCGCTGCGCCACTGGTATTCGGCGCGGGCGAAGGCCGGTGCGGGGCCCCAGTAGCGTTCGTTGCGGCTCAGGGTGAGCTTCTGGCCGTAATCCCAGCCGGCGATGACGTAGGGCCCGGTACCGATGGGTTCGCGCACCTTCTCGGTGGTGCTGGTGCCGCGCGGCACGATCTCGACGAACGAGATACGGAGCGGCAGAATCGGATCCGGCTTCTCGGTGGTGACGGTCAGGGTCGCGTCGTCGGGTGTGGCGAGTTCGAGTTTCTCGTCGCCGAACACGTACCCGTCGACGTTGCAGCCCAGGTCCGAGTTGACGGCGCGGTCGATGGCGAAGGCCGCGTCGGCCGCGGTGAACGGTGCTCCATTGGAGAAGGTGACCCCGGAGCGGATGGTGAAGGTCCACCGGTTGGGCGTGTCCTGGCGCCACCCGGTGGACAGCAGGGGCTGCAGGCCGCCGGTGGTGGGGTCGCGCTCGATCAGCGGCTCGGTGATGTTGGAGCGGACCACGATGCCGGTGGAGGTCAGTGAGCTCTCGCAGGGCTCCAGCGTGGGTGGTTCCTGGGAGATCACCAGGCGCAAGGTGTTCGGGTCGTACCCGCCGTGACCGGTGTTGGCCACCGTGCAGCCGCCGGTCAGCAGAACGACGCCGGCTGCGGCGAGGGAAGCGACGGCAGGCGTCACTGGTGCGGCCATCTGGTCCTCCGGTTCGGAAATGGGCTGTTCCGTAGTGGGCTGTTCCGTGTGACGTCCATGTATGTGGACGGAATCTGTGACGGTAGACACACCGTAGGAGCGGCCTCTGAACGCCGTCAAGCCCGCCCAAACGGGCCATTTCGGGCGTTTCCGGCACCCATCGGCACCGCACCCGACACCCGATTTTTGGCCGTTGAACTGCGGTTTTCCCGATGCGGTCGGGCGTTTGATACCCAGCGCCAGCGCGCAATCGGGATGTTATGCCGGTTCGGCATCAACCCATGCTATTTCCGTGTTGGACAGGTATTCGCGGGCATCCTTAGCGTGATGACCGACGAAGGAGTGACCATGCCCGATTCGAGGCCCGATTCGAGGCCAGATTCCGCGCCGCGCGCCGTCCCGGCCACGCCGCGCGTCCTGCAGGTCGGCCCGCTGAAGGACTCGCTCGCCGAGACCTTGCAGGCCAAGTACGACGCCCTGGTCCTGCCCTCCGCGGATGGTGCAGAGCGCGCCGGGTTCCTGGCCACCCACGGTGCCGACGTGACCGCGGTGGTGACCTCGGGCCGCACCGGGGTGGACGCCGCGCTGATGGCGGCGCTGCCGGCGCTGGGCGCGGTGATCAACTTCGGGGTCGGCTACGACACCACCGATGTCGATGCGGCGGCCGCGGCAGGGATCGGCGTGAGCAACACGCCCGACGTGCTCACCGACTGCGTCGCCGACACCGCCGTCGGTCTGCTGATCGACGTGCTGCGCCGGTTCACCGACGCCGACCGCTATCTGCGGGCCGGCCGCTGGACCGTCGACGGCAACTACCCGCTGACCCGGCAGGTCAGCAACACCCGGGTCGGGATCATCGGCATGGGCCGGATCGGCGGGGCAATTGCCAAGCGGCTCAGCGCTTTCGGCTGCACCATCGGCTACCACAACCGCCATCGGGTGCCGGATTCGCCGTACCGCTACGCCGCGACGCCGGTGGATTTGGCCCGCGATGTCGACGTGCTGGTGGTGGCCGCGGCCGGCGGCGACGGAACCCGTGGCCTGGTGAGTGCCGATGTGCTGGACGCCCTCGGGCCCGAGGGCTATCTGATCAACATCGCGCGCGGCAGCGTCGTCGACGAGGCCGCGCTGGTGACCGCGTTGCAGCAAGGCCGGCTGGCCGGGGCGGGTCTGGACGTCTTCGTCGACGAACCGAATGTTCCCGTCGAGTTGCTGCGCATGGACAACGTCGTGCTGCTGCCCCATGTCGGCAGCGGCACCGTGCAGACCCGGGCCGCGATGGAGGCGCTCACGCTGCGCAACCTGGACGAGTTCCTGGCCACCGGGCGGTTGGTGACACCGGTGCTGCAGCCGGGCGCGCGGGTCTGACGCCCGGCCTCAGGGGTGCAGCTCCACCAGGTCGTCGGTGGTCCACTCGCGGGCCGGAAGCACATCACGGAGCAGCCGCAGCAGCGCCGGGTTGGTGCTGTCCTGTCGCCAGGCGGCGTCGAGTTCGACCGGCCGCTCGCGGAACGCACCGATGGACCGGAACACCACGCCCTCGGGATGCAGCGTCGCGGCCGAGGCCGGCACCAGGGCGATCCCGATGCCCGAGCGCACCAGCACCAGCATGGTGTGCACCTGGGTCACGAACTGCACGTACCGCGGCGTGGCGCCGGCGATGGTGAAGGCACTGATGAGCAGCTCGTTGAAGTACCGCGCCTCGATCGGCGAGTACATGACGACGTCTTGGCCGTCCAGGTCGTTGAGGGTGAGCTGACGGGCCTGAGCCACCAGCGGGTGCTCGGCGGGCAGCGCGGCCACCAGCTGCTCGTGCAGCAGTGGCCGGGACACGATGCCGGGGCGCTTCAGCGGCGGCCGCGCCATCCCCAGATCGATCTCGCCGGTCATCAGGCCCTCGATCTGGGCGGCCGAAACCATCTCGCGCAGTTCCAGTTTCACATCCGGCAGCTTGGCCCTGGTGCGTTCGAGCAGCCGCGGCAGCACCGCATGGGCCGAGGCCGCGGTGAATCCGACAACCACGGTGCCCAGGTCGCCGGCCGGCACCCGCTTGACGGTCAGGGCCGCACTCTCGGCCAGCTGCAGGATGCGGCGGGCGTCGGGCAGGAACGCGATCCCCGCGGGCGTGAGGGTGACCGAGCGGGTGGTGCGGTCGATCAGCTGCACCCCCAGTTCGGCCTCCAGCTGCTGGATCTGCCGGCTCAGCGGGGGCTGGGTCATGTGCAGGCGTTCGGCGGCGCGGCCGAAATGCAGTTCCTCGGCGACGGCGATGAAGCAGGACAGCCGGGCCAACGAGAACATCGCTGCAGTCTATGCGCGCCGCCGCACGGGCAGGGCCAATGTCTGCAGGCCAATCGGATGGGCGTCTGTGTCAAGATGATTCGGTGTCCGATCCCAAGCCCGACAGCGCACCCCGCGTCCGCCGGCGCTATGGCGGCCAGGAGGCCGCGGACCGGGTGGCCGAGCGCCGCAGCCGGTTGCTGGCCGCCGGCCTGGAACTGATGGGCACCCGCGGCGTCGCGGGAACGACGGTGCGCGGCGTGACGGAACTGTCCGGGGTGGCACCCCGATACTTCTACGAGAGCTTCGCCGATATCGAGGCGCTGCACCTCGCGGTGTACGGCGAGGTGATCGAAGAGGGCGCCCAGCGCTCGGTGGCGGCGCTGGCCAGCGCACCCGCCGATGACCGCGCCCGTATCCGGGCGGTGCTGGAGGAGATGGTCGACCTGATCCTGGCCGACCCGCGCAAGGGCCGAATCCTGGTGCTGGAGGCCACCGCCTCCCCGGCGCTGGGCCGGCGCAGCCTGGCCGAGTCCCGCCGGTTCGCCGGCATGCTGGCATCGTCGGCCGCCAGCGGTGGTGATCCCGGGCTCGAGCCCGACAGCCTGCCCACCGATATCCGGCTGATCGCGCAATTCCTGGTCGGCGGGATGATCAGCACGGTGGGTGCCGTCCTGCTGGGCGACGTCCAGGTGGAACGCGCCCACCTCGTCGACGTACTGGTCGACCTGTTCGCCGCCGTGCGGACGACTACCAGCGTGGACTGACCGCCTCGAACGCCGGGGCGATGCTGCGCATGTAACCGGTGTCGTCGCGGTCGCGGATGCCGCACCGCAGGTACTGCTCGTGCAGCGCGGCCAGGGCGTCGGGGTCGAGTTCGACGCCGAGTCCCGGGGTGACCGGGACGGCGACGCTGCCGTCCCGGATGCTCAGCACCCCGGGCTTGACCACGTCTTCGCTCTTCCAAGGCCAGTGCGTGTCACAGGCATAGGTCAAGTTCGGGGTGGCGGCGGCCAGGTGCACCATCGCGGCCAGGCTGATGCCCAGGTGCGAGTTGGAGTGCATGGACAGGCCGAGCCCGAAGGTGTCGCAGATGCCGGCGAGCAACCGGGAGCGTTGCAGGCCACCCCAGTAATGGTGGTCGGAGAGCACCACTTTCACCGCACCCGCGGCGACGGCGGGCGCCAGCTGGTCGAAGGCCACCACGCACATGTTGGTCGCCAGTGGCATCGGGGCCTGCGCCGCGACCTCGGCCATGCCCGCGATGCCGGGGGTGGGGTCCTCCAGGTATTCCAGGATGCCGGCCAGCCCGGAGGCCACCTTGATCGAGGTCTGCGGGGTCCAGGCGGCGTTGGGGTCCAGCCGCAGCGGGTGGTTCGGGAAGGCCGCGTGCAACTCCTCGATGGCCGCCATCTCCTCCTCGGGTGGGAATACCCCGCCCTTGAGTTTGATTGCGGTGAAACCGTATTCGTCGACCATGCGGCGGGCCTGCGCCACCAGGCCGGCCGGGTCGAGCGCCGCACCCCAGGAATCGGGCTCCTGGTCCGGATGGGAAGCCCACTTGTAGAACAGGTACGCGCTGAACGGCACGGCCTCGCGCACCGCGCCGCCGAGCAGATCGGCCACCGGCCGGCCGCTGGCATGACCTTGCACATCCAGGCACGCCACCTCGAACGGCGAGAACACCTGGTCGACGGCGCTGGCGGAGGTGATCATCCCCGCGGTGCCGACGGCGGCGTCGTCACCGCGCAGCCGGTCGGCGATGGCGGACCGGATGGCGTTGAGCGCGAACACATCCAGTCCGGTGATCGCCTCGGCCGCCGCGTTCAGCCGGGCCAGGTGGCGGGTATCGGCGTAGGTCTCGCCGAGGCCGACCAGGCCGACGTCGGTGATCAGTTCGATGATCGCCCGCAGCGCGTAGGGCTGGTGCACCCCCACGGTGTTGAGCAGCGGCGGGTCGACGAAGGCGACCGGGGTGATGCGGGCTCCGGTGATCCGGATGGCTGCGGGCGCCATCACAGCACCGCGCGACCGGCTTTGATGATCTGGGTCAGTTCGGTGAGGTGTTCGGCCGAGGGCATCACCAGCGGCGGGCGCACCGGCCCGGCGTCGATGCCCTCCATCGTCACGCCGGCCTTGATCAGCGACACGGCGTAACCCGGCACGGTGTCCCGCAGCCGCACCAGCGGGTGGAAGAACTCCCGCTGCAACGCCCCGAGCGCCTCCTCGTCGCCGGCTTCCAGCGCCCGGTAGTAGGCCAGTGCCAGCTCAGGGGCGAAGGCGAAGGTGGCCGACGAGTACAGCGTCACCCCGATGGCGCGGTAGGCCTGCTGGGACACCTCGGCGGTGGGCAGACCGTTGAAGAACTGGAAGGCCTTGCCGGACGGGGCGAGGACGTCGGTGACGGCCCGCACGATGCGCGACACCCGGTCGACATCGCCGGTGCCGTCCTTGAATCCGACCACGTTCGGGATCTGGGCCACCTCCGCGGCGGACTCCTCGGTGTAGCGGGCATTACCCCGGTTGTAGACGATGACCGGCAGGTCGGTGGCGGCCGCGACCTCGCGGGTGTAGTCGATCAGGCCCTGCTGCGGCATGGTGACCAGATACGGCGGCAGCAGCAGCAGGCCGTCGGCGCCGGCGGCGGCGGCCGTCTTCGCGAAGACCTTGGCCTGGGCCACCGACCCGCCCGCGCCGGCGTACACCGGAACCCGGCCGGCGGTGGCAGCCACCGCGGTGCGCACCACCCCGCCGAACTCCTGGGCCTCCAGGGCATGGAATTCGCCTGTGCCACAAGCGACGAACACACCGCCGGGGCCGGCGTCCACACCCTTGGCGACGTGCGCGGCGAGCGCCTCCAGGTTCACCTCGCCGGTGCCGGTGAAGGGGGTGACGGGAAAGAACAGGACGCCGTCAAGCATGGGTGTACTCCTAGCGGAATCGGGTTGGGAGGTCAGTCGCGGGACAGTTGGCCGTCGACCCGGCGCCAGATGCGGTCCGGGTTGCCGTCGGCAATGGCGCTGGGCAGCAACGCCGATGGGACGTCCTGGTAACACACCGGACGCAGGAAACGCTCGATGGCGCGGGCACCGACCGAGGTGGTGCGCGCGTCCGAGGTGGCGGGGTACGGCCCGCCGTGCACCATGGCGTAGCCGACCTCGACACCGGTGGGCCAGCCGTTGAACAAGATGCGCCCGGCCCTGAGTTCCAGCACGGGCAGCAGTTTCGCCGCGACACCGTAGTCGGACTCCTCGGCGTGCACGGTGGCCGTCAGTTGCCCCTCCAGCGCGGCAGCCACCCGCACCATCTCGTCGATGTCGGCGCAGCGCACCAGCACGCTGGCGGCACCGAACACCTCGGCCTGCAACGCCTCCGAAGCCAGGAAGGTCTGGGCATCGGCGCTGAACAGCGCTGCCTGGCAGGAGGTTTCATTGTCGGCGGGCCGACCCTGAGCCACGAGGGTGGACTCGGCCCGCAGGGTGGCCACACCCTTGGCGTAGCCGGCGGCGATGCCGGGGGTGAGCATCGGGGTGGCCGCCACCCCGACGAGCGCGGACTCCGCGGCGGTCAGGAAGTCCGCCAGCCCCGGGCCGTCCACGGCCAGCACCAACCCGGGATTGGTGCAGAACTGTCCGGATCCCATGGTCAGCGAGCCGACGAACGCCGTGCCGATCTCGGCGCCGCGTGCCCGCAGCGCACCCTCGAGCAGGAAGACCGGGTTGACGGCGCTCATCTCGGCGTACACCGGGATGGGTTCCGGGCGCGCCGCGGCCGCGGCCACCAATGCCGTTCCCGCGTAACGAGATCCGGTGAATCCGACGGCCTTGATCCGCGGATCGGTGACCAGCGCGGTACCCAGGCCGGGTCCGGAGCCGAACAGCAGGGAGAAGGTGCCCGCGGGCATCCCGGTCTGGGCCACCGCGCGCGTGATGGCCGCCCCGACCAGTTCGGAGGTGCCCGGGTGCGCGTCGTGCGCCTTGACCACCACGGGGCACCCGGCCGCCAGCGCGGACGCGGTGTCACCGCCGGCGACCGAGAACGCCAGCGGGAAGTTGCTCGCGCCGAATACCGCGACCGGGCCGAGCGGCACCGCGCGCTGGCGGATGTCGGGGCGCGGCAGGGGGCTGCGATCGGGCTGGGCGGGGTCGATGCGGGCGCCGTTCCAACTGCCCTCGCGCAGCACCGCCGCGAACAGGCGCAGCTGACCGGTGGTGCGGCCCACCTCGCCGGTGATGCGGGCCTCGGGCAGGCCGCTCTCGGCGACGGCGCGCGCCACCAGTTCGGCCTTGATCGCCTCGATGCCGGCGGCGACCGTCTCCAGGAATTGGGCGCGCTGCTCGGCGGTGGTGGCCCGGTAAGGACCGAACGCCTCGGCGGCCGCGGCGCACGCGGCGTCGACGTGCGACTCGTCGCCGTAGTGGAAGGCGGGCTCCAGCGTCTCGCCGGTGGCCGGGTTGAAACCGCGGACCTCGGTGCCGGTTCCGGCGACGGGCACCCCGGCGATGATCATCTGGCCGGTCGGGCGGGCGGTCAGTTGGGTGGTCACGCGTCCAACGCTAGGACCCCAATCAATTCATGTCCAAGACCGATTTGGCACGTACTGATGCGTGAATTGAATGGACATGGGCCTGGGTCAGGCCGAGATGCGGCCCCGCTCGGCCAGCCGGCGCAACACGTCCTCGCCGAGACCGCGCAGGTCCTGCGGGGATGCGGACGCGATCAACGTCACCCCGTCGGCCACCTCGGCCGATTCGATATCGGCGATCAGACCGGCCAGGCCGTCGACGGTGCCGGCGTAGCGCACGCCCGCCGTCCTGCCGTCCAGCGACGCATACGCCGCGCGCACGTCACCGGCGACCGCCACCTCGATATCGAGGATCACCGCGACCCGCTCCGGCCCGCCGCGCAGCCGCGCCCTCGCCCGCCGGGCCTGACCCAGGTCCGAGGCCGCCACCCGCACCGCCGGTTCGGCACCGGAGGTCAATTCGCTCCACGCTTCGTCTGCCAGAAATAGCCGCACGGCGCCACGCTAGACGCGGGACGCGCGTGTGCACATGGTTGCGATCAGCGAGACCGAATGGGAATGGGCCCGGCCCGTGCGCCGTCACCGGCCCGTCACCGACGCTTAGTAGTTTGTACGGGTGACAGCGGAACCGGTCCCGGTGATTCCCCCTCAGTACCTCTTGTCGTCCTCGGCACCGGAGCCCCGCACGCTGATCGACATCCTCTACGACACCGCGCGCCGCCACCCCGACGCCCCCGCCATCGACGACGGCGAGATCCAGCTGACCTACGCCGAGCTGATCGGCGATATCGAGGAGAGCGTGGCCTGGCTGGCCGCCCGCGGCATCGGCCGCGGCGACCGGATCGGCATCCGGATGCCCTCGGGCAGCTATGCCCTCTACACCGCCATCCTGGCCACCCTGGCCAGCGGTGCCGCCTACGTCCCGGTGGACGCCGACGACCCCGACGAGCGCGCCGCCCTGGTGTTCGGCGAGGCCGACGTGGTCGCGGTGATCACCGAGAAAGGCCTGGTGCGCGGGCCCGGGTCGTCGCGCGGCTGGCGCGCCGCGGCCCCGCTGACCAGGGACGACGCCTGGATCATCTTCACCTCCGGCTCGACCGGCACCCCCAAGGGGGTGGCGGTGACGCACCGCAACGCGGCGGCGTTCGTCGACGCCGAGGCGCGGATGTTCCTGCAGTCCAATCCGCTGGGGCCCGGGGACCGGGTGCTGGCCGGGTTGTCGGTGGCCTTCGACGCCTCGTGTGAGGAGATGTGGCTGGCCTGGCGGCACGGCGCCTGCCTGGTACCGGCGCCGCGGTCGCTGGTGCGCAGCGGCATGGACCTGGGGCCGTGGCTGGTGTCCCGCGACATCACGGTCGTCTCGACGGTCCCCACGCTGGCCGCGCTGTGGCCGGCCGAGGCCCTGGAGGCGGTCCGGCTGCTGATCTTCGGGGGCGAGGCGTGCCCACCTGAGCTGGCCGAGCGGCTGGCGGTCGACGGCCGCGAGGTGTGGAACACCTACGGCCCCACCGAGGCCACCGTCGTCGCCTGCGCAGCACCGCTGGACGGGAAGGGTCCCGTCAGCATCGGGCTGCCGCTGCCCGGCTGGGACCTGGTGGTCGTCGACAAGGACGGCGCCCCGGTCGGTTACGGCGACGTCGGCGAACTGGTGATCGGCGGGGTGGGCCTGGCCCGCTACCTGGACCCGGACAAGGACGCCGAGAAATACGCGCCGATGCCCACCCTCGGCTGGGACCGGGCGTACCGCAGCGGCGACCTGGTCCGGCTGGAAGCCGACGGCCTGTACTTCCAGGGCCGCGCCGACGATCAGGTCAAGGTGGGCGGTCGCCGGATCGAACTCGGTGAGGTCGACGCCGCCCTGGTGCATCTGCCCGGCGTCAGCGGCGGTGCGGCGGCGGTCCGCAAAACCGCCAGCGGCACCCCCCTGCTGGTCGGTTATATCGCCAGCGCCGACCCGGCGTTCGACCTGGCCGCCGCGCGCACCGCACTGGCCGCCGCACTGCCCGCGGCGCTGGTGCCCCGGCTGGTGCTGCTCGACGAACTGCCCACCCGCACCTCGGGCAAGGTCGACCGCAACGCGCTGCCCTGGCCACCGCCCGGCGCCGCCGCCGAGGACGAACCCGATCTGGGCACCGGCACCACCGGCTGGCTGGCCGGGCTGTGGCGCGACGTGCTGGGCGCGACGATCGACGGGCCGGAGGCCGATTTCTTCGCACTCGGCGGTGGATCGCTGTCGGCCGCCCAGCTGGTGACCGCGGTGCGGGCCCGCTACCCGCAGGTGACCGTCGCCGACCTCTATGACCATCCCCGGCTGGGTTCGCTGGCCGGCTATCTCGACGAGTTGGCTCCCCCGCCGCAGGTGCAGACCCGCACTGTGGCGCCCACCCCGCTGCTCACCCAGCTCGCCCAGGTGGTGCTGTCGGTTCCGCTGGCCACCCTCAGCGCCCTGCAGTGGGTGGTGTGGCTGGCCGTGCTCGACAACATCGCCGCCGCGACGCACCTGGTGCCCTGGGCCGTACACCTGAACTGGTGGATCGTCCTGGCCGGTTTCCTGATCTTCATCACCCCGCTGGGCCGGATGGGTATCGCGGTGCTGGGGGCCCGCACCCTGCTGTCGAATCTGCAGCCGGGCACCTACCGGCGCGGCGGATCCGAGCACCTGCGGGTGTGGTTCGCCGAACGGCTCGCCGACGCCAGCGGCGCGGAGAATCAGGCCGGCGCCCCGTGGCTGGTGTATTACGCGCGTGCCCTTGGCAATTCGGTTGGCAAAGGCGTCGACCTGCATTCGGCGCCGCCAGTCACGGGCATGCTCACCATCGGGCACCGCGCTTCGATCGAACCCGAGGTCGATCTCACCGGACACTGGATCGACGGTGACCTGTTCCACGTCGGGCCGATCAGCGTCGGCAACGACGCCACCATCGGCGCGCGCACCACCCTGTTCCCCGGCGCCGGCGTCGGGAAGAACGCCGACGTGGCGCCGGGTTCCGGTGTGGTCGGCAAGGTGAAGAACGGGCAGTACTGGAAGGGCTCGCCCGCGGCGAAATCCGGCAAGGCCCGCCACCCCTGGCCCGACGAACGGCCGCCGCGTTCCACGGTGTGGATGGCCGTCTACGCGGTGACCTCGATGTTGTTGGGGGCCTTGCCCTTGGCGGGTGTCGCGGCGGGGCTGGCCGTGCTGGCCTGGGCGGTCCGCGGCACCTCCACACCCACCGCGGCGATCGTGCCGGCGCTGCTCTGGACGCCGGTGGCCGCACTGGCGGCGATGGCCGCCTACGCCGCACTGACCGTCGTCGGGGTGCGGGTGCTCTCGATCGGCCTGACCGAGGGCTACCACCCGGTGCGCAGCCGGGTGGGCTGGCAACTGTGGGCCACCGAGCGCCTGATGGACGCCGCCCGCAACTACCTGTTCCCGATCTACGCCAGCCTGCTGACGCCGTGGTGGTTACGGGTGCTGGGCGCCAAGGTCGGCAAGGGCACCGAGATCTCGACGGCCCTGCTGACCCCGAAATTCACCGTCGTCGAGGACGGCGCCTTCCTGGCCGACGACACCATGGTCGCCTCCTACGAGTTGGGCGGCGGCTGGATCCACGTCGCGCGGGCCACCATCGGCAAGCGCGCGTTCCTGGGTAACTCCGGCATCACTCAGCCCGGGCGCCGAGTGCCCGACGACGGTCTGGTGGCCGTGCTGTCCGCCGCGCCGCACAAGGCCAAGGCCGGCTCGTCATGGCTGGGCAGTCCGCCGATCCGGTTGCGCCGCAACCCCACCGACGCGGACGCAATGCGCACCTTCCACCCGTCGGCACGGTTGAAGATCATGCGTTCGGTGGTCGAGACCTGCCGCATCATCCCGGTCATCGTGACGTTCGCGATCGGGGTGGCGGTACTCGGCGCGCTGCAGGCGCTGGCCGGTGCCTACGGGTTCGGCGTCGCCGCGCTGGCCGGCGGCCTGGTGCTGCTGATCGCCGGGGCGGTCGCCGGTGGTATCGCGGTGATCGCCAAATGGCTTGTGATCGGCCGCATCCGGGCCGTCGAGCATCCGCTGTGGTCGTCGTTCGTGTGGCGCAACGAGGTGTCGGACACCTTCGTGGAGACGGTCGCGGCGCCCTGGTTCGCGCGGGCGGCCACCGGCACACCGGTGATGAACATCTGGTTGCGCGGGCTCGGCGCAAAGATCGGCCGCGGGGTGTGGTGCGAAACGTACTGGCTGCCCGAGGCCGACCTGGTGCGCCTGGACACCGGCAGCACCGTCAACCGCGGCTGTGTCGTGCAGACGCACCTGTTCCACGACAGGATCATGCGGATGGACACCGTGATCCTGGATGCCGGCGCCACCCTGGGGCCGCATTGCGTGGCACTGCCGGCCAGCCGGATCGGTGCGGGCGCCACCGTCGGCCCGGCATCGCTGGTGATGCGCGGTGACGAGGTTCCGGCGTCCACCCGCTGGCAGGGCAATCCGATCGCGGTGTGGGATCCCTCGCGCAAGAAGAAGAACGGATGAGGGCGAACGCCAGGAAGGCCGCGAAGAAGACGGCGGGGGCGGCCGCTTCCAGTCCGCCGGTCATCGATCCGTACCTTCCGGGCAACGGCAACTTCGGGTACCGGGTGTCGCGTTACGAACTGGACCTGGAGTACAAGGTGTCCAGCAACCGGCTCACCGGGTCGGCCACCATCACCGCGGTGACATTGGCCGAGCTGCGCACCTTCACCCTCGACCTGGCCGACGCGCTGAGCGTGACGAAGGTCGGCGTCAACGGGCGCCGGCCCGACCAGTTCCGATGTTCGAACGGCAAGTTGCACATCACGCTGCCCGCCAAACTGCCCGCCGGCGCGGCGATGACCATCACCGTCCGCTACGGCGGGAACCCTCGTCCCATCCGAAGTGTCTGGGGCGAGGTGGGTTTCGAGGAACTCACCAACGGTGCATTGGTGGCCGGCCAGCCCAACGGGGCGGCGTCCTGGTTCCCGTGTGACGACCATCCGGCCGCCAAGGCGAGCTTCCGCATCAAGATCGCCACCGACAACCCCTACTATGCGATCGCCAACGGCGACTTGGTGTCCCGGCAGAACCGGGCCAGCCTGAACATCTGGACCTACGAGCTCGCCGAGCCGACCTCCACGTACCTGATCACCCTGCAGATCGGGATGTACGAACGGCTGCGGCTGCAGAAGAGCCCGGTGTCGATGTACGCGGTGCTACCGGACCGGTTGCGCCGCAACTTCGATCACGACTTCAGCCGTCAGCCGGAGATGATGAAGCTGTTCATCAGGCTGTTCGGCCCCTACCCGCTGGCCGACGGCTACACCGTCGTGGTCACCGACGATGATCTGGAAATACCCCTTGAGGCCCAAGGTCTTTCGATCTTCGGTGCAAACCATTGTGATGGCAGGCGCAGCTGCGAGCGGTTGATCGCCCACGAGATGGCCCACCAGTGGTTCGGCAATTCGGTGACGGCCCGCCGCTGGCGTGATATCTGGCTGCACGAGGGATTCGCCTGTTACGCCGAGTGGTTGTGGTCCGAGGAGTCCGGCGGCCCCAGCGCCGACGAGCGGGCCCGCTCGTATCACAAACGCCTGCAGCACTCCCCGCAGAACCTGCTGTTGACCGATCCGGGGCCGGCCGACATGTTCGACGACCGCGTGTACAAACGGGGCGCGCTGACGCTGCACGCCCTGCGGAAAGCCATCGGTGATGCCAGTTTCTTTGCGCTGCTGAAGGATTGGACGACGCGGTACCGGCACAGCACCGCGGTCACCGACGACTTCACCGGGCTGGCCGCCAACCACGCCACCGTGTCCCTGCGCCCACTGTGGGATGCCTGGCTGTATTCGACGGCCGTGCCGGACCTGTGACGGTCGGATGACGGAGGGGCCGGTCACGCGGAACAGCGTCGCCAGGGTGGGGGCGGCCACGGTGCTGTCCGCGCTGTGCGGCTACGCCGTGCTGTATCTGGCGGCCCGCAGTCTGGAACCGGCCGGGTTCTCCCTGTTCGGGGTGTTCTGGGGGGCGTTCGGTCTGGTGACCGGCGCCGCCTTCGGCCTGCTGCAGGAGGCCACCAGGGAGGTTCGGGCGGCCCGGCACACCGCCGTGCACACCGGTCCGCGCACCCACCCGATGCGGGTGGCGGCCGGGGTGGGTGTGGCGGCAGCCGTCGTCATCGCGGTGAGCGCACCGTTGTGGTCGGCGCATGTGTTCGTGCAGTCCAGGCTGCTGTCGGTGGTGCTGCTGAGTGTCGGGCTGGCCGGCTTCTGTCTGCACGCCACGCTGCTGGGCATGCTGGCCGGGGTGGACCGCTGGAGCCAGTACGGCGCCCTGATGGTGACCGACGCCGGCATCCGGGTGGTGGTCGCGGTGGCGAGCTTCCTGGCCGGGTGGGGGCTGACCGGCTATCTGTGGGCGACGGTCGCCGGCTCGGTGGCGTGGCTGATCCTGCTGTCGGCCTCACCGGCGAGCCGGGCCGCGGCGGGACTCGCGACACCGGGCGGGGTGCGCACCTTCCTGGCCGGCGCCACCCATTCGATCGCGGCCGCGGGCGCCAGCGCAATCCTGATCATGGGGTTTCCGGTGCTGCTGAAGGCCACCACCCCGCATCTGGGCGCCACCGGCGGGGTGGTGATCCTGGCCGTCACCCTGACCAGGGCACCGCTGCTGGTTCCGCTCACCGCGTTGCAGGGCAACCTGATCGCCTACTTCGTCGACAAACCGCACGAGCGGATGCGTGCCCTGATCACCCCGGCGGTGGCGGTGGCCGGAATCGGGCTGCTCGGCGTGGTCGCGGCCGGGCTGGCCGGGCCGTGGCTGCTGCGCACCGCGTTCGGCCCCGACTACGTGGCCGGCGGGCCGCTGTTGGCCTGGCTGACCGCCGGCGCGGTGGCCATCGCGTTGTTGACGCTGACCGGCGCGGCCACCGTGGCCGCCGCCCTGCAGCGCGCCTATGCGGCCGGTTGGGTCGGCGCCACGGTGGCCGCCGCCCTGCTGTTGCTGCTGCCGGTCGAGCTGGAGACCCGGACGGTGGTGGCGCTGTTGTGCGGCCCGGTGGTGGGAATCGCCGTGCACCTGACCGCGCTGGCGCGGGCATCGGCATCCTGAGCTTGTAGTCTGGTGCGCATCGATACCCCGTACCAGGACGTTTGGATCATCGTCCCCGCCTTCAACGAAGCGAGCGTCATCGCCGACGTCGTCGCCGATCTGCGCACCACCTTTCCCAACGTGGTGTGTGTCGACGACGGCAGCCGGGACGGTACCGCCGAGGCCGCGCACGCCGCCGGCGCGCACCTGGTGCGCCATCCGGTCAACCTCGGCCAGGGCGCGGCCATCCAGACCGGCGTGGAGTACGCCCGGTCACGGCCCGGCGCGGCGGTGTTCGTCACGTTCGACGCCGACGGGCAGCACCGGGTCAAGGACGTGATCCGGATGATCGACCGGCTGGCGCCCGGCCGGCCCGACGAGGTCGACCTGGTGATCGGCACCCGGTTCGGCGGTACGGTCACCCACACCCCGCCGCTGAAACGGATCATCCTGCGGGTGGCGGCCGTCGTCAGCCCGCACAGCCGCAGCCTGGGCCTGACCGACGCGCACAACGGGCTGCGGGTGTTCAACAAGAAGGTCGCCGACGAACTCAACATCACCATGAACGGGATGTCGCATGCCGGTGAGTTCATCGCGCTGGCGGTCGAAAACCGTTGGCGGGTGGCCGAAGAACCGGTCGAGATCCTCTACACCGACTATTCGAAGTCCAAGGGCCAGCCGCTGCTCAACGGGGTCAACATCTTGTTCGACGGCTTGCTGCGCGGAAGGATGCCGCGATGAACTGGATCCAGGTGCTGCTGATCGCCTCGATCATCACCCTGCTGGTGTACCTGCTGCGGTCCCGGCGCAGCGCCCAGGCCAAGGCGTGGGTGAAGCTGGGCTATCTGCTGTTCGTCATCGCCGCCATCTACGCGATCGTGCGGCCCGACGACACCACCGTGGTGGCCAACTGGCTCGGCGTGAAACGCGGCGCCGACCTGCTGGAGTACGCCCTGATCATCGCGTTCCTGTTCACCACCATGAGCACCTACATGCGGTTCAAGGACCTGGAGCTGCGGTACGCTCGGCTGGCGCGGGCCGTGGCGTTGGAGGGAGCCCGCGCCCCCGAAGATCAGTAGCCGCCCAGCAGCTTGGTCAGCAGGGCGATCTTGCGGGCCTCCAGCTCCGGGTCGGGCAGCACCGGGCGCAGCATGGCCGCACCGTCGAAGGTGTTGGTGAGCAGCGCGGTGACGACAGCGCGGCCCTCGGCCGGGAACTGTTCGGCGGCGGGTGCCGAGCTTGCCGCCTCGACGATCTTGGCGCGGTATTCGGTGAGGACGTCGGCCAGGGTGGCACGCAGCTTGTCGTCGGTGCGGGCCGCGATCATCAATTCGTAGAGCACGGCGTTGGTGTCGTTGCCGGTGACGTCGCGCAGCACGGTCAGCACGGCGGGCAGCGGCGGTTCCCCGGTGGGGATCTCGGCGACCCGCTTGCTGAACAGTTCCAGCTGGCGGCGCAGCACCTCGTAGGCGGTGGCGGCCATGAAGTCCCCGATGGTCGGGTAGTGCCGGAACAGCGCCCCCACCGACAGCCCGGCCCGTTTGCAGATGACCGCGGCCGACGCTCTGGCGTAACCGATCTCGATGATCGTCTCGATGCTGGCGTCGAGCAATCGGGCGACGGTCTGCTCGCGTCGCTGCTGCTGGGTGCGGGCCATCTCAGAGGGTCACAGGGGACGGGGCGGCCCGGGTGCCGGCACGCAGGTACCGACCGAATTTGGCGGTCGTTCCGTAGCCGTCGCGGAACTCACCGGCGCGGAACACCACCTGCCCGTTGACGCCGGTGGCGACGACGGTGGCGTCGTTGCGGTTGACCATGCGGCTCAGCCCGCCGTAGAACGGCACCGTCTCCTCGTGATACTCGTTCACCGAATCATCAAGGGCGGCAGGGTCGATCACCACGAAGTCGGCCCGGTCGCCGCGGCGCAGGGTGCCCGCGTCCAGGCCGAACCAGTCGGCCACCTCGGCGGTGAGCCGGTGCACGGCGTGCTCGGTGGTCAGGAACGGCCGGCCGGCGCGGTCGGCATCGCGTACTCGCTTGAGCAGCCGCAGCGCGTAGTTGTAGAAGGCCATGTTGCGCAGGTGCGCACCGGCGTCGGAGAACCCCATGTGCACCGACGGTTCCTTGGCGAGCTTGTCCAGTTGCCTGGGCCGGTGGTTGGCCACGATGGTGGTCCACCGCACGTTGCGTTCGCCGTTCTCGACGAGCACGTCCAGGAAGGCGTCCAGCGGGTGGATGCCGCGCTCGTCGGCCACCTGCCCGAAACTCTTGCCGACCAGTGTCGCATCGGGGCATTCCACGATGGTGGCGTCGTGGAAATCGCGGTGCCACAGCGCGGGTCCGAGCTTGCGCCGGTCGAACGAACGGTGGAAGCGCCTGCGGTACTCCGGATCGGCGAGCAGCTTGTTGCGTTCCAGTTGGTCGCGCAGGTGCAGGGCCGCGGTGCCGGCGCCGAACTCCTCGAACACCGGCAGATCGATACCGTCGGAATACAGTTCGAAGGGGACGGGCAGATGCTGGAAGCGGACCTTGGCGGCCAGCAGCCGGTTCAGCAGCCGGGTGCCCGGCCCCAGCACGTGCACCGCACCGGGCGACGACTTGGCATCGGCGGAGACCAGCAGGCTCATCTTCACACCGCGGCGCCGCCCGAACTGTGTGCTGCTCTCCAGGAAGAAGTTCAGCGCCTCTTGTATTTTCGCGACGTTCGGCGCGCTCTGCAGGATGCGCCCGCGCTGGCGCAGCACCTTGATCAACCGCCGGCGTTCCCGCCAGGTGGCGAAGGTGGACGGCAGCGCACGGGACCGGAACCGGTCGCCGTCGAGCTTGTCGATGGCCGCGTCCATCCCGGACAGGCCCAGCATCCCGGCCGCCAGCGCCGCGTCCAGCCGGGCGGCCATGGTCTCCAGTTCGGCGTCGGTGGGCACGACATCGCGCGTGGTGGCGCGGTCCAGGCCGAGCACCGAGGCCCTCAGGTCCGAATGCCCCAGCAGCGAAGCGACATTCGGGCCGAGCGGCAGCGCGTCGATGGCGTCCACGTATTCGGCGGGGGTGGACCACGTCTTGTGGCCCTGCAGGGCGCCGAGCACGTACTGGCGCGGGACGGCCTCGACGCGGCTGAACAGGTCGGCGGCGTCCTCGGCGTCGGCGTACACCGTCGACAGCGAGCACATGCCCAGCAGCACGGTGGTGACGCCGTGGCGCACGGACTCACGAAGGCCGGGGTCGAGCAGCACCTCGGCGTCGTAGTGGGTGTGCACGTCGATGAAGCCGGGCACCACCCACTTGCCCGCCGCGTCGATCACGTCGGGGCAGCCGGTCTCGTCGAGCGGCCCGGACGACACGTCGGCGACGACACCGTCGCGGATCCCGAGGGTGCGGACCAACGGGACGCGGCCCGTTCCGTCGAACCACAGGCCGTCGCGGATGATCACGTCGTAGGACATCACGCGAGCCTAGGTTAGATAGCGAGCGCTCACAATCTTTTTGGCGGAATCAGTTCCGGAAGTAGTCGACCGTCCGCTCGATGCCCTCGTCGATGCCGACCTGCGGACGCCAGCCCAGCACCTGCGCCGCGCGGCTGATGTCCAGCTGCGACTTGCGCAGATCCCCCAGCCGCGGCGGAAGGAACTCCGGATCGTCGGCGGTCCCGGCGGCCTTGGCGATCGCGCTGTGCAGGTCACGGACGCTGGTGCTGACACCGGTGCCGATGTTGAACCGCTGCCCGCTGCCCGCTTCACCGGACGCCTTGACGAACGCATCCACCACATCGTCGACGTAGACGTAGTCGCGGCTGTCGGTGCCGTCCCCGAAGATCTTGGTGGCCTGTCCGGCCAGCAGCGCCTTGGCGAAGATCGCCACCACGCCGGCCTCGCCGTGCGGATCCTGGCGCGGGCCGTACACATTGCCGGGCGCGATGTGCGAGCAGTCCAGCCCGTACAGGTTGCGGAAGGTGTTCAGGTACACCTCGCCGGCCACCTTGCTCGCGGCGTACGGCGACGCCGGGTCGGTGGGTACGTCCTCACCGGTGGGGTACACCGGCGGGGTGCCGTAGACCGAACCGCCGGAGCTGGTGTGCACGATCTTGCGGACACCGTGCGTGCGAGCGGCCTCGGCCAGCCGGATGGTGCCCACCACGTTGACGGTCGCATCGAACTGGGGGTTGTCGACGGAGTGGCGCACCGAGATCTGCGCGGCCAGGTGGTAGATGACCTCCGGCTTGGCGTCGGCAACAATGGCGCCGAGGTCGGCGTCGACGATATCGGCCTCGATGAAGGTGCAGTCCGGATGGGCTTCCGCCGAGGTCAGATTGGGCCGCCGACCGGTGCTGAGATCGTCGATCCCCACCACGGTGTGCCCGTCGGCGAGCAAACGATCGACGAGGGTTGATCCGATGAATCCGGCTGCCCCGGTGACGAGTGTGCGCACGGGCTCACTCTAACGAGCAGATATGTGCGTCCGTACAGTCGGCGACGATGAAGTGGATCGGCCTGGGCGAGCGAAGCGACGGGAAATGGCTCCTGGGCGAGCGAAGCGACGGGAAATGGCTCCTGGGCGAGCGAAGCGACGGGAAATGGCTCCGCGCCGCGATCGCGCTGATCGTGGCGCAGCTGGCGATCCGCGCAGTGGTGGCCTTCGGCGGGTACTTCTACTGGGATGACCTGATCCTGATCGGCCGGGCCGGCACGCAGGGCCTGCTGTCGCCGGGTTATCTGTTCGACGACCACGACGGGCACGTGATGCCGGGGGCGTTCCTGGTGGCCGGGGTCATCACCCGGTTGGCCCCGTTCTCCTGGGTCTGGCCGGCCGTGAGCCTGCTGGTGTTGCAGCTGCTGGCATCGCTGGCCGTGCTGCGGGCGCTGCAGGTGATCCTCGGGTGGCGCCCGGTGTTGTTGGTGCCCTTGACTTTCGCGCTGTTCACCCCGTTGACGGTGCCGGCCTTCGCGTGGTGGGCGGCCGGGCTGAATTCACTGCCACTGCAGGCCGCGCTGGCCTGGGTGTGCGGGTCGGCGATCCTGCTGGTGCGCACCGGCGAGCGACGCCACCTCTGGTCGGCGGTGCCGGCGTATCTCGGAGCGCTGCTGTTCTTCGAGAAGTCGGCGGTGATCCCGTTCGTCGCGTTCACGGTGGCCGCACTTCTCGCGTACGTCCACGGCGACTCGGTGCGCGCGGTGTGGGTGCGCGGCCGGGCCTTGTGGGTGTCGCTGCTCGCGATCACCGTGGCGTGGATCGGGGTGTACCTGCTCGTCGTCGACCAGAAGCGCTGGACGCTCGATCCGGTGATGACGTGGGACCTGTTGCGCCGCTCGGTGACTCATGCCATCGTGCCGAGCCTGGCCGGCGGCCCGTGGGAGTGGCAGCGCTGGGCGCCGGCGTCGCCGTGGGCCACTCCCCCGGTCGGCGCCATGGTGCTGGGCTGGGTGGTGCTGGCGGCGGTGCTGGCGGTGTCGTGGGCGCGCAAACGCCGAATCGGTTGGGTGTGGGCGGCCGCGGTCGGCTATGCCGTGGCCTGCCAGGTACCCATCTATCTGATGCGGTCCTCCCGGTTCACCGCGCTGGAGTTGGCCCAGACCTTGCGCTATCTACCCGACCTGGTGGTGGTGCTCGCGCTGCTGACCGCCGTCGCGTTCTGCGCGCCGAACCGGCCGTCACCGCGCCTGGACGCGTCGGTTTCGCGTTCGGTGGCCGTGACGGCGGTGGCGGTGGCGTTCGTGGCGAGCAGCCTGTATTCGACGGTGACGTTCCTGCGGGTGTGGCGGGACAGCCCGGTGCCCGTGTACCTGGCCAACGCCCGAGCCGGCTTGGCCGCGGTCGACACGCCCCTGCTGGATCAGGAGGTGGACCCGCTGATCCTGCAGCGGGTGGCCGCCCCGGAGAACCTGGCCAGCCACATGTTCGCGCTCGCCCACCCTCGGCCGGAGTTTGCTTCCGCCACAACGGAACTGCGGATGTTCGACAGCGCGGGACGGCTGCTGGACGCCCAGGTCACCTGGGTGCGGACCATCGTCGAGGGGCCGGCACCGCATTGCGGTTACCTGGTGCAGCCCGATACCGAGGTCACCATGCCGCTCGACGGGCCGCTGCTTCCCGCCGACTGGACCGCCGAGATCAACTACCTGGCCAACAACGACGGCTCGCTGACGATGACACTGCCCGAGGGCGTGCCGGCGAAGGTGCCGGTGCGGCCCGGGCTCAACCGGGTGTTCGTGCGGTTGTCCGGGGCGGGTGCGGCCATCCGGGTCCGTGCCAACACCGCGGCGCTGTCGGTGTGTATCGCGTCGGGTCCGGTCGGATTCGTGGCGCCCAAGTGAAGTGGGCGCCCGGCGGTGATCCACGGCGTGTGACACCGGGACTTGTCGGTGGCATTGCCTACGCTCGTGCCCATGAGTTGGCCAGATTCCCGACCGTCGGTCGTCGCGCCGTGCCCGCACTGCGATACCGAGACGGTATGGCTGCAGACGGTGCACGGGGGCTGGCAGCTGTTCGACGTGAAGATGCAGCCGATCGACGACAGCGCGCCGGGCAACCGGTTCGCCATCCAGCGCCGCTCGCGTCAGGTGGTCGATCTGGACAACGTGCTCGAATCCCGCTGGCCGGCACAGTGTCTGAGCCTGCACAGGTTCGGCTGCCCGGACAGTTACGACGACTCCCGGCACTACCGGCGCCGGCCGCGTCAGGCCAACGACATCGACCTCGACGATCTGTTCCAGCGCCTGGCGGTGCGTCGGGAGGCGTTGCGGGCTGAGGCCGGTTAGCCGCCCGGGGCGGTGATGATCCGCCGGGCGGCCTCGATGACGACGGTCCGGCGGTGCGCGATGGTCGTTTCGTCCGCGGCGCCTGCGACGGCGTCGGGCAGATGCGCCCAGGCCAGCCCCACCCCGAACAACAGCACGATCAGGTCCTCGGGTTTCCAGGACGGGTCCACCCGGCCGTCGGCCTGGGCGGCTCCGACGGCCGCGAGCACCGTCGCCGGGATCGGATGGCCGTCGCTGTCGGGTTCGGGCAGGGCGAAGCCCTCCAGCCGGGCCCAGGTGAGCATGCGCAGGTGCTCGGGGTGCCGGGAGGCCAGGTCGTACACGCCCGCGGCGTACTCGGCGACGTCCTCGGGTGCCATGGTGACGGATTGGAAGAACTCCGCGGCGTCGGCCAGCGCCACCTCGCGGAACAACGTCTCCTTGTCGCCGAAATGGGCGTAGAGGCGCTCCTTGCTGGCCTTGGCGGCTTTCGCGATGCGATCGATGCGGGCGCCGGCCAGCCCGTATCGGGCGAATTCGGCGCGTGCCGCGGTCAGGATCTCGTCGCGCAGCTCGGTCGTGGATCTCACAGCTGGATCATAGCCATACGAACCAGTTCGTTCGGTACGGTGGTGGCCATGTCCGCGCACATCATGACCAATGTGGATGCCCTCCTCGACCCGCCCACCCACATCCGCGCCCTGCGGCGCGCCGCCGAGACCGTGGTCGACGCGGCGGCCCCGCTGGTCGACCTGTACCGGCCCTACCTCGACGGTCTGCACAATCTTCCGCGCGACGGCCGATTCCTGTTGGTGGGCAACCATTCCCAGGCCGGCGTCGAGGCCTTCCTGATCCCGTTCGTGGTCCGCCGCGAACTCGGCATGCTGGTCCGTCCGCTGACCGACCGCGGTTTCGGCAAGATGCCGTTCCCGGCCGGCGAGGTGATGGCGGCCTTCGGCGCCACCGTCGGCTCACCGGAATCGGCGCGGCAGCTGATGCGCCACGATCAGCCCATCCTGGTGTTTCCCGGCGGCGGCCGCGAGATCGCGAAGTTCAAGGGTGAGCAGAACACGCTGCGTTGGGAGGGCCGCGCCGGGTTCGCGCGGGTCGCGGTGGAGCACGACTACCCGATCGTGCCGGCGGCCCTGCTCGGCGGCGACGACGTGTACACCAGCCTGACCCGGCGCGACGGCCGGTGGGGCCGGTTCAGCCAGGGGTTGGCCGAGAGGTTCGGCGGCAAGCCGGAGATGGCCATGCCGCTGCTGCGGGGCGTCGGCCCCACGCTGATCCCCCGTCCGCAGCGGATGTATCTGGGCTTCGCCGCCCCCATCGACACCACCAAGTCCGCCGGCATCGACGAGCAGACGTGGGTGGCGACGGTGCGCGACGAGACCAAGAAGACGCTGGAACGCACGCTGCAAGAGCTGCAGGCCGTCCGCGCCGAGGATCCCTACCGCGAGCTGAACCCGTTGGCGTGGAGCAGCGCCGCGCAGCCGGTCTGAGCGGCACACCCGCGACCCACGCCGTCAGATCGAGTAGTCGGCTACTCGATGCACGGAATCTCTCAGCACTTAACGTCCTGAGGACAACGTCCTACTGGGGAGGTCCTCGACATGACAATGTCGCGCTCGCAACTGCTTCGCCTGCTCGCCACCCTGCATCCGCAATTCTGGGAATGGCTGCACCCACACGTGCCGCCAATCGGGCGCGCCGCGGAGGCACCTACCCCTCAACCATGGCAACCGATGTTCGGACCGATTCCTGATCCATGGACGTATGGGGATTTCCAGCTGCAAGCGCAGAACGCGGTTCGAGACGTCATGCGCCGTGTCGCCGATGCCGCGGCAACGGTCAGCGCGCAGGGCGGCGACGGTGCAGCCGTCATCGAACGCGCAGTCGATGATCTGGTGCACGTCGATGATGGCGACGGCACCGGCACGGTCCCCATCAGGGATCTCATTCCCCGCTCTTGGTGGTTCGATCCGCCCCGTCCGCCTCGCCCCAACGAAGGTGTGGAGTTGGTGCCTGCCTTGGCGGCTGCGGCTCTGTCCTTCTCAGCAATCGCCGAGACGGTTCGCGACCCGAAGATCAGTGCAGCTGCCAGTACCGCGGTGGACCGCATTCTGGATCGAGCCGAGCAGACGTACGACTCACTGAACCTTCGAGCAGAGCGTCTCGCACCGGTTCATTGACCTCGCGGCGTCCTTGTGGGACGAGGGGCCCATGAGGACCGGTGCCGGCCGTACGCGAGATTGCGGTTGTTGCGGATATCAGTGGAGTTTCGCCGCAACAACCGCAGTCTGGCGGGGTGTGGGAGATGGAGCCGCCTGGGGGAATCGAACCCCCGACCTTCTCATTACGAGTGAGATGCTCTACCGACTGAGCTAAGGCGGCGTTACCTGACACGCAGGCGCAGGTGAGTCTACGGCAGGTCCTGCCCACCGCCCAAAAGGCGGCCCCGACTCAGCTCTTCAGCGCCTGCCCCACCGTCGCGACCATGGCGTCGACGGCGAATTTGGGTTTCACGTTGGTCTCCAGCGCCTCCCGGCACTCCAGCACCGCCTCGATGCACCGCAGCAGTTTGTCGGGCGGGGCGTGCGCGGCCAGGGCGGCCACCTTGTCCTGCATGTCGGGATGGTTGGCCACCACCCCGCCCGCACCGGCGGACACCACCAGGGCGTCGCGGAAGTACGTCGCCAGATCCATCAAGGCCCGGTCCAGGGCATCTCGGGACGCCCGGGTCTGCCGCGACTTCTGCCGTTTCTCAAGGTCTTTGATCGCCCCGGCGGCGCCGCGGATCGCCCCGGCGGCGCCCTTGCCGGTGCCGCCCGCACCCAGTGCGGTCCGCAGTTCCTCGGCTTCGGTCTCATTGCGCCCGGCCGTCAGCGCCTTGGCCTCGGCCTCGGCGGTGGCCACCAGGTCCTCGGCGGCGGCGTAGGCCCGGGCCGGGGTCGCGGCGTCGCGGGCCAGCCCCAGCGCCCGCTCCCGGCGCTGCCGGGCATCCGGGTCGGTCGCCAGCCGGCGGGCCCGGCCCACGTGCCCACCGCTGATCGAGGCCGCCCACGCGGCGACCTCCTCGGACAGGCCGTCGTTGTCCACCAGCACCTGCGCGATGGCCTCGGCCCGGGGTGTCACCAGGGCGACGTGCCGGCACCGCGACCGCAGCGTCACTGCGATGTCCTCCGGGTCCACCGATGGCGCGCACAACAGGAACACCGTCGACGGCGGCGGTTCCTCGACCACCTTGAGCAATGCGTTGGCCGCTCCCTCGGTGAGCCGGTCGGCATCCTCGACCACCACGATCTGCCAGCGGCCGGTGCCCGGGCGCCGCGACGCGATCTGCACGATCTCGCGCATCTCCGAGACGCCGATCGACAGGCCCTCCGGAATGATGCGCCGCACATCGGCGTGGGTGCCGGCCATCGTCGTGGTGCAGGCCCGGCACTCGCCGCACCCGGGATCCCCCTCGGACTGGCACTGCAACGCGGCCGCGAAGCACACCGCGGCGATCGACCGCCCGGACCCCGGCGGACCCGTGATCAGCCACGCATGGGTCATCCCGCCGGCTGTGAGTCCACTGTGAGACGAATCACCGCGGGCCGCCCGCGCCGCGGCCACCAACTCGGCCGCCACGGCGTGTTGGCCCACCAGCCGCTCGAATACACCGCTTCCCACCGCAGCAAGACTAGTGGTGCGGTCAGACACGACATAAGAACTGCGGCGCGTGAGGTCACACCCGACCGATACGGTAAACGGGTGAGCACGGCTACCAACCCCATCGGGCGAATCGGCGCATTCGTCCGCTGGGTGGCGCGCACGCCGTGGCCGGTGTTCACCCTCGGCATGGTGCAGTCCGACATCATCGGCGCCCTGTTCGTGCTGGGCTTCCTCCGGTTCGGGCTGCCGGCCGAGGACCGCATCCAGCTGCAGGACCTGCCGGCGTTCAACCTGGCGGTCTTCCTCGGCTACCTGTTCGTCGCGTTCACGGTGGGTGCCTACCTGAGCCTGCGGCTGCTGCTGCCCGTCATCCGCTGGCAACGCCGTGACACCCTGCTGGCCGACGGCGACCCCACCATCACCGGCCTGGCCCGGGTGCGCGCGCTGAAGATGCCGTTCTACCGAACCCTGATCAGCGTCTCCAACTGGATGCTCGGGTCGATCGTGTTCATCATCGCCAGCTGGCCGGTGGCCAGTAAATCCGCGCCCGTCGTCGCGGTCGCCACCGCCCTGGGCGCCACCGCCACCGCCATCATCGGCTACCTGCAATCCGAGCGGGTGCTGCGCCCCGTCGCCGTGGCCGCGCTGCGTGGCGGCGTCCCGGAGAACTTCCGCGCCCCCGGCGTCATCCTGCGCCAGGTGCTGACGTGGGTGCTGTCCACCGGGGTGCCGCTGCTGGCCATCGTGCTGGCCCTGGTGGCCAGCAAGTTCGCCATCCTCACCGCACCCGCCGATCGGTTGAACACCCCGCTGCTGCTGCTGGCCATCGCCGCGCTGGTGATCGGGCTGGCGGGCACGGTGCTGGTGGCGATGTCCATCGCCGACCCGCTGCGCCAGCTGCGCTGGGCCCTGGGTGAGGTGCAGCGCGGAAACTACAACGCGCACATGCAGATCTACGACGCCAGCGAGCTGGGCCTGCTGCAGGCCGGGTTCAACGACATGGTCCGCGACCTGGCCGAGCGGCAACGGCTGCGTGACCTGTTCGGCCGCTACGTGGGTGAGGACGTCGCGCGGCGGGCGCTGGAACGCGGCACCGAGCTCGGCGGCCAGGAGCGCGACGTGGCGGTGCTGTTCGTCGACCTGGTGGGCTCGACCCAGCTGGCCTCGACGGTGCCCGCCGCCGAGGTGGTGAACCTGCTCAACGAGTTCTTCCGGGTCATCGTCGACACCGTCAACAAGCACGGCGGCTTCGTCAACAAGTTCCAGGGTGACGCGGCGCTGGCCATCTTCGGCGCCCCCATCGAGCACCCCGACGCCTCTGGCGCGGCGCTGGCCGCCTCCCGCGAACTGCACGACGAACTGGTGACGGTGCTGGGGCAGACCGAATTCGGCATCGGGGTGTCGGCCGGGCGGGCCATCGCCGGGCATATCGGCGCGCAGGCCCGCTTCGAGTACACCGTGATCGGCGACCCGGTCAACGAGGCCGCCCGGCTGACCGAGCTGGCCAAATTGGAGGCCGGCCATGTGCTGGCCTCGGCCATCGCGGTCAGCGGCGCGCTGGACGCCGAGGCCCTGTGCTGGGATGTCGGCGAGATCGTCTCGCTGCGCGGCCGGGTGGCCCCCACCCAGCTGGCGCGACCGGTCAAGCTGGTCATGCCCGAACGCCGCGACCTGGTCACCGATAAATCATCGGAGTCGCAGGGCTGAGCTGTCAGCCCGAAAAACGCCGGCGCTCAGGCTTTCTTGGCGGCCTTCTTCGCCGGGGCCTTCTTCGCCGCGGTTTTCTTCGCGACGGCCTTCTTCGCCGGGGCTTTCTTGGCGGCCTTCTTCACCGGGCCGCGGGCCCGGCGGTCGGCGAGCAGCTCGGAGGCCCGCGCGTCGGTGATCGACAGCACGTCATCACCCTTGCGCAGGCTGGCGTTGGTCTCACCGTCGGTGACGTACGGGCCGAACCGGCCGTCCTTGATCACCATCGGCTTCTCCGACACCGGATCCACCCCCAACTCGCGCAGCGGTGGGGTGGCCGCGCCCTGGCGGCCGCGCCGCTTGGGCTCGGCGTAAATCTTCAGCGCCTCGTCCAGGGTGACGGTGAACATCTGCTCTTCGGTGGCCAGCGAACGAGAGTCGGTGCCGCGCTTGAGGTATGGGCCGTAGCGGCCGTTCTGCGCGGTGATCTCCTCACCGTTGGCCGGGTCGACGCCCACGACACGCGGCAGCGACAACAGCTTGAGCGCGTCCTCCAGGGTGACCGTCTCCAGGTCCATCGAGCGCAGCAGCGAGCCGGTGCGCGGCTTGGGGCCGGTCGGCTTCTTGCCCTTCTTGGCGCCCACGCCGGCATCCGGATCCTCGGGGGGTTCGGGCAGCACCTCCGTGACGTACGGCCCGAAACGCCCGTCCTTGGCCAGTATTTCGTGCCCGGTCTCCGGATCGATACCCAGTGAGCGGCCCTCTTGCGGTGTGGCGAAGAGCTTTTCGGCAAGCTCCAGGGTCAGCTCGTCCGGTGTCAGCTCGTCCTTGAGGTTGGCGCGCTGCGGCTTGAGCTCCCCGGGATTGTCCGGATCCTCGATCATCCGCTCCAGATACGGCCCGTTGCGGCCGACCCGGACGTTGATGGCGCGGCCTTGGTCATCGTCGAAGAGCTTGATGGAGTTGACCTCTCGGGCGTCGATGCCCTCCAGGTTGCCGCCCACCAGTTGCTTGAGACCGCCGGCGCGGGCGATCGACCCGTCCACCCCGTGCTCACCGCCGAAGTAGAAGTTGGACAGCCAGTTGGTGCGCCGCTCGTTGCCGGAGGCGATCTCGTCGAGCTCGTCCTCCATGGCCGCGGTGAAGTCGTAATCGACCAGCCGGCCGAAATGTTGCTCCAGCAGGCCGATCACGGCGAAGGCCACCCAGGACGGCACCAGGGCGCTGCCCTTCTTGTGCACGTAGCCGCGGTCCTGGATGGTCTTGATGATCGACGAGTACGTCGACGGCCGGCCGATACCGAGGTCTTCCAGCGCCTTGATCAGCGAGGCCTCGGTGTAGCGGGCCGGCGGTGAGGTGGTGTGCCCGTCGGCGGTCAACTCGGCGGCGTCCACGCGCTGGCCCTGTGTCAGGTTGGGCAGCCGGCTCTCGGCGTCGTCGGCCTCGCCGCCGGCCTGCTCGTCGAGGCTCTCGACGTAGGCCTTCAGGAAGCCGGCGAAGGTGATGGTGCGGCCGGAGGCGTTGAACACGACCTGCTCGCCACTGCTCGCCCGCCCGGAGATCCGCAGGCTCAGCGTGGTACCGCGGGCATCGGCCATCTGCGACGCCACGGTGCGCTGCCAGATCAGCTCGTAGAGCCGGAACTCGTCGGTGTCCAGGGCGCTGTGCAGCTGGCCCGGGGTCTGGAACACGTCACCGGCCGGCCGGATGGCCTCGTGCGCCTCCTGCGCGTTCTTGACCTTGCGGGTGTACTGCCGCGGTGAGGGATGCACGTACTCGTCGCCGTAGAGCTGACGGGCCTGGTTGCGTGCCGCGTTGATGGCCGACTCCGACAGCGTGGTCGAGTCGGTACGCATGTAGGTGATGTAGCCGTTTTCGTACAGCCGCTGCGCGATGCTCATGGTGCGCTCGGAGGAGAACCGCAGCTTGCGGCCGGCCTCCTGCTGCAGCGTGGAGGTCATGAACGGTGCGTAGGGCTTGCGGGTGTACGGCTTCTGCTCCACCGAGGAGACGGTGAGCTGCGCGCCGCGCAGCCCGGTGGCCAGCGCACCCGCGGCTGCCTCGTCGAGCACCAGTACCTCGTCGGGCTTGCGGACCGCGCCGAGCGAATCGAAATCCCGGCCGGTGGCCACGCGCCGGCCGTCGACGGTGTTCAGCTTGGCGGTGAACCGCGGCGGCGACGCCTGCGGATCCGACACGCTGGCATCCAGCTCGGCGGTGACATCCCAGTAACCCGCGCTGCGGAACGCCATGCGTTCGCGCTCGCGCTGCACGATGATGCGGGTCGCCACCGACTGCACCCGGCCCGCCGACAGCTTGGGCGCGACCTTCTTCCACAGCACCGGGGACACCTCGTAGCCGTAGAGGCGGTCCAGGATGCGGCGGGTCTCCTGGGCGTCGACCAGGTCGATGTCCAGGTCGCGGGGGTTCTCGGCGGCGGCGCGGATGGCCGGTTCGGTGATCTCGTGGAACACCATCCGCTTGACCGGGATGCGCGGTTTCAGCGTCTCCAGCAGATGCCACGCGATGGCCTCGCCCTCGCGGTCACCGTCGGTGGCGAGGTAGAGCTCGTCGACGCCCTTGAGTAGGTCCTTCAGCTCGGCGACGGTGGCCTTCTTGTCGGGGCTGATGATGTAGAGCGGCTCGAAGTTGTCATCGACGTTGACCCCGAGCCGGGCCCACGGTTCGGATTTGTACTTGGCCGGGACGTCGGCGGCGTTGCGCGGCAGGTCGCGGATGTGGCCGCGGGAGGACTCCACGACGTAGTTGGAGCCCAGGTAGCCGGCGATTTTGCGCGCCTTGGTCGGCGACTCGACTATGACGAGCCGCCGAACGGTACCGGCGCCTCCCCGGCTCCGGTCGTCGTCAGCCACCTGCTCCTACACTCCACTTCTGCACTTCTATATCTAGCGCGGCACTTCTATATCTATATCTACCGCGTGCCGTCGCTTGTCCAGCGCGTTAGCAACTGACAATTTCGCACCCCGCGCTTACCAACGCAAACCGGCTCGCCCGCACGAGGCGCTCATATGCGCGGCCACTGGGCGAACGCGTCGGTGTCCCCCGGCGGTTCCCCGACGGTCTCTACCAGGCGTAACAGTCGCCGACGGCCACTGATTCGCAGCGCCGGGCGCGAGCCGCGGGTACCGATCAGGGTGGGTGCAATTCCCACCCGCATGAGCGCCGCCGCCAGGGCGGCGTGGGTGTCCGGCGCGTGCGGGTCCAGGCCCAGCAGGTACCGGTCGGCCTCCGGGGTGCCCTCGGCCAGCGTCCAGGCCCGCAACTCGCGCGGACCGGGCAACCAGTCCGGCGGCACCGTCTTGACCGCACCCCGGGTCCACGCCCTGGCGATCCCGATCAATCGGTTGTCCATCCCGGTGCGCACCAGCGGGGTGTTCTCGTCGGTCCTGGCGATCTCGGGCGTCAACCCGGCCTCGGTGATCATCTCGGCCAGGCCTTCGGCCCGCCAGAGCCGGTCGACGACCACCGACAGTCGTGCCTCCTCGCCGGAGATCACCACCTGGCCCGACGCCGCCAGAATCCCCGTGAGGTCGGCTACCTGGGGAGGTATCGACTCAGCCGAGAAAAACGACAGCTGGCTCACACGCACGACACTATCCGGGGCGAGTTGAGCGACGGGCCGCGACGCGACGGTGAGCGCCGTAAACGAAAACGCCCCCGGCGTGGCCGGGGGTGTTTCCTCAGATCGACTGGCTCAGACGGCGCGGACGCCGGTGGCCTGGGGACCCTTGGGGCTCTGGCCGACCTCGAACTCAACCTTCTGGTTCTCCTCCAGGGTGCGGAAGCCCGACCCCTGGATCTCCGTGTAGTGGACAAACACGTCAGCGGAGCCGTCCTCGGGGGCGATGAAACCGAAGCCCTTCTCCGCGTTGAACCACTTCACAGTTCCCTGTGGCATTTTCCGTACATTCCTTCTCTTACCGGGTGCGGTTCACCGACTTCCGGTGTACCGGGCCCGTTCCGACCGCCAATCCTTCGTGGAGTCGTCGGAACTAGCCCCGACCTACAACCCTCGCAGGAACCGCGATCGCAACGACGATCCTGCGAGTGCTAGTACACGAACACAGAAGCTGCGACCGCGATAAGTCAATCATGTTCGAGCCGTCTGCGACAGTCTCGGCACGCGTCAGTAGTTAACAATTCACCTGGGGACACAATCGGGGAAACACTCGGAGAATCCGCGGGCGTCCCCCGGGAGTTTGAGAAGGGAAGCAGGTGGGCGGTTCGGTGACCGGATCCGGGTCGCAATTCGGGCGCGAACTGCTGGCCAGGGCGGTCGACGGCACGGCGGCCGGCGAACGCCCGTTGCGCCACGTCACCGACCTGCCGGCGCGCCGCGCGCAGACCCGTCCGTGGCCGGATTGGGCGCCCGCCGAGGTGGTCGCGGCATACGCCGATCGCGGCGTCACCGGGCTGTGGTCGCATCAACTGGCCGCTGCGGAGCTGGCCCACCATGGCCGCCACGTGGTGCTCTCCACCGGGACGGCGTCGGGCAAGTCGCTGGCCTATCAGCTGCCCATCCTCACCGCGATGTCGGCCGACCCGCGGGCCAGGGCGCTGTATCTGTCCCCGACCAAGGCGCTGGGCCACGATCAACTGCGCACCGCCCAGGCGCTCACCGCCGAGATCGGCCCGCTGCGCGACGTCGCCCCCAGCGCCTACGACGGCGACGCGACCACCGAGATGCGGCGCTTCGCGCGGGAACGGTCCCGGTGGATCTTCTCCAATCCGGACATGATCCACCTGTCGATGCTGCGCAACCATGCCCGATGGGCGGTGTTCCTGCGCAATCTCAGATACATCGTGGTCGACGAGTGCCATTACTACCGGGGCATCTTCGGATCGAACGTGGCGATGGTGCTGCGTCGCCTGTTGCGGTTGTGCGAGCGGTATTCGGGGAACCCGACCGTCGTCTTCGCCAGCGCCACAACGGCTTCGCCCGCCGAGACCGCCGCCGAGCTGATCGGCCAGACCGTCGCCGCGGTGACCGACGACGGTTCGCCGCAGGGCGGGCGCACCGTCGCGTTGTGGGAGCCGGCGCTGCTGGACGACCTCACCGGCGAGAACGGCGCCCCGGTCCGCAGGTCCGCCGGCGCCGAGGCGGCCCGGGTGATGGCCGACCTGATGGCCGAGGGTGCCCGCACCCTGACGTTCGTGCGGTCCCGGCGCGGTGCCGAGTTGACCGCCCTGGGCGCCCGGGCCCGGCTGGAGGAGATCGCTCCGCAGATCGCGCACCAGGTGGCCTCGTATCGGGCCGGGTATCTGGCCGAGGACCGCCGCGAACTGGAACGCGCCTTGGCCGAGGGTGACCTGCGCGGGCTGGCCACGACGAATGCACTGGAACTCGGCGTCGACATCGCCGGGCTGGATGCCGTGCTGCTGGCCGGCTTCCCGGGCACCGTCGCCTCGTTCTGGCAGCAGGCCGGCCGGTCCGGGCGGCGCGGGCAGAGCGCCCTGATCGTGCTGATCGCCCGCGACGATCCGCTGGACACCTACCTGGTGCACCATCCGGCGGCCCTGCTGGACAAGCCGATCGAGCGAGTGGTGATCGACCCGGCCAACCCGCACGTGCTGGGTCCACAACTGCTGTGCGCGGCCACCGAACTACCGCTGACCGACGCCGAGGTGCGCACCTGGGGCGCCGAGGCAGTCGCCGGCGAACTGGTCGACGACGGATTGTTGCGGCACAGACCGGGCGGCTACTTCCCCACCCCCGGCGTGGACCCGCATCATGCCGTCGACATCCGGGGCTCCTCCGGCGGGCAGATAGCGATCCTGGAGGACGGCACCGGGCGCATGCTGGGCACCACGGGCACCGGCCAGGCCCCGGCGACGGTGCACCCCGGCGCGGTGTATCTGCACCAGGGCGAGACCTACCTGGTGGATTCACTGGACTTCGAGGACGGTATCGCCTTCGTGCACGCCGAGGACCCCGGTTACACCACCTCTGCCCGCGAGGTCACCGATATCAGCGTCTCCGGCCCCGGCGAGCGAAAAACGTTCGGCGACATCACCATCGGCCTGGTTCCGGTGTCGGTGACGAACACGGTGACCGGTTATCTGCGCCGCCGGGTGGACGGTGAGGTGATCGACTTCATCGACCTGGACATGCCGTCGCGGACCCTGGACACCGTGGCGGTGATGTGCACGATGACACCGGAGCTGTTGGCGGACAACGGTATCGAGACGTTGCGAGTGCCGGGATCGTTGCATGCCGCAGAGCACGCGGCGATCGGCCTGTTGCCGCTGGTGGCCAGTTGCGACCGGGGCGATATCGGCGGGGTGTCGACGGCGGTGGGCCCCGGCCCGGGAGACCTGACCGGGCTACCCACGATTTTCGTCTACGACGGCTATCCGGGCGGGGCCGGCTTCGCCGACCGTGGATTCCGCCGGTTCAGCACCTGGTGGGGCGCCACCGCGGCCGCCATCGAGGCGTGCGAATGCCCGTCGGGTTGCCCCTCGTGTGTGCAATCCCCCAAGTGCGGCAACGGAAATGACCCGTTGGACAAGGCCGGGGCGATCAGGGTGCTGCGCATGGTGCTCGGCGTACTGGCGCGCCACGAGCAGTGACGATTCACCCCTCGACAACCGCCGCTGCCCCGCCGTCGCGCCGTTACAGCACGCCGAGCACCGCGACATTGCGACAAACGGTCGGACAACGCGATCCGTTCTCAACCCCGGATCAAACCGGGCGCCGACGTAAAGTACCCCGCGACCTGGGCAGACGCAACCTGGCCGATGGGCAGCGACCATGCGGGAGCCACCTGGCGGGCGGGCCGATCAGCGAATTTCGGCGGATTCCGCAGCTGTCGCAAACATCGGGTGCGCCCAGGGCCGCCCGCTAAACTGCTCTCATGGACCACGACTGGCTGCTCGTGGAAACGCTCGGGGACGAGCCGGCCGTGGTCGCCCAGGGATCGCGGACCAAGAATCTCGTTCCGATCACCACCTTTCTACGACGAAATCCGCATCTGATGGCGATCCAGTCGGCGATCGGCGAAACCGTGCGTGGCGGCCAGCCGTTGACCAGCATCACCTCCAAACACGACCGCGTGATCCGCACCGACGTGGTTCGGATGTCCGACGGGGTGATCCACGGCGTGCAGCTGTGGATCGGGCCACCGGATATCGAAGCGCCGCAACGCCCGGTGATCGGCCCGCTGAAATGGGATCTGGAGTCGGGCGTGGCCACCGACACCCCGGAAGCGCTGGCCAACAGTGGCCGTGACGCGGCCCGGGAAGCCACCCACGGGCGCGCGTTCGCCGAGGACCTGCCCGCGCGAACCCTGCACCCCGACGAGTCCAAGGTGCTGTCCATGGCGATCCGGGGCAAGCCCGGCAATGTGCTGTGCAGTACCTGGAACGTCACCGACTTTCGTGGCCGGCCGATCGCCGTCGGGTTCGTGGCCCGCGCCGTGCTGGAAGCCCAGGACGACGGCACCGAGCGGCTGATCTGCCGGTCGATGAACTGGCGCGCCGAGCGGGCCGAGCCGTCGTCGCGACCCGACGATCTGGCGCAGCGCATCCTGCACGGGATGGCCATCCCCGGCGTGCACCGCGCGCTGGTCGACATCAACAGCTGGCGTCTGCTGAAGTGGCTCGACGACCCGTGCCCGTTCTACGACTGGCGGGCCGGTGACCGCGAGATCCCCATGCTGGATCCGGCCGACGAGCACCACATCCTTTCCATGGCACAGGAATTCGCCGTCGGACCGACCAACCGGGTGCTGGGATTGCGGGCGCACGACGGCGGCTACACCCCGATCCACGTGACGGCCACCCGGGTCGAGCTGGACGAGAACACCGTCGCCGCATTGCTGTCGTTGCGGCTGCCCACCGACGAGGAGCTCGCGGCGGCCAAGCAGGGCGCCGTGGTGGCCGACTGCGCCAGCGACGGGTCGGACGAGGCGAGCGCCCGCCCCACCCTGAAATCGCTGCTGCGGCTGGGCAAACCGGAGGATGACGCCGAGTGATCGGCCGGTCCGGCCCGGGCCTGCGCCCTGGCCCGCCACCGTCGCACCCCGGTGTCGGCGTCCACCGTCACCACCGCGTCCAGCCCGTCGATGACGCAGCCGGCCACCACCGTACCCATCGCCGTCGCCACCGACGTGGCTTGCGCACAAGCGAATCGGCGCCCCGCAGGTAGCCCGACAGCGGCGGCATGGGCAGCCAGATCGGCCGCCGCCTGCGCCCGGTGCCGGGCGATGACCGCCGCGCCGAGCACCGCCAGCCCAGCGGTGACCGTGATCAGCACGCCCACCATGGCCACCGCGATCAGCGTGGCCGATCCACGGTCGTCACGAGCCGGGCTCGGCCGCCGCGACGGCTTCGGCGACCAGCGTGATCCCCGGTAGCAACGGCGCTTTCGCGCTGACCCGGGCGATGACGAAACCGCCATCCCGGCGCAGCGCGAGCACCGCGCCCGGCGGCCCGACCCGTTCGGCGGCCGCGGTACCGTCGGCGCCGCGGGCGGCCAGCCGGGCGGCCTCCCGCGCCGCATCGACACAGCGCACCTGCATGCCGAGCGCGGTGAGCCCGGCGGCGCAGAACACCAGGACCGCCACCAGTGTGGCGACCGCGAACGCCGCCTCCACGGTGACCGCGCCGGCATCGCCGCTCAGACCTTGGTGTTGAGCGCGCGGGCGATGATGTTGGACAGTGCGGTGACGATGGAGTCCCCGGTGACCACCGAGTACAGGATCGCGCCGAAGGCGGCGGCGGCGATGGTCCCGATCGCGTACTCCACCGTGGACATGCCGGACTCGTCGGTGGCGAGCACCACCAGTTTGGCCTGGAACGACCGAAACATGCTCCGTACCATTGCTTCTCCCTTCGTTGGATGTGCTCACGGGAACCCCGTGCCCAGGACATGGCCGGCCAGCCCGACGACCACCGGAACCACGCCGAGGCAGATGAACGCGGGCAGAAAACACACACCCAACGGCCCGGCGATGAGCACCGAGGCACGTCCGGCGGCGGCTTCGGCCGCCGCGCCCGCCGCACTGCGCACCTCGTCGGCGAGTTCGGCCGCGCCTTGCGCCAGGGCCGCGCCGGATTCGGCGGAGCGCCTGGCCATCCGCGCCAGCGCGGCGCCGTGCGGATCGGCCGGTGACGGCTCGTGGTCCCACGCGGTGCCGGCGTCCGCGCCCAGGGCCAGCAGATTGCCGGCACGGATGAGCCGCTGAGCCAGGCCGGCGGGAGCGAGTTGCGCGGCCGCCGCGGCGGCCGCCGGCGTCGCCATGCCCGCACTCAGGCACGCGGCGAGCACGTCGAAGCAGGACGCGGCCGCCAGCGGATCAGCCTTCGGCCGCAGCGGTTTCGGCGGGCGCGGGGTGCGGTCGACCCGGCCGGGACCGGTGCCGATCAGCACCGCGGCCGCGAGCAGCAGGGCAGACCAGGTCATCGCAACACTCCCGAGGAGATCCGGTCCGACCACCACAACCCGAGGCAGCACAGTGTCACCCCGACCGCCAGCAGCCAGCCGCCGGCGCCACCCGACAACAGAAAGCGCAGCGAGTCGGCACCGATGAGCTGACCGAGCGCGATGCCGAGCACCGGCATACCGGCCAGGATCGTGGCGGTGGTGCGGGCACCGGCCATTCCGGCCTCGACCTTGACCGCGAACCGCTCCCGCTCGACGATGTCCCGGTGCGCCGCCCGCATCAACGTGGCGATGGCGAGACCATGGACGTGGGCCAGCTGCCAGCAGACCGCGAGTCGCTCCCAGTGGGCGGGCACGGCGGCGCCGCGGCCGGCCGCCCGCAGCCCGGCGGCGACATCGGCGCCGAGCCGTCCTCGGGCCGCCACGCCGTGCAGCGCCGCGGCCACCGGCCCGTCGACTTCGGCCGCCGCCACATCGAAGGCCGTGACGGGATGCGCGCCCACCCGCAATTCGCCGACCAGCACATCGAGGGCGTCCCGCAGGGCCGCCGCCTCGGACCGTGCACGGGCCCGGCGTCTGCCCCGGTGGCGCCGCGCCAGCACCGTGCAGACAAGCACACCGGCGGCGACCGCGGTGCCCGCCGGGAGCAGCATGACGGCCGCGATCGCGACCGGTGCCGCGCCCCACCACGGTGATATCCGCGGACGATGCCAGTCCGGCAGGCCCAGCCGCAGGCGAGCGGCCGGCGGGGCGACGGTCAAGGCTGCGGCCAGCAGCAGCATGGCGGTGCTCATCGGGGGGACCTGTCGTGGAGCAGACGCATCAGGGCCGACGCGCCGGGCCCGAATCCGTCGTCGGCATGCCATGCGGTGTCGGCGCTCACCCAGCCGTCGGCGGCGCGGTCCAGCACCGCGATCTCGAGCAACCGCCGACGGCCGGTGCCGGTCCGCTGCACATGCAGCACCACCTGGACCGCCGCCGCCAGTTGGCTGTGCAGCCCCGCACGATCCAGCCCGCCGGAGCCGGCCAGCGCCTCGAGCCGGGCGGGCACCTCGGCGGGGCGATTGGCATGTACGGTCCCCGCTCCCCCGTCGTGACCGGTGTTGAGCGCCGCGAGCAGGTCGACCACCTCGGCCCCGCGCACCTCGCCCACGACGATGCGGTCCGGCCGCATCCGCAGCGCCTGCCGCACGAGGTCACGCACCGCGACCTCGCCGACGCCTTCGACATTGGCCCCGCGCGCCACCAGCTTGACCACATGCGGATGCCGGGGTGCCAGTTCGGCGGCATCTTCCACGCACACGATCCGCTCGGCCGGGTCGATCGCGCCCAGCAGCGCCGCCAGCAGGGTGGTCTTCCCGGCGCCGGTACCGCCGGAGACGAGGAACGCCAGCCGGGCCCGCAGGATCGCGTCGAGCAGCCGCGCCGCCGGTTCGGCGATGGCGCCCGCGGCGATCAGGGCACCCAGGTCCTGGTCGGCGGGTCGCAAGACGCGCAGGGACAGGCAGGTGCCGGCCGCCGCGATCGGCGGTAGCACCGCGTGCAGGCGTACCGGATCCTCGCCCAGGCAGGTCAGCTGGCCGTCCACCCACGGTTGGTTCTCGTCGAGGCGGCGGCCCGCGGCGAGGGCCAGCCGCTGCGCGAGGCGGCGCACCGCGCCTTCGTCGGCGAAGCGGATCTCGGTGCGCGCCAATCCTTCTCCACGATCTACCCACACCGCGTCGGGTGCGGTCACCAGGACATCGGTGGTGCCGGGCAGGCGCAGCAGGGGGTCCAGCGGCCCGGCGCCGGTGAGCTCGGTCTGCAACACCCGCATGGTGGCGAGGACATCGGTGTCACCGAGCAGGCCACCGGATTCCGCGCGGATCGCGGCGGCCACGATCGCCGGGCGCAACGGCGCCGCCTCGACCGCGAGCCGCTCCCGGACCCGGTCGATCAACGAGGCCGTCATCGCGGCACCGCCACCGGTTGCTGCCGCAGCACGGTCAGCACCCGGCCGGCCGCTGCCGCGAGCGGTGATCGGGCGCGGATCCGGAGACCGCCGTGCTCCATCGTGGTGGCCAACCCGGGTTGCGGCCGCATCGAGGCCAGGAGCGGCACGCCGATGGTGCGCGCCACGTCGGTGGCCCGCAGGCCGCCCGGCGCCGGTCCACGGACCACCACACCGATATTGGGGTTGACGGTGCCGGCCCACCCCGCGATCACCCCGGAGGCCGCGGTGGCCCGCACATCCGCGGGGGTGACGAGTGCCACGAGGTCGGCCGCCCGCAGGGCCGTCTCGGTGGCGGTTCCCGGCCGGCGCGCGACGTCGCAGACCACCGTCACCCCGGCTCGCCGGCCCGCGTCGATGACCGAGGCCAGCGGGGCGGGCGCGACCGGGGTACCGGTACGCGCACCGGACAGCACCGTCACCCCGCGGCGTGCCGGCAACGCGTCGCGCAGTGCGGCGTATTCGAGCCGGCCGTCATTGAGCGCGAGATCAGGCCAGCGCAAACCTGTTTCGTGCTCGCTGCCCAGCACCAGGTCCAACCCGGCACCCCACGGGTCGGCGTCGACGAGCAGCGAATCGACGGCCGCCTGGGCCACCGCGGCGGCGAACACCGAGGCGCCCGCGCCGCCGCTACCCCCGAGCACCGCCAATACGGGACCGCGGCGCACACCCGTCCCGGGCGCTTCGGGAGCCGCCGTCAGCGCAGCCATCAGCACCCCGTCCTGGCCGGGCAGCTGCAGCACCCGCTCGGCGCCGACCGCCACCGCCGATTCCCAGTCCGCACGGCAATCGGCTTGGGACAACAACAGCACCCGGTCGCGCCGCGGCAACCCGCGGGCCACACAGCGATCGGCCGCCAGGCGATCCACCAGCACCACCGGCGCGCCCGTCCACACCGCGCTGCTGGACGGTTCGGTCGCGTGCACCACCCGGACCCCGGCGGCTGCCGCCACCCGGTCGACGTCGTCGCGGGCCGCCACGTCGCCCAGCAGCGCCAGGACCGAGGTGGTCGGAACCGGTGTGGTCGGTGCTGGGGTCACCTGTTCACTGTGCGAACAACCGGCGAATGTGCGCCAGGCCTCGAGAAGAATCTGTGGATGAAACCCGAACTGTGCATAAACCGCCGACAGCGGCTGACCGAGAACGGCATTCCGCAACGCGGGGGAGATTGACCGTCGATGCGGCGGCGAGACACCCCGAGAAAAGGGACGACCCCCGCCAGGGGGGGGAGGAGGCGGAGGTCGTCGTGTATCAGCCCCGGGGGGTCGGGCTGATCCACACCCAGCATAAGCCGGGTAATGCTCACTATACACACGGGTCAGTCGTGTGGCGCAAGTTGAACTTGCCTGTGAACGCACTTGAGAACGGAAAATCCAGCAGTCGGCAACACCTGGCGTGAGCTGCCACTTTCCCAGCTATGGGAATGGGTTCCCGCGGGCCGGGCATATGCTGGGCCCGTGACGGTTTCCGACCGGGCCGACGATGCGCCCGCCGCCGCTGATGGCCGCGCCGAATCGGGGCAACCGATCCGCACGGCGGCGTTCTTCGATCTCGACAAGACGGTGATCGCCAAGTCCAGCACTCTGGCGTTCAGCAAACCATTCTTCGAACAGGGGCTGTTGAACCGGCGCGCGGTGCTGAAATCGTCGTACGCACAGTTCCTGTTCCTGATGTCGGGCGCCGACCACGAGCAGATGGACCGGATGCGGACCTACCTGACCGATATGTGCACCGGCTGGGATGTCGAGCAGGTGCGATCGGTGGTGGGCGAGACCCTGCACGACATCGTCGATCCGTTGGTGTTCGCCGAAGCCGCCAACCTGATCGCCGACCACAAGCTGTGCGGACGCGACGTCGTCGTGGTGTCGGCGTCCGGCGAGGAGATCGTCGCGCCGATCGCCCGGGCGCTGGGCGCGACGCACGCCATGGCCACCCGGATGGTCGTCGAGGACGGCAAGTACACCGGCGAGGTCGCGTTCTACTGCTACGGCGAGGGCAAGGTGGAGGCCATCCGCGAGCTTGCCGCGCGCGAGGGCTACGCGCTGGAGCACTGTTACGCGTACTCGGATTCGATCACCGATCTGCCGATGCTGGAGGCCGTCGGGCATCCGTCGGTGGTCAATCCCGACCGCGCGCTGCGCAAGGAAGCCGGGGCGCGGGACTGGCCGGTGCTGACGTTCAGCCGGCCGGTTTCCCTGCGGGACCGGATCCCCGCGCCGTCGGGAGCGGCCGTCGCGACCACGTTCGCGGTCGGGTTGAGCGCGCTGGCGGGCGGGGCACTGACATATTCACTGTTGCGCCGGTTCATGTTTGGCGACCGCTGATCAGACCGATACGACACTCGGTCGTAGTGTCGGGGCCGCCGTAACGATCTGGAATCGGCATCAATTGACCCTTGATGTGACTGCGGTCACGTAGTACAAATGGAGTCACGGAAGCGCGGTAAGGCCAAGGCCACGCCGGAAGAGAAGGCGTAGTCTCCCGAGCCGAGCTCCCCAGCACGGATCCCGGCACCCACGCGGAGCACATACCGCGATAGAGGTAAAAGTGTTGCGGGCCTGCGGAATTGCGATAGCGGATGACATCGACGGTCCTTTGGGTGGGATCGCAGACACAGCGCACCGCAAGAACGCCGAGGCCACCCACGCAACCCACAGAGCACGCTTGGTAACCGGAGTCCGTGCTAGCGGGCGGCGAGCCGAATCAGATGCAGGTCTGATACCGGAGCGCCGCCCGTTTTTATGTTGCCCGGCCTACTTCTTCGCCGCCTCGGCGATCGAAAGTGCTTCTCGCGCACCGGAATGCAGGGCCTGGTTGCTCAGCACCAACCACGCTCCCAGGCCGTTCGGTGTGCCCGAAGCGAACCCGCGCGCGGCCGCCCGATAGTTACCGGACTGCTTCATCCAGAATATCTCCGGCACCCCGAGGCCGTGCGGATCCAGCCCGCTGGACATCGTGATCAACCGCGACACCGCGCGGGCCACCACACCGTCGGCGACCCCGAACGGGGCCAGGGTCAGCAGTTCCCCGTGCGCCACCGCCGCCAGCACGAAGGCCGGCACCTTCGTCCCGCCGGTCACCAGGTCGGCCAGCAGTTCCAGCCGCGGACCCACCTCGGGATCGGGGCGGGGCCGGCCCAGCCGCTCGTCGTCGTCGACCAGGTCGGCGGCGGCCAGCGCGTGCAGCCGGGCCAGCGCCTGCAGCGGGGCCCGCTTCCACACGCCCACCAGCGCGGTGGCCCCGCCCTCCAGCGCCTCGGCCACCCGCAGCGCACCGGCCAGCACCGGATCCGGTTGCCCGGAATCGGACAGGCCCAACGCGCCGCCGTCGAGCACCGAGGAGGCCCGGGCCGCGCGCAGCGAGGCTTCGGCCGCCGTCGCCGGCCAGCCGCGCAGGTTGGTGCGGTGCCGGTGCGCCCGGCCCAGCGCCTCACGCGCCTCCTCGCCGGCGGCCGCCACGCCCTCCAGTTCGGCCAACGGTGCAAGTGGATCGGTCATCGGGGTTACGCTAGCGGACCGCTGACCACCGATTCTCCGACCGTTCATCGCAGCGGTCCTGCCGCCCGCAGCAGGTTGTGACGCTCCAACACTCCTGCAACGTTCGGTGACTACGCTCACACCCATGAGTACTACGCCGCTGACGCATGCCGACGCCCCGTCCGCCTACCCGCCGCCCGCTGACTTCGCGGCGAATGCCAACGCCACCGGCCAGCTGTACGACGACGCGGCCGCCGACCGGCTCGCCTTCTGGACGGCCCAGGCCGACCGGTTGTCCTGGCAGACGCCGTTCACCGAGGTGCTGGACTGGTCGGAGGCGCCGTTCGCGAAGTGGTTCGTCGGCGGCAAACTCAACGTGGCGTACAACTGCGTGGACCGTCACGTCGAGGCCGGCAACGGGGACCGGGTGGCCATCCACTGGGAGGGCGAACCGGTCGGGGATGCCCGCGACATCACCTACGCGCAGCTCAAGGACGAGGTCTGCAAGGCGGCCAATGCGCTGACGGGGCTGGGCCTGGTAGCCGGCGACCGGGTGGCGATCTACATGCCGATGGTGCCCGAGGCCATCGTGGCGATGCTGGCGTGCGCCCGGCTCGGGGTCATGCACTCGGTGGTGTTCGCCGGCTTCTCCGCCTCCGCACTCAAGGCGCGCGTCGAGGACGCGGCGGCCAAGCTGGTGATCACCACCGACGGGCAGTACCGCCGCGGCAAGGCGGCCTCGCTCAAGGACGCCGTCGACGACGCCGTCTCGGATCAGCCGTCGGTCGAGCACGTACTGGTGGTGCGCCGCACCGGGATCGACGTCAATTGGACCGATGGCCGCGACCTGTGGTGGCACGACATCGTGGATGCCGCCTCGACCGAGCACACCCCTGAGGCCTTCGACTCCGAGCAGCCGCTGTTTCTGCTGTACACCTCGGGCACCACCGGTAAGCCCAAGGGCATCGTGCACACCTCCGGTGGCTACCTCACCCAGGCCGCCTACACCCACTCAGTCGTGTTCGACATCAAGGCCGATACCGATGTGTATTGGTGCACCGCCGATATCGGCTGGGTCACCGGACACACCTACATCGTGTACGGGCCGCTGGCCAACGGTGTCACCCAGGTGGTCTACGAGGGCACCCCCACCTCGCCGACCGAGCACCGGCATTTCGAGGTCATCGAAAAGTACGGCGTGACAATCTATTACACCGCGCCCACCCTGATCCGCACCTTCATGAAGCTGGGCCACCAGATCCCGGCCGCGCACAACCTGTCCAGCCTTCGGCTGCTCGGCTCGGTCGGCGAACCGATCAACCCGGAAGCCTGGCGCTGGTACCGCGAGTACATCGGCGCCAACAAGACCCCGATCGTGGACACCTGGTGGCAGACCGAGACCGGGGCGATCATGATCTCCCCGTTGCCCGGTGTCACGGCCACCAAACCCGGCTCGGCGATGACCCCACTGCCGGGCATCTCGGCCAAGATCGTCGACGACGAGGGCAACGAACTGGTGCCCGGCGCCGACGAAGCCGAGCACGTCACCGGCTACCTGGTGCTCGATCAGCCGTGGCCGTCGATGCTGCGCGGGATCTGGGGTGACCCAGAGCGTTTCAAGGACACCTACTGGTCCCGGTTCGCCGAGCAGGGCTGGTACTTCGCCGGTGACGGCGCCCGCTACGACAGCGACGGCAACATCTGGGTGCTGGGCCGCATCGACGACGTGATGAACATCTCCGGGCACCGGATCTCCACCGCCGAGGTGGAATCCGCGCTCGTCGGGCACTCCGGGGTGGCCGAGGCCGCCGTCGTAGGTGCCAGCGACGACACCACCGGCCAGGCGATCTGCGCGTTCGTCATCCTCAAGGCCTCCGCGCACGGCGGCACCGAGAACATGGTCGAGGAACTGCGTGCCCAGGTGGCCACCGAGATCTCGCCGATCGCCAAACCGCGTGAGATCCACGTCGTGCCCGAGCTGCCCAAGACCCGCAGCGGCAAGATCATGCGCCGGCTGCTGCGCGATGTGGCCGAGGGCCGCGAGCTCGGCGACACCTCGACCCTGGTGGACCCCAGCGTGTTCGAGGCGATCCGCGCCAGCAAGTAAGCAAGCCGGCCCAAGGCGAGCGAAGCGACGGGAGATGGCCTCAGGGGACGGGAACGAATCCCGTCCCCGGGCGGCTCTTCGCCGCGATATCACCGAGCACCGCGTTCATCGACACGGTGACGGCCGGGGTGTGCAGCGGCACGTACTTCACGATGCAGGTCGGCAGGTCCTCGGTGAAGGCGCCGTGGATCATGCCCACCAGCCGGTTGTTGACGGTGACGGGTGCACCGGAATCGCCGGGCTGGCCGCACACCTGGTTCAGGATGGTGCCCGGATCCTTGCCCGGCCCCCAGGTCACCCCGCACGAATACCCGGTGGTGCGGCCCAGCTTGCACGCGACGTCGCCGAACGCCGGGTCCGGCCCCAGACCGTCGATGCGGAAACCGTTGACGGTGTCGACGGGGTGCACCTTGGCGGGGTCGAACTGGATGACGGCGTAGTCCAGGCCGTCGTTGCCGGCGACCATGGTGCCCAGCACCCCGGCCTGCGGCACGGCCTCGGACCCGACCTGTGCGCCCGGCCCGCCGCAGTGCGCCGACGTGAACCCGATGAGTTTGCCGGTCGCGTCGTTGCCGATCGCGGTCAAGGTGCAGAAGGTGTCGCCATTGATGACGATGCCGGATCCGCCACCCAGATCGACCGGGGCGTCGGCGTGCGCGAGAGGTGTGAGAACGGTCGCGGCGAAAGCGGTGGCCGCCCCGGCAAGCGCGTAAGCCGTCTTGTGCCGGCGGTGTCTCAATGCATCCCCAATTCGCTCGGGCCCTGAAGCAGCCGGGGCCATTCTATCGTCGGGCTGGATCGAGGGACGTCACGCGACATGGCACCATAGCCCCATGACGACAGGGCAAAGCAAGAACGGCGTGCCGACCACGGTGGCATCCATTCCGCTCGTTGACCCGCATGCCCCGAAGGCCGATCCGTCGATCGGCGACCTGGTCAAGGACGCGACCGCGCAGGTGTCCACCCTGGTGCGGGCCGAGGTCGAACTGGCCAAGGCCGAGATCACCCGCGACGTGAAGAAGGGCCTCACCGGCAGCATCTTCTTCATCGCCGCCTTGGTGGTGCTGTTCTATTCGACGTTCTTTTTCTTCTTCTTCCTCGCCGAGTTGCTCGACGAGTGGCTGTGGCGCTGGGTGGCGTTCCTGATCGTCTTCGCGCTCATGGTGATCACCACGGGGGCGCTGGCCCTGTTCGGTTACCTCAAGGTGCGCCGGATCCGCGGGCCCCGGCAGACCATCGAGACCGTCAAGGAGATCCCGGCCGCGCTGACCCCGGGACATGACAAGCCGGCCGAGCCGGCCCGCCCGGCGCCGACCGACCCCTCGGGCTGGTAGATGCACCCGCCCGATCCGTCGGTGGTCTACATCGACGGCCCGTGGCGTCATCTGCAGATCCACGCGAACGGTATCCGCTTCCACGTGGTGGAGGCACACGCCGAACCGGATGACCATCCGGACCGGCCGCTGGTCATCCTGTTGCACGGGTTCGGCTCGTTCTGGTGGTCGTGGCGTCATCAGCTACGGGGGTTGCGCGGTCACGCCAGGGTGGTTGCGGTCGATCTGCGCGGCTACGGCGGCAGTGACAAGCCACCGCGCGGATATGACGGCTGGACCCTGGCCGGCGACACGGCCGGCCTGGTGCGCGCGCTCGGGCACCGCACCGCGACCCTGGTAGGGCACGCCGACGGCGGGTTGGTGTGCTGGGCAACCTCGGTGCTGCACCCGCGGGTGGTGAAAGCCATCGCCCTGGTCAGCTCGCCGCATCCGGTGGCCTTGCGGGCGTCCGCGTTGACCCGGCGCGATCAGGGCCGGGCGCTGCTGCCGTCGATGCTGCGCTACCAGCTGCCGTTCTGGCCCGAACGGGCGCTCACCCGGGGCGACGCGGCCGAGCTGGAGCGACTGGTCCGCGGCAGGACGAGCACGAAATGGCAAGAATCCCAAGACTTCACCGACACCATCGCGCATCTGCGCACGGCCGCCCGGATCCCCGGCGCCACCCATTGCGCACTGGAGTATCAGCGCTGGGCGGTGCGCAGCCAGCTGCGCGGCGAGGGCCGCCGGTTCATGCGGTCGATGAAACAGCCGCTGGCAATCCCCGTCCTGCACATGCGCGGTGACGCCGACCCGTACGTACTGGCCGACCCGGTGCACCGGACCCGGCCGTACGCCCCGCACGGCCACTTCGCCTCGATCGAGGGCGCCGGGCATTTCGCGCACGAGGAATGCCCGGACACCGTCAACGCACACCTGAGCAGGTTCCTGGCGCAGGTCTACCCGCGTTAGGAGATGCACCTGCCGGTGGGCACCGGTGCGGTGTTGCCCACCTTGAGGCGCTGCTGCAGCACTTCCTCGGCGGTGAGCACGAATCCGGTATCGGCGTCGTCCACCGCCGCGCCGAACACCACACCGAGCACCTTGCCGTCGGTGTCGATCATCGGCCCACCCGAATTACCTTGTTTGACAGTGCCTCTGATGGTGTAGACGGTTCGGTTCACCGTGGTGGTGTGGTAGATGTCGGGGCCGTTGAGTTCGATGGTCTCGCGGATGCGCGCCGGCGTGGCGGTGAACTCTCCGCCGCCCGGATACCCCATCACCACGGCGTCGGTGGCCGGCTTGGCCTCGGCATCGTGGAAGAGCAGCGGCGGCGCGGGCAGGTCGGGCACCGCGAGGATGGAGATGTCCTCGTTCGGGTCGTACGACACGACGGTGGCGTCGTAGGTCTTGCCGTCCACCTCGACCGTGACGGTCTCGGCGCCGGCCACCACGTGCGCGTTGGACATCACCCGGTTCGGGGCGATGACGAAACCGCTTCCCTCGAGCACCTTTTGGCAACTGGGCGCGACACCGCGGATCTTGACCACGCTCCCCCTGGCCGCCGCAACGGTCGGCGAGTTGATCAGCGCGTCGTCCGGTGCGTCGACCGCGACGATGGGGGTGCGCCCGAACGGCGGCAGCAGATCGGGCAGCCCGGAGGTGTCCAGCAGGTTGGCAAGCCGGGTGGGCACCTTGCGCATCCACTCCGGCGCGAGCCCGTTCACCTCGGTGAGCACCCGCGATCCGCGGACCGCGGCACTCAGACCGGGCTGGCTCGACGACGTCAGGGGCGCGGCCAGCAGCCACGCCGCCAGCAGCACCGCGACCAGTTGCAGGGCCGCGCCCACCAGCGAGTCCAGGCCACGCAACAGCCGGTTGCGGATAGCGCCGCGCACCGCCCGGCCGAGCACCACGCCGGCGATCTCGCCGATCACCACCAACGCCAGGATGAGGAACAGCGTCGCGAACAGCCGGGTGCGGGGACCGTCGATATGGCTGACGATGTGCGGCGCCAGCAGCACGCCGGCGACGGCACCGAGCGCCACGCCCACCAGCGACAGCACCGAGCCGAGGGCACCGGAACGCAGTCCGGACAGCGCGGCGACGCAGGCGAAGGCGAGGATGACGAGGTCAAGCCACTGAGACGAGGTCATTATTGCTCTACACCGTACTGGCTGGCCCGCCCAACCAGCGCCATTGCCTCGTCGAGTTCACGCACGTCGTCGGCGTCCCACGGCTGGGCCCAGCCCGCGACGTCCAGGATCGCCGAGATGACCTGACCGGTGAAGCCCCACACCAGCATCTGGTTCAGCAGGAACGCGGGACCGGCGAAGCGCCGGGTGTTCTGCTGCCGGTACACCATCAGCCGGTTCTCCGGGTTGACGAAGGCGCGGATCGGGACGCGCGCCACGATCGCCGTCTCGGCCGGGTCGACCACCGCGACCGGGCCGGGGTCCGGCGAGTAGGCCAGCACCGGCACGACGTGAAAACCCGACGGCGGGATGAACATCCGGTCCAGCGTGGCCAGCGGGGTCAGCCTGGTGACGTCCAGCCCGGTTTCCTCGGTGGCCTCCCGCAGCGCGGTGCCCACCGGGCCGCCGTCCTCGGGATCGGCCGCGCCGCCGGGGAATGCGGCCTGACCCGAATGGTTGCGCAGCGTGGCGGCGCGGACCGTGACCAGCAGGTCGGCCTCGGGTGGGAGGGCCCCGGCGGGCGCGTCCGGCGGCCCGGAGAACAACACCAGGACCGCGGCATCGCGTTTGGTCCCGGACCGGGTGGCGGTGGTGTTGGCCTCGGCGATGGCGGCGAGCACATCGGCGGGCACGCGGCGCCGGTAGGCATCGGGCACCTGGTGGACGTCGTCGACCAGCCGGCGCAGCCACGGTGGGGCCGATCCCGGCTGTACGCCGGTGTTCTGGCCGGCATCGAGCGTGCTCATCCCGGCACTCCTATCGATGGATTCACCGCCGCGGCGATGTCGTCGGCGTCGGTGAACGGCCGGGGCAGGATTTCGGCCACGCTACCGTCCGCACGCAGCACCACCGTCGCGGGCATCACGTTGGGCACCTTGAGGGCGGCAGCGACGCGGCGCCTGCCGTCCTGCAACATCGGCAGGCGCACACCGAGTTCGGCCAGCCGCAGCAGGCCGGCCGTCTCGTTCTCGTCCTGGTGCACCGTCACGACGGTCACCGAAGATCCCATCCGGCGCTGGTATTCGGCCATGGCCGGCAGTTCGTCGGCGCACGGCCCGCACCAGTACGCCCACAGGTTCAACACCACCGGGCGGCCCGCCAGCGCGGGGGCGAGGTCGACGGGCGTGCCGTCGCCCGCGCAGTCCAGGGTGATGCCGCGCAGGGCGGGCGGCCCGGGCTGCCCGGTATCGGCAGGGCATGGCGGCAGGTCGGCCTTGGCCCGCGGTTCCCGCAGCGCCTCCGGGGTGTCGGCATCGCGATGATCACGCGCGGTGGGCGTTTCGGGCGCCGTGGGTGCGGTCTGCTCGGTGCCGATCTCGCGCCACAACCCGACGGCGAGCGCCACGAAGATGATCAGCACCACCGCGGTCCACCGGGCGGATCTGCTCACAGGCCGGCGAGGGCCAGCAGGTGTTCGGTCTCCGGGCCTTTGACCAGAGCCGCCGCCGTCACGGGATCGGTGGGGCCTTCGCCGAACGACGGGCAATCCTTGGCCAGCACGCACACCCCGCAGGCGGGCCGGCGGGCATGGCAGACCCGGCGACCGTGGAAGATCACCCGGTGGCTCAGCAGCGTCCACTCCTTGCGCTCGATGAGCTCACCCACGATGTGCTCGACCTTCACCGGGTCCTGCTCGGCCGTCCAGCGCCAGCGGCGCACCAGCCGGCCGAAATGGGTGTCGACCGTGATGCCGGGGATGTCGAAAGCGTTGCCCAGCACCACGTTGGCGGTCTTGCGGCCGACGCCGGGCAGCGTCACCAGATCGTCGAGGTTGCCGGGCACCTCACCGTCGAAGCGGGCCTCCAATTCCTGACCGAGGTTGATCAGCGAGTTGGCCTTGTTGCGGTAGAAGCCGGTGGGCCGGATCAGCTCCTCGAGTTCGGTGCGGTCGGCCTGGGCATAGTCCAGCGCGGTGCGGTACTTCTGGAACAGCGCCGGGGTGGTGAGGTTGACGCGTTTGTCGGTGCACTGCGCCGAGAGGATGGTCGCCACGATGAGCTCCAGTGGCGTGGTGAAATCCAGTTCGCAGTAGACGTGCGGGAAGGCCGTGGCCAGCGTGCGGTTCATCCGGCGGGCCCGGCGGACCAGGCCGAGATGGGTCTCTGTATCCCACTTGGCTGCCGATTTGCTCCGGGCGGTGCGAACGCTCACCCGGATCAGCGTACTGACGTGCACTGGCGCTCGGGCGATCCGACGGGGACAACGACCCGCACTGCGGTGCTGACCGGTGACAAACCGTGATCTGGCTGAGACCTTGGCCGTGTTTACTCATCACTCGTGTCGTGGTTGCTGGTGGCGTTCGTTCCGGGGTTGCTGATGTTGGCGACCTTCGGTCTGGACCGCTTGGAAGCCGGGCTGCGCGAGGACAATCCCGGGCCACGAACCAAGGGCAATTTGCTGGACCGGGTTCCCGCACCCCGCCCCGCACCGGCGGAGCACACCGGCCTGCCGACCCGGATATACCCTCCGACCGGACTGAATCCGCAGTTTCCGGCGACTCGCCAGGCCAATCGTGTGTAGCGTTGGCACGTCGCGGAGTGGCCAACAACTAGACTGAATGCGCTCACCAGCCTGCGTTGGCCGGCGCGCGTCATATCACCGAATTAGCTTAAGAGGGGCAACGTGGACGAGATCCTGGCCAGGGCCGGAATCTTCCAAGGAGTCGAACCCACTGCGGTCGCGGCACTGACCAAACAGCTGCAGCCCGTCGACTTCCCGCGCGGACACACCGTGTTCGCCGAGGGTGAGCCCGGCGACCGGCTGTACATCATCACGTCCGGCAAGGTGAAGATCGGTCGTCGGTCACCCGACGGTCGCGAGAATCTGCTGACCATCATGGGTCCGTCGGACATGTTCGGTGAGCTCTCGATCTTCGACCCGGGTCCGCGGACGTCCAGCGCCACCACCATCACCGAGGTGCGCGCGGTGTCGATGGACCGCGAGGCGTTGCGCGCCTGGATCGCCGACCGGCCCGAGATCGCCGAGCAGCTGCTGCGCGTGTTGGCCCGCCGCCTGCGCCGCACCAACAACAACCTGGCCGACCTGATCTTCACCGACGTGCCCGGCCGGGTGGCCAAGCAGCTGTTGCAGCTCGCGCAGCGGTTCGGCACGCAGGAAGGCGGCGCGCTGCGCGTCACCCACGACCTGACCCAGGAGGAGATCGCCCAGCTGGTCGGCGCCTCCCGGGAGACCGTCAACAAGGCGCTGGCCGATTTCGCCCACCGCGGCTGGATCCGGCTGGAGGGCAAGAGCGTGCTGATCAGCGACAGCGAGCGGCTGGCGAGGCGAGCGCGGTAACTGCGATTTGTGGAGGGCCACCCGTAATCATTACGGGTGAGACTCCACAAATCACGCTCTGAGGTAATCCAGCTGGGCCTGGGTCGACTTCTCCGCCGCGTCCCACAGCTTCGTGTCGACGTCGGTGTAGACGTGTTCCACGATCTGGCGCGCGGTCGCGTCCTCACCCAGCACCCGCAGCGCCTCGCGGACCTGGTTCAACCGGTCTTCGCGGTGCGCCAGGTACGCCGCAGTCACCGCTGCCAGGTCGTCGAGTTCGGGGCCGTGGCCGGGCAGCACCCGCCGGCGGCCCAGTCCCTGCAGCCGGCGCAGGGAATCGAGGTAGGCCCCGAGGCTGCCGTCCTCGCTGTCGATCACCGTGGTGCCGCGGCCCAGCACGGTGTCGGCGGTCAGCACGGCGCCTCCCCCGTCGCCGGCATCGTCGACGAGAAATGACAGCGAGTCGCTGGTGTGTCCGGGCGTGGCCATGACCGTGATGCGCAGGCCCGCGGCGTCGATCACCTCGCCGTCGGTCAACGGGCCGCCCAGCCCGCGCAGGAATCCGCTGCCCACGGCGCGCACCACGGCGCCGGTGCGCTCCACGATCGCGTCGATACCGCCGGTGTGGTCCTCGTGTTTGTGGCTGATCAGCACCAGCGGGATCTTGCCCAGGTCGGCCAGCCGGCCGATGTGCTCGGCGTCGTCGGGACCGGGGTCGACGATCACCATCTCGTCGCTGCCCGGCCCGCGCAGCACCCAGGTGTTGGTGCCGTCCAACGTCATGATCCCGGGGTTGTCGCACAGCAGCACCGAGGCCGTTTCGGTCACCGGCCGCAGCACTCCGTACGCGGGATGGGTCATGACGCGCTACGCGACCTCTCAGTTGATGCTCGGTCGCTTACGCGACCTCGACGATAATCTCGACCTCGACCGGCGCATTGCGCGGCAGCTCCGACACCCCGACGGCCGAGCGGGCATGGGCGCCGGCGTCGCCGAACACCTCACCGAAAAGCTCGGACGCGCCGTTGACCACGCCCGGTTGTCCGGCGAAACCCGGTGCGGACGAGACGAATCCGACGACCTTGACCACCTTGACCACCGCGTCGATACCGACCAGCGAGTGCACCGCGGCCAGCGCGTTCAGACCGCACACCCGGGCCAGCTCGTTGGCTCGCTCCGGGGTGACCTCGGCGCCCACCTTGCCGGTGGCCAACAGCTCACCGTCGGCGATGGGCAGCTGCCCCGCGGTGTAGACCAGGTTGCCGGTGCGCGTCGCGGGCACATAGGCGGCCAGCGGAGCGACGACGGCCGGCAGTTCGATGCCGAGTTCGGCCAGCCGGGCGGACCAGGTGGTCACTTCGGCCGCTTGAGGTACGCCACGTGCTGCTCACCGGTCGGCCCGGGCAGCACCGACACCAGCTCCCAGCCGTCGGTACCCCACTGGTCCAGGATCTGCTTGGTGGCATGGGTCAGCAACGGGACGGTGGCGTATTCCCACCGGGTCGGTTCGCTCATGCTGCAGAGCTTATCCGGAGCGGATCGGCTCACAGTTAGCATGCAGGGGTGGACCCTGCACCCAACCCGGTCGGCTGGCCAGCCCGCCTGACCGAGGCCCGCCTGCATTTCGTGTCGGGCAAGGGCGGTACCGGCAAATCGACCATCGCGGCGGCGCTGGCTTTGGCGCTGGCCTCGGGGGGACGCAAGGTCCTGCTGGTGGAAGTGGAGGGACGCCAGGGCATCGCCCAGCTCTTCGACGTGCCGCCGCTGCCCTACCAGGAGGTGAAGGTCGCCACCGCCGACGGCGGCGGTCAGGTCAACGCCCTGGCCATCGACACCGAGGCCGCGTTCCTCGAATACCTCGACATGTTCTACAACCTGGGCATCGCCGGCCGGGCGATGCGCCGGATCGGCGCCGTCGAATTCGCCACCACGATCGCCCCGGGCCTACGCGATGTGCTGCTCACCGGGAAGATCAAGGAGATCGTCGTCCGCAACGAGAAGAGAAAGCCGGATGCCTACGACGCGATCGTCGTCGACGCGCCGCCCACGGGCCGGATCTCGCGCTTCCTCGACGTCACCAAGGCGGTGTCCGAGCTGGCCAAGGGCGGCCCGGTGCACTCCCAGGCCGAGGGCGTGGTCAAGATCCTGCACTCGCCCCTGACCGCGGTGCATCTGGTGACGCTGTTGGAGGCCTTGCCGGTCCAGGAGACCCTGGAGGCCATCGAGGAGTTGCGCGAACTGGAGCTGCCGATCGGCAGCGTCATCGTCAACCGCAACATCCCGACCTATCTGCCCGCCGACGCGCTCGGGAAGGCCGCCGAGGGCGACATCGACGCCGACGCCGTCCGGTCCGGGTTGGAGAAGGTGGGAATCACGTTGTCCGACAGCGATTTCGCCGGCCTGCTCACCGAATCGATCCAGCACGCCACGTTGATCACCGCCCGCGCCGAGAGTGCCGAGCAGCTGCAGCAGCTCGACGTCGCGCGCCTGGACCTGCCGACCATCTCCGACGGTGTGGACCTCGGCAGCCTGTACGAGCTGGCCGAGGCGCTCGCCCAGCAGGGAGTGAGGTAGCAACCATGAGCACCACACCCCCCACGCTCGACCTGGGCGCCATCCTGACCGACACGTCCAACCGTGTCGTGGTGTGTTGCGGCGCAGGCGGTGTCGGTAAGACCACGACGGCCGCGGCGATGGCGCTGCGCGCCGCCGAGTACGGCCGCACCGTGGTGGTGCTGACCATCGACCCGGCCAAGCGGCTGGCGCAGGCCCTGGGCATCGAAAGCCTCGGGAACACCCCGCAGCGGGTGCCGCTGGCACCCGAGGTGCCCGGTGAACTGCACGCCATGATGCTGGACATGCGGCGCACCTTCGACGAGATGGTGGTGCAGTACTCCGGGACCGACCGCGCGGACGCCATTTTGGAGAACCAGTTCTACCAAACCGTGGCCACCTCGCTGGCCGGCACACAGGAGTACATGGCGATGGAGAAGCTCGGCCAGCTGCTGGCCGAGGACAAGTGGGATCTGGTGGTGGTCGACACGCCGCCGTCGCGCAACGCCTTGGACTTCCTGGACGCCCCGAAGCGGCTCGGCAGCTTCATGGACAGCCGGCTGTGGCGGCTGCTGCTGGCACCGGGCCGCGGCATCGGCCGCATCGTGACGGGCGCGGTGGGACTGGCGATGAAGGGCATGTCCACCGTCTTGGGTTCCCAAATGCTCTCGGACGCAGCGGGATTCGTGCAATCGCTGGACGCCACCTTCGGCGGTTTCCGGGAGAAGGCGGACCGCACCTACGAGCTGCTGAAGCGCAGGGGCACCCAGTTCGTGGTGGTGTCGGCCGCCGAACCGGACGCGCTGCGCGAAGCGTCGTTCTTCATCGACCGGCTGTCCCAGGAGCACATGCCACTGGCCGGCATGATCCTGAACCGGACCCATCCGACGCTGAGCAGCCTGCCCGGCGAGAAGGCCGAGTTGGCCGCCGATCAGTTGGATGCACAGGCGCCGGGCGGACTGGCCGCGGCGGTGCTGAGGATTCACGCGGCGCGTGCGGCCACCGCGAAGCGGGAGGTGCGGCTGCTGGGCCGGTTCACCGGCGCCAATCCGCATGTCGCGATCGTCGGGGTGCCGTCGTTGCCGTTCGACGTGTCCGACCTGGAGGCGCTGCGCGCGATCGGCGATCAGCTGACAGGTGTCGCCGAATCCGCTTAGAAGCGGCGTTTACCCCGCGATTCGCGGGGTAAACGGCAATCCGGTGAAAAGGGTCAGACGGCGCTGCGGTGCTTGCGCTGGGCGGCGAAAAAGTCGGCCCAGGACACCACCTCGGGGTGCTGCTTGAGCAGGGCACGGCGCTGACGCTCGGTCATCCCGCCCCACACGCCGAACTCGACCCGGTTGTCCAGCGCATCGGCCCCGCATTCGGCGATCACCGGGCAGTGCCGGCAGATCACCGCGGCCTTGCGCTGGGCGGCGCCGCGGACGAACAGTTCGTCCGGGTCGGCCTGCCGGCAGCGAGCCTGGGACACCCACGCGATGCGGGCTTCGGCCTCGGCGCTGTGTGTGGCACTGCCGGGTTGCTGGCCCGTGCACGATTTGCGTACTGCAGTCGACGAAACTGACATCAGCAACCCTTTCGCTCCGACCGGCGAGACCACGAGTGCGATCTACGCCACATTGCGTCCAATAGTGTTACCTGAATCGCACTGTGTGTCCAAGCTAGGTGGTCAGAGGGGTTTTACGCAACAGTCAGATCACGATTTTTTGGGACGGGCGTGCCGCCGGGCCGTCCGTCGTACAAACGCACCGCTCGGAGGCCCTTCCAGGAAGGTCTGGTTAGTCTGTTACCCATGCCCGAGCAGCACACCGTGCGCCCACCCGTTGCGGTGACGCTCATCAAGCTCGCATGGTGCTGCCTGCTGGCCAGCGTGATCGCGGCCGGATTGATGTTTCCCGTGGTGGGTGGTCTCGGGCTGATGTCCAACCGCGCCTCCGACGTCGTCGCCAACGGGTCGGCGCAGCTCGTGGAGGGCGAGGTGCCCGCGGTCTCGACGATGACCGATGCCCGTGGCAACCCGATCGCCTGGCTGTACTCCCAGCGCCGGTTCGAGGTGCCCAGCGAGCAAATCGCCAACACCATGAAGCTGGCCATCGTGTCCATCGAGGACAAGCGGTTCGCCGAACACAACGGGGTGGACTGGAAGGGCACGCTGACCGGCCTGGCCGGATATGCCTCCGGCGATCTGGACACCCGCGGTGGATCCACGTTGGAACAGCAGTATGTGAAGAACTACCAATTGCTGGTGATCGCGCAGACCGACGCCGAGAAGCGCGCCGCGATCGAGACCACGCCGGCGCGTAAACTGCGCGAGATCCGGATGGCGCTGACCCTGGACAAGACGTTCACCAAGCCGGAGATCCTGACCCGGTACCTCAATCTGGTGTCGTTCGGCAACGGCGCGTTCGGGATCCAGGACGCGGCGCAGACGTACTTCGGCGTCAACGCCTCGGAGCTGAATTGGCAGCAGGCCGCCCTGCTGGCCGGCATGGTGCAGTCGACCAGCGCGCTCAACCCGTACACCAACCCCGACGGCGCGCTGGCCCGTCGGAACCTGGTGCTGGACACCATGATCGAGAACATCCCGCAGGAAGCCGACGCGTTGCGGGCGGCCAAGCAGCAGCCGCTGGGCATCCTGCCGCAGCCCAACGAACTGCCGCGCGGGTGTATCGCCGCCGGGGATCGGGCCTTCTTCTGCGACTACGTGCTGGACTACCTGGCCCGGGCCGGGATCAGCAAGGAGCAGGTGGCCAAGGGCGGCTACCTGATCCGCACCACGCTGGATCCCGATGTCCAGGCCAACGTCAAATCGGCCGTCAACAGCATCGCCGCCCCCGACCTGGACGGTGTCGCCAGCGTGATGAGCGTGATCAAGCCGGGTAAGACCGCCCATCCGGTGGTGGCGATGGCCAGCAACCGCACCTACGGCCTGAACACCGACGCCGGCGAAACCATGCAGCCGCAGCCGTTCTCGCTCGTCGGCGACGGCGCCGGGTCCATCTTCAAGGTGTTCACCACCGCCGCCGCCCTCGACATGGGCATGGGCATCAACGCCACCCTGGACGCCCCGGCCCGGTTCGAGGCCAAGGGCCTGGGCAGCGGCGGCGCCAAGGGCTGCCCCGCGGCCACCTGGTGCGTGCAGAACGCCGGTAACTACCGCGGTCAGATGAGCGTCACCGACGCGCTGGCCACCTCGCCGAACACCGCGTTCGCCAAGCTGATCAGCCAGGTCGGGGTGCAGCGGACGGTGGACATGGCGGTCAAGCTGGGCCTGCGGTCCTATGCACTGCCCGGCACCGCGCGCGACTACGACCCGGAGAGCAACGAGAGCCTGGCCGATTTCATCAAACGGCAGAACCTCGGGTCGTTCACGTTGGGCCCGGTCGAGGTGAACGCGCTCGAGCTGTCCAACGTGGCGGCGACGCTGGCTTCGTCGGGCACCTGGTGCCCGCCCAACCCGGTCGACAAGGTCTTCGACCGGCACGGCCAGGAGGTGGCCGTCACCACCGAGACGTGCGAGCAGGTGGTGCCGGAGGGGCTGGCCAACACCCTGGCCAACGCCATGAGCCACGACGACCAGGGCAACGGCACGGCCGCCGGTTCGGCCGGTGCCGTGGGCTGGAACCTGCCGATGTCGGGCAAGACGGGCACCACCGAGGCGCACCGCTCGTCGGGATTCCTCGGGTTCACCAGCGCTTTCGCCGCCGCCAACTACATCTACGACGACTCCAGCACTCCCGGCGACCTGTGCTCGTTCCCGTTGCGGCAGTGCGGATCCGGTGACCTGTTCGGCGGCAACGAACCGGCCAGGACCTGGTTCACCGCCATGAAGCCGATCACCCCGGACACGGTGCAACTGCCGCCGACCGATCCGCGCTATGTCGAGGGCGGCCCCGGCTCGAAGGTGCCCAGCGTCGCCGGCATGTCGCAGGACGCCGCCCGGCAGCGACTCAAGGACGCCGGATTCCAGGTCGCCGACCAGGCCACCCCGGTGAACAGCGTGTCGACGGCCGGCACCGTGGTGGGCACGTCGCCGTCCGGGCAGACCATCCCCGGGTCGATCATCACCATCCAGATCAGCAACGGCATCCCGCCGCCACCGCCGCCCCCGCCGATCGGCATCCCGGGCCTCGACCCGAACGCGCCGCCACCACAGGTGGGCTCGACGGTCATCGAGATCCCCGGCCTGCCGCCCATCACGGTGCCGGTGCTGGGGCCGCCGCCACCACCGCCCCCGCCGTGATCACAGGTGATAGCCAGGCCCTGGTGCGCCGGTGGCAGTAGTCTTTTGACATGCCGTACGTGAAGAACACCGCCGCCGTCGCCGCAGGGACCCTGGCCGCCGGCCTCGGTTATGCGTCGCTGATCGAGCGCAACGCCTTCGCGCTGCGGGAGTTCACCATGCCGGTGCTCTCGCCGGGTTCCACACCGCTGCGTGTGCTGCACCTCAGTGATCTGCACATGCTGCCCCGGCAGCGCCGCAAGCAGGCCTGGCTGCGCGAGTTGGCGGCGCTGGAACCGGATTTCGTGGTCAACACCGGCGACAACCTGTCGCATCCGCGGTCGGTGCCGGCCGTCGTGCAGGCGCTCGGGGATCTGCTGTCGGTGCCGGGGGTGTTCGTGTTCGGCAGCAACGACTATTTCGCCCCGCGCCCGAAGAACCCGGCGAACTATCTGTTCAAGAAGCACAAGCGCATCCACGGCGCCCCGCTGCCCTGGCAGGACCTGCGTGCGGCGTTCACCGAGCGCGGTTGGCTGGACCTGACCCACACCCGCCGCGAATTCGACGTGGCCGGGCTGCGCATCGCCGCCGCCGGGGTGGATGATCCGCACCTGCGTCGCGACCGCTACGACACCATCGCCGGGCAGGCCAGCCCGGCGGCGAATCTGCGCCTCGGCGTCACCCACTCGCCCGAACCCCGGGTGCTGGACCGGTTCGCCGCCGATGGCTATCAACTGGTGATGGCCGGGCACACCCACGGCGGGCAACTGTGCCTGCCGTTCTACGGCGCCGTCGTCACCAACTGCGAGCTGGACCGCTCCCGGGTGAAGGGTCCCTCGCACTGGGGTGCCGAGATGAAGCTGCACGTGTCGGCGGGCATCGGCACCTCCCCGTATGCGCCGGTGCGGTTCTGCTGCCGGCCGGAGGCCACCCTGCTGACCCTGGTCGCCGCGCCGACCGGCGGCCCGGCGGTGGGCACCAGGGCGGGGCAGGCGCACCCGACCGTCACGGCACGGTGAACCCCGGGGCGTTCAGCGACCGGAACCAACCGCGGGCGTGGGTGGACAACGCCGTCCGGCTGATCGAGGCCGACGCCCGCCGCAGTGCCGACACCCACCTGCTGCGGTATCCCCTACCCGACGCGTGGGCCGGCGGGGTGGACGTGCAGCTGTACCTCAAGGACGAGTCCACGCACATCACCGGCAGCCTCAAACACCGGTTGGCGCGCTCCCTGTTCCTGTATGCGTTGTGCAACGGCTGGATCGGTGAGCACACCACCGTCATCGAGGCCTCATCCGGTTCGACGGCGGTCTCCGAGGCCTACTTCGCCGCGCTGCTGGGGTTGCCGTTCATCGCGGTGATGCCGTCCTCGACCAGCGCCAGCAAGATCAAGCTGATCGAATCACAGGGCGGCCGTTGCCATTTCGTGGCGAAGTCGGCCGAGGTGTACGCCGAGGCCGAGCGGCTGGCGGTGCAGACGGGCGGGCACTACCTGGATCAGTTCACCAACGCCGAGCGGGCCACCGACTGGCGCGGCAACAACAACATCGCCGAGTCGATCTTCGACCAGATGCGGGACGAGGCCCACCCGGTGCCCGAGTGGGTGGTGGTCGGCGCCGGCACCGGCGGGACCAGCGCGACCATCGGCCGGTACCTGCGCTACCGCCGCTACCCCACCCGGTTGTGCGTGGTGGACCCGGAGCATTCGGCGTTCTATCCCGCCTACACGCAGGGCCGCGCCGATATCGAGACCGGCGCGTCCTCCCGGATCGAAGGCATCGGCAGGCCGCGGGTGGAGCCCTCGTTCCTGCCGGGCGTGGTGGATCGGATGGTGGCGGTACCCGACGCCGCCTCGGTGGCGGCGGCGCGGCACGTCAGCCGGGTGCTGGGCCGGCGGGTGGGGCCGTCGACGGGCACCAATGTGTGGGGGGCGTTCGGGTTGCTGGCCGAGATGATCGCCCGGGGACGCAGCGGATCGGTGGTGACGTTGCTCGCCGACAGCGGCGACCGCTACGCCGACACCTACTTCGACGACGAGTGGGTGAGCAGCCAGGGGCTGGATCCGTCCGGCCCGGCATCGGCGCTCATCGAGTTCGAACGGTCGGGGACCTGGCCCTGACTCTCGGCGCCCTGACCATCGGCGCGGCCCGTCATGAACAGCCACAACGCGGCGAAGGCGAAGAACCCGATGTAGATCATGGCGCCCAGTCCGGTCATTTCTGCCTCACTCCGTCGAATCGATGCGGAATCGATCAGGCCGTTGCGGCCTTCAGAACCTTCAACGCAGGCGATGCTCTAATTCTTTCCTAATCTTGGCAGTGATATACGTCGCGACACGGACGCCGCGCCCGCCGGGGGTTGGCTACCGTGCGGATATGGGCGCCGAACTCCGCACTCCCAGCGTGTGGCTGCCGGCGCTCGGCACCGCACTGATCCAGCTGGCCGGCACGTTCGGCACCCGTCGGCGGTTCCCCGGGCTGGCCGCGGTGCCGTTGCCGCCGTACGCGGTGGTGCTGCTGCTGGCCGGCCCGGTGCTGCTGCTGGCCCGGCGCCGGTATCCGCTGCCGGTGCTGGCCGGAGTCCTTGCCGTGACGGTCGCCTACCTGCACGCGACGCACCGGCCGGGACCGGTGCTACTGGCCCTGGTCATCGCGTTCCTCACCGCCGCGTCGACGGGGGCGCGCTGGCACACCTATCCGCTGCCGTTCATCGGCTGGGCGCTGTTCGTGTGGTGGCGGTCCCCGCCCGTCGAAGCGGCCGGGGCGCTGGGGGCCTGGATGTTGGTGCTGCTGGCCATCGCCGAAGGTATCCGGCAGCGCCGGGTCAGCCTGGAGGCCGGTCGTCAGCGGCGCGCGGCCATGGAGCGTGACGCCGCCTCCCAGGCGCGGTTGACCATCGCGCGCGAGCTGCATGACGTGCTGGCGCACAGCCTGTCGATGATCAACGTGCAGTCGGCGGTGGCGCTCGAGCTGCTCGACACCCAGCCCGAGCGGGCCGGCCCGGCCTTGTCCGCCATCAAAGACGCCAGCAGACAAGCGATTTCGGATGTGCACGCGCTGGTGGCCGCCCTGCGGACCGAATCCGGCGAGCCCACCGCACCGACCCCGGGCATCGCCGATCTGGACGCGCTGGTGGGCTTCACCCGAGCCACCGGGCTGACGGTCACCACCACCGTGCGGGGGCGGCCGCGCGCCGTGCCGGCGGTGATCGACAGCGCCGCCGCCCGCATCGTGCAGGAGTCGCTGACCAATGTGGTGCGCCACTCCACCGCTCACACGGCGACCGTCACCATCGGTTACGGCGACGACGCGCTCGAGGTGACCGTCGACGACGACGGCCGTCCGGCGCACGGCAGCGGCACCGGTGGCAGCGGGATCGCCGGGATGCGGGAGCGGGCGCAGGCGCTGGGCGGGTCGCTGTCGGCGCAGCGGCTGCCCGCCGGCGGATTCCGGGTCCGGGCCGTGCTGCCGGTGGGCGGTACGCCGTGATCCGGGTGCTGGTGGCCGACGACCAGGTGCTGGTGCGGGCCGGGTTCGTCGCGCTGCTGGACGCCCAACCCGACATCGAGGTGGCCGGGGAGGCCGCGACCGGGACGTCGGCGGTGGAGCTGACCCGCCGTCTGCAGCCCGATGTGGTGTTGATGGACATCCGGATGCCGGACACCGACGGGCTGCGCGCCACCCGGGCGATCACCGCCGACCCCGCCCTGACCGGGGTGCGGGTGGTGGTGCTGACCACCTTCGAGCTGGACGAGTACGTGTTCGAGGCGATGCGGGCCGGCGCCAGCGGTTTCCTGGTCAAGCACAGCGAGCCCAGCGAGCTGGTGCGGGCCGTGCGGGTGGTCACCGAGGGTGACGCGCTGCTGTCGCCGTCGGTGACGCGGCGGCTGATGGCCGAGTTCGCGTCCCGCGCCAAACCGCCGGCCGCGGTGTCCCTGCCCGACCTCACCGCACGGGAACGGGAGGTGATGGCCCTGGTCGCCGAGGGGCTGACCAACGCCGAGATCGGTACCCGGTTGTTCATGAGCCCGGCCACCGCGCGGACCCACGTCAGCCGGATCCTGACCAAACTGGGCGCCAGGGACCGCACCCAACTGGTGGTGCTGGCCTACGAGAGTGGACTGGTCCGGCCCGGGTGGCAGGGCTGAGCGCTACGGCACGCGGCGTAGCGGTTTCGACGCCTCGCGGCCGATGCCTGCGGCGGCCCCGGCGAGCAGGCTGGACGCCATGAACCTCTATGAATACCTGCCACAGACCATGACCTTCGTCGCCGACGACGGGCGCCGGTTCGGCGCCGTGGCCTTCCACCCGTGGTTCCTGCTGGCCCGGCTGATCGTGCTGGCCCTGGTGGTGACGGCGATCTGGCTGATCGCACGGCGGCTGCAGGGCCGCAAGGGCGAGAACACCCTGCGCGACGTGTACGCCCGCGGTGAGGTCGGCGAGGCGGAGTACCGCGAGCGGTTGGCGGTGCTGCGCGCGACCCGAAGGTAGCCGCGAGGGCCCATCTGAGCAGGCGTTTGGCTTCGCGGTACCCCGGTGCGATACGCTGTCGTGGCTTCACGCGGGGTGTGGCGCAGCTTGGTAGCGTGCTTCGTTCGGGACGAAGAGGTCGTGGGTTCAAATCCCGCCACCCCGACTGAGTCGAGAGACGAGCGAGCTTGCTCGCTCGTCCGAGGCGAGGGAAGGGGTTGACGGCGCGCAGCGTCGGATACCCCGACAGTGTGGAAGCAGAAGCCCTGATCGGCCTGGCCGGTCAGGGCTTCTGGCATTGCGGGTAGGTTCTCGTCATCGAATGGCGGGCAGGCGGAGGTCGCGATGTGGAGGGCCGGATCGCTGGTCGGCCAGGGCAGCGAGCTGAAACGGCGGATGCTGCTGTCCTCGTTCGCGGCCCTGTTGCTGCTCTACGGTCTGGCGGCGATCAGCTCGTACGTGATCGACGTCCCCCGCACCGACGGCCGGGGCGAACTGCTGGCCTGTGCCGCCGCGGCCCTGGGTCTGCTGCTGATCGCCCGGCCGCGCCCGGGTCCCCGCAGGCAGGCGGCGACCATGATCTGCCTGGCCGCCGCACCGATCCTGTCCATCCTGTTCCATCAGGCGCTCGAGGCGCAGGTGTGGTCGGTGGTGCCGCTGATGTTCGTCGCGATCTTCATCCGCACCTGGTATCCCGCGGTGCCCGCGCGGATCGCCACCACGGTGCTGATCGCGGCCGCCATCGGCGGTCTGCTGTTCGCCCCGGTCCCGGTGCCGGGGCTGTGGCTGGTCATCTACGCCGTCAGCATCCTGGGCGCGCAAGAGGTCTTCGGGATCATCACCTCGACGCTGATCGAGGCGGCCTTCCGGGATCCGCTGACCTCGGTGTGGAATCGCACGGGTGTCGACGAGTACGCCCGGCGGCTCACCGAGCACGCCCGTCGTACCCGAAAGCCGTTGGCCGTCATGGTGTTCGACGTGGACGACTTCAAGACGGTCAACGACGTGCACGGCCATCCGGCCGGTGACGACCTGCTGGTGCAGGTGGCCGGGCGGCTGGCCGGCCGGTTGCCCGAACGCAGTGTCCTCGGCCGGATCGGCGGCGACGAGTTCGTCGCGATCGTCGCGGGGTACGACCTCGAGGCGGCGCGGGCACTGGCCGGTGAACTCGCCGCCGGGCATCAGGTGGCGGTGTCCTTCGGCGTCGCCGCCGGTGACCCGCACCGCGAGGACATCCGCGAGCTGTTCACCGGGGCCGATGACGACCTGTACCGGCGTAAGCGGTTACGCCGGTAATCACTGCCGGTTTGCCGGGCACCGTTTGTGGCCACCCTGAACCGCATGGAACAGCACAAGACGCCCCCGCCGACACCCGAGGACGCCACCCAGGCCACCGCCGAGCAACGCGAACTGCAGGAGCAGCTGGATCACCAGGACGGGGACCCGGACGCGCCGGCCCGCTTCCAGAGCCGTCGCCAGATCGCCGACGAGACCTGAAGCGCTTAATCTGACAGGGTGTTCGAGGCCGGTGACATCATCTCCGGCTTCGTCGTCGAGGCGTGCCTGGGCGGTGGCGGAGCGGCCGACGTCTACCGCGTCCACCGGACGGGTGAGGCCGAGCCCTTGGCGCTCAAGGTCATCCACACCGACGCCACCAACCGCGACCTCGCGCGGGAGCGGCTGGCCCGCGAGTTCACCATCGCCTCGACGTTGCGTCACCCACACATCGTGGCCACCTACGAACACGGCGAAACCGCATCGGCGCAACCGCAGTTGTGGATGGCCATGCAGTACGTCGACGGCCCGCCGGCCTCGGTGTTGGTCCCGGCGCCGGGCCGTGAACCGGATGTCGCGGCCGTCGCCACGGTGGCCGGCCAGGTGGCCGGCGCCCTCGACTATGCCCACGCGATGGAGGTGATCCATCGAGACGTCAAGCCTGCCAACATCTTGCTGTCCGCCGACCACCGGCAGAGTTATCTGACCGATTTCGGCATCGCGCAACTCGCCGACGACGTGCGGCCACTGGCCAGCAACGGCCGGGTGCGGGGCTCCATCGCCTACGCCGCACCGGAACTACTGCAGGGCCAGCAGCTCAGTGCCGCGACCGACCTCTATGCGTTGGCGTGCACCGTTTTCGAGTGGCTCACCGGCGCGCCCCCTTTCCCCCGCGGCACGGCGTTCGCCATCACCTATGCGCACCTGCGCGACCCGGTCCCGGCGCTCACCGCTCGCCGGCCGTGGTTGCCGGGTTCACTCAACGCCGTGTTCGCCAAGGCGCTCGCGAAGAACCCGGCGGCCCGCTATGAGTCCTGCACCGGCTTCGTCGACATCGTCGCCCGCACGTTGCGCGACGTCCCGGTGCCAGGCGGCCGCTAGGTACCGCACCGGTCACCGGGGACGACGGCGCCGTGTAGCGCAATGTTTACATCGCTCGACTTTCGCGCCTCGCCGGCCCGGCTTACGGTCGAGCGACCACGCAGTCACCGACGGGGAGCGGGATGACCACAGAATCGACGTACGACAATTCGGCCCTGAACCACGAGGACGAGGGTTATCACAAGGCCCTCAAACCCCGCCAGATCCAGATGATCGCCATCGGCGGGGCGATCGGCACCGGCCTTTTCATGGGTGCGGGCAGCCGGCTGCACAGCGCCGGTCCCGGTTTGTTCCTCGTGTACGCGGTCTGCGGCATCTTCGTGTTCTTCATCCTGCGCGCCCTCGGCGAGCTGGTGTTGCATCGGCCGTCGTCGGGCTCGTTCGTCTCCTATGCGCGCGAATTCTTCGGTGAGAAAACCGCTTACGTGACGGGCTGGCTGTACTTCTTCAACTGGGCGGCCACCGCGATCGTGGACGTCACGGCGGTGGCGCTGTATGTGCACTACTGGGGGATGTTCGAAGCGATCCCGCAATGGCTGATCGCCCTCATCGCCCTGGGCATCGTCCTGACCATGAACATCATCTCGGTGAAACTGTTCGGCGAGATGGAGTTCTGGGCGTCGATCATCAAGGTCGCCGCGTTGGTGACCTTCCTGGTCGTCGGCATCGTCTTCCTGGCCGGGCGGTTCCAGATCAACGGCCAATCCACCGGTTTCGGCGTGATCGCCGATAACGGCGGCCTGCTGCCGGTCGGCATCTTCCCACTGGTGGTGGTCACCTCGGGTGTGATCTTCGCTTATGCCGCAGTCGAACTCGTCGGCATCGCGGCGGGCGAGACCGCGGACCCGCCCAAGGTGATGCCGCGGGCGATCAACTCGGTGATCGTGCGCATCGCGTTGTTCTACGTCGGCTCGCTGGTGTTGCTCGCCCTATTGTTGCCCTACACCGAATTCCACAAGGGCGAGAGCCCGTTCGTGACGTTCTTCTCCAAGATCGGGGTCCCGGCGGCCGGCGGCATCATGAACCTGGTGGTGCTGACCGCCGCGATGTCCAGTCTCAACGCCGGGCTGTATTCCACCGGGCGCATCCTGCGCTCGATGGCGATGAACGGCAGCGGTCCGGCCTTCACGGCGAAGATGAACCGCAACGGCGTCCCGTTCGGCGGGATCGCCCTGACCGGCGCCCTGACTCTGCTCGGCGTCGTGCTCAACCTGTTCGTGCCCGAGGACGCCTTCAACATCGCGCTGGACCTGTCGGCCCTCGGCATCATCTCGACGTGGGCCATGATTGTGGCCTGTCAGCTCCAGCTGTACCGCTGGGAGCGCAAGGGCATCCTGCAGCGGCCCACGTTTCGGTTGCCGGGCACGCCGTACACCGGCTACCTGACACTGGTCTTCCTGGCCGCGGTCACCGTTCTGATGTGTTATGAGAACATCTGGAATCTGATCGCGATCATCGTCCTGGTCCCGATGCTGATCGGCGGCTGGTACGCGGTGCGTGGCAAGGTGACGGCGCTGGCGGCCCAGCGCATGGGCTACACCGGCGACTACCCGGTGATCCCGCAGCCGCCGATTCCCGAAGGGCCCGGCGAACACCGGGATTGAGGCCCAGCCCGCCGCGCCGAGAACGGCGCCCTGACGGGTGTCGAGCGTCACCGGGAGTGCGGCGATCTCCAGGTTGACCGGCGCGGCGGCGCTACCCCAAAATGTTTAGCGTGGGTAAACGCACGGAAGAAGATCAGGTGAACGACGTGACGACGCGGCTGCTGGAGAAATACTCCGGTCTGCCCGCCGAGCACGTCACCGCCGCGGTCGCCGACGCCCACCGGCATTTCGTCACCAGCACCGTACGCGACTACATCGCCCTGCTGGTCGAGCGCCGTGCCGTGGCCAACCTGACGAGTCGGCCTACAGCCGCGCCCTGACGGCCGCCGACAGCCGCGATCCGTCAGCCTTGCCCGCGGCGATCGCCGTGGCGGCCTTCATCACCTGACCCATCTGCCGCATCCCCGGCCGCTCGCCGATCTCCTCGGCGATCTGCGCGATCGCGGTGTCGACCACGTCGGCGACTTCGGCCTCGGTCAGGGGCGTCGGCAGGTATTCGTCGATCACCCGGGCCTCGGCATGCTCGTTGGCGGCCAATTCGCCGCGGCCGTTCTGCGTGTAGATCTCCGCGGCCTCGGCCCGCTTCTTGGCTTCCCGCGCAAGCACCTTGAGCACCTCGTCATCGGACAGTTCGCGCGCCTGCTTGCCGGACACCTCCTCGGCCCCGATCGAGGCGATCAGCATCCGCAGCGTCGCCGTCCGCAATTTGTCCTGTGCTTTCATCGCCGCGGTGAGATCCGCACGCAGCCGGTCTTTCAGTTCCGCCATGGCTGCGACGCTACGCCTGCCGGGGTCGACATCCGGATACGTTGTCAATTACCCGAGTCGACTACAGGATGGTGGCCATGTACAGCGATCCCGGTGGGTATGGCGGCGGACCCCGCCCGGCCTACCCGCCGCCCGGATACGGTGGCTATCCCGGCCATCCGGGCTACCCCGGCTATCCCCCACCGGGTCACGGCTATTACGGCGGGTATCCGGGCCCGCCCCCGGAGGTCAAGCCCGGCATCATCGCGCTGCGTCCGCTGAACCTGTCCGACATCTTCAACGGCGCCTTCGCCTACATCCGGGCCAACCCCAAGGCCACCCTGGGACTGACCACCATCGTGGTGGTCATCGCGCAGTTGTTCGCGCTGCTGTTGCAGATCACCCCGCTGGCCAGCAGCGGTGCGCTGGACTCCGCCTACACCGGCGAGGACGCGCCGGCGGTGGCACTGATCGGCCCCACCCTGGGCACCATCGCCGGTGCCGTCGCCACCTGGGTGTCGGGCATCGTGCTGGCCGGACTGCTGACCGTCATCGTGGGGCGCGCCGTCTTCGGATCGGGAATCACCATCGGCGCGGCCTGGCAGCGGCTGCGCGGCCGAATCTGGGCACTGCTCGGATTCACCGCGCTCGAGGCGGTGGGGGCGATCCTGCTCGTCGGCGTCGCCGTCGGGCTGACCGTCGTGGCGGTCGTGGTGGGCGACGCCGCCGCGGGGTTCCTGGTCGGCATTCCGCTCCTGCTCGGTCTGGTCATCCTGATGGTGTACCTGGGCACCATGCTGAGCTTCGTCCCGCCGCTCATCGTGCTGGAGCGGCTACCCATCCTCGCCGCGGTTCAGCGGTCGTTCGCGTTGATCCGCAACGATTTCTGGCGGGTGTTCGGCATCCGCCTGCTGGCCACCATGGTGGCGGGCATGATCGCCGGCGCGGTGGCGGTGCCGTTCAGCTTCGGCGGCCAGATTCTGCTGCTCGCCTCGGAGACCACCGCCGCGGCGGTGGTCGGCCTGGTGCTGATCTCCGTGGGAGCCGCGATCGGGCAGATCCTCACCTCGCCGTTCACCGCGGGGGTGGTCGTGTTGCAGTACACCGATCGCCGGATCCGCGCGGAGGCCTTCGATCTGGTGTTGCAGACGGGCGCCGGCGCCGGTCCGGTCGCCCCCGCGGACAGTACCGACCACCTGTGGCTGACCCGCCGGCCCTGACGTGTCCGGACTCGACATCGACAGCGACGCCGCCCATGAGGCGGCGCAACGTGAACTGGGCAAGCCGATCTACCCGAAGCCGTCGCTGACCGACCAGCTGTGGGCCTGGCTCGAGGACCTGCTCTACCGGGTGTTCAGTGCGGGTTCGTCGGTGCCCGGCGGGTGGATCACCGTCGGGCTGCTGTCGCTGCTGGTCGTCATCGCGGCCGTGGTGGCGATCCGGGTGGCGATGCGCGCCATGCGCACCCGCCGCGGCGGTGATGTCGCCCTGTTCGACGGCCACCAGCTCGGCTCCGCCGAACACCGCGCCCTGGCGCAACAGTGTGCCGCGCAAGGGGATTGGGCGGCCGCCATCCGGCACCGGCTCCGTGCGGTCGCACGCAAGCTGGAGGAGACGGGGGTGCTCGACCCGGTGCCCGGGCGCACCGCCACCGAACTCGCCCGCGATGCGGCCGCCGCCGTGGGCGGCCTGCGCGACGAATTGAGCCGTGCTGCCGAGATTTTCAACGACGTGGCCTACGGCGCCCGCCCGGCCACCGAGGCCGGTTACCGGGTGATCGCCGGCCTGGACGACCACCTGGACCATGCCGCGGCCGCGCCGCCGGGCGCCCCGAGCGCCGTACCCGACGCCTGGGTTCCGGTGCGATGACGACAACCAGTTCACCGGCGGCGCCCGGGGTGAGTCGATGGCGGACCGCGCGCTGGGCCACGCTCGCGGTGGCCGCCGTCATCGCCGTCGCCGTGCTGACCACGGTTCTCACCGCGCCGCGGCCCGGCGGGCTGATGGAGGCCGGTTCCACCTCACCCGACGGCGCCCACGCCCTGGTCACCCTCCTCGGTGAGCACGGTGTCGACGTCGTGGTCGCCGACGATCTCGAGGCGGTGGTCCGGGCCGCCCGCCCCGACACGTTGATCGTCGTGGCGCAGACCTTCTTCCTCTATGACGACGACACTCTGGCGACCCTGGCCGGCCTGCCCGGCGACCGGTTGGTGGTGGCTCCCACGTCGGCCACCCGGGAACGGCTCGCACCCGGGGTCCGCCGCGACGGCGCCACCGCGTTCGGCGGCGCCCCCGATTGTGATCTGCCGGAAGCCGTCCGTACCGGTGACGCCGATCTGGGCCTCAGCGATACCTTTGCGGCGGCGGGGACGCGCACCGTCAGCCGGTGCTACCGCGGTGCGCTGGTGCGCTACACCGAGGCGGGCCGCACCGTCACCGTGGTCGGCAGCAGCGATTTCATGACCAACGGTGGCCTGCTCGGCAAGGGCAACGCCGCGTTGGCGATGAACCTGGCCGGCGCCCGCGACCGGGTGATCTGGTACGCGCCACAGCGCACCGAGGGCGGCACCGAGGGCGCGAAGACGATCACCGACCTGATCCCAGACCGGGTGTACTGGGCGGTGCTGCAACTGGGTCTGTCCGTCGCGCTTTTCGCGTGGTGGCGGGGACGCCGGCTGGGGCGGTTGGTGGCCGAGGACCTACCGGTGGTGGTGCGGGCGTCGGAAACCGTGGAGGGCCGGGCCCGGCTGTACCGGTCCCGCCGGGCCAGGGCGCATGCCGCCGCCGCGTTGCGCACCGCCGCCCTGGGCCGGCTGCTGCCGCGATTGGGTCTCGGCGCCGCCGCCGGCGAGGCCGCCGTCAGCCAGGCCGTCGCCCAGCGTTGCGGACAGCCTCCGAACACGGTGAGCCACATCCTGTTCGGGCCCCCACCCGGAACCGACGCCGAACTCCACCAACTCGCCCACCAGCTCGACGACATCGAAAGGCAGGTCACCCAGTCGTGAGTCAGCCCTCCCCCCAGGACGCCGCCCGCGACGCGTTGCTCGCCCTGCGCAACGAGATCGGCAAGGCCGTCGTCGGCCAGGAAGCGGTGGTGAGCGGCCTGGTCATCGCCTTGCTGTGCCGGGGGCACGTGCTGCTGGAGGGGGTGCCCGGCGTGGCCAAGACGCTGCTGGTGCGCACCCTGGCGGCGGCCCTGCAGCTGGACTTCAAACGGGTGCAGTTCACCCCGGACCTGATGCCCGGCGACGTCACCGGCTCGCTGGTGTACGACGCCCGCACCGCCGAGTTCGAATTCCGGGCCGGCCCGGTGTTCACCCACCTGCTGCTGGCCGACGAGATCAACCGCACCCCACCCAAGACCCAGGCCGCGCTGCTGGAGGCAATGGAGGAGCGGCAGGTCAGTGTCGACGGCGAACCCCGCCCACTGCCGGACCCGTTCATCGTCGCGGCCACCCAGAACCCCATCGAGTACGAGGGCACGTACCAGCTGCCGGAGGCGCAGCTGGACCGCTTCCTGCTCAAGCTGAATGTGCCGCTACCGCCGCGCGATCAGGAGATCGCCATCCTGGACCGGCACGCGCGCGGCTTCGACCCGCGTGACCTGTCGTCGGTGCGCCCGGTGGCGGGCCCGGCCGAACTGGCCGCCGGCCGCGACGGGGTGCGCCAGGTGCTGGTCTCTGCGGAGGTGCTGGGCTACATCGTCGATATCGTCGGCGCCACCCGGCAGTCACCGTCGCTGCAGCTGGGGGTGTCCCCGCGCGGGGCCACCGCGTTGCTGGCGACCGCCCGGTCGTGGGCCTGGTTGTCGGGCCGCAACTATGTGACCCCCGACGACGTGAAGGCGATGGCCCGGCCCACCCTGCGACACCGCATCGCCCTGCGGCCGGAGGCCGAGCTGGAAGGGGCCAGCCCCGACGGTGTGCTGGACGGCATCCTGACCTCCGTCCCGGTGCCGCGCTAGTGGTGTTGACCGGCCGCACCGGCATGATCGCGGTGATCGGCACGCTGCCGGTGCTGCTGTCACCGTGGCCCGCCGTGACGGTGGTCCTGCTCGCCCTGCTGCTGGCCGCGGCGGTGGGCGTCGACGTGGCGCTGGCCGCGGATCCGCGGGCGGTGCAGGCACACCGGTCCGGCGATACCACCGCACGGCTGGGCCAACCGGTGCGCACCGAGCTGATGTTGCACAACGACGGGTCACGGCGGTTGCGCGGCCGGGTCCGGGATGCCTGGCCGCCCAGCGCCTGCGCGACGCCGCGCGACAGCGCGGTGGACATCGCAGCGGGACAACGCCTCCGGATCGTCACCACGCTGGCACCGGTGCGGCGCGGCGACCAGCGCCCGGCGCATGTGACGATTCGTTCCATCGGCCCGCTCGGCCTGGCCGGGCGGCAGCGGTCGCATCACGTGGACGGCACGGTGCGCATCCTGCCGCCGTTCCTGTCCCGCAAGCACCTGCCGTCCAGGCTGGCCAAACTGCGCGAACTCGACGGCATGGTTCCGGTGCTGATCCGCGGTCAGGGCACCGAATTCGATTCGCTGCGTGAATATGTCGTCGGTGACGACGTGCGTTCGATCGACTGGCGAGCCACCGCGCGGCGCGCCGACGTGGTGGTCCGGACGTGGCGTCCCGAGCGCGACCGCCGGGTGGTGATCGTGCTCGACACCGGCCGCACCTCGGCCGGACGCATCGGGGTGGACCCGACGTCCCAGGACCCCAGCAGCTGGCCGCGGCTGGACTGGTCCATGGACGCCGCGCTGCTGCTGGCCGCGCTGGCCGCACGGGCCGGTGACCACGTGGACTTCCTGGCGCACGACCGCGTTCCGCGAGCCACGGTGTTCAACGCCGCGCGCACCGAGGTGCTGGCCCAGTTGGTCCAGGCGATGGCGCCCTTGCAGCCGGCGCTGGTCGAATCCGACGCCGCGGCAACCGTTTCCGCGGTGCAACGCCGGGTCCGCCGACGCGCCCTGGTGGTGCTGCTCACCGACCTCAACGCCTCGGCCCTGGATGAGGGCCTGATGGCGGTGCTGCCGCAACTGGCCGCCCGGCACCAGGTGTTGCTCGCGGCGGTGGCCGACCCCCGGGTGGACGAATTGGCGGCCGGTCGGGCCGACGCCGCACAGGTCTATGACGCCGCGGCGGCCGAACGGTCCCGCAATGACCGCCACGAGATCGCGGCCCGGCTGCGGCGGCACGGCGTCGACGTCGTCGACGCGCCACCCGAGGAGCTGGCCCCCGCGCTGGCCGACCGCTACCTGGCGATGAAGGCCACCGGCAGGCTCTAGCGGGTCGGCAGCACGTCCGGTGCGTCCGCCACGTCGCCGGACTCCCCGGCCCGCACCGCCTTGCGGCCGAAGTGGATGACATAAGCCAGGAACAGCGCCTCGGCGGCCACTCCGATGCCGATCCGCAGGAATGTCGGCAGCGGCGAGGGCGTCACCAGCGCCTCGATCAAGCCCGAGACCAGCAGCACGACCACCAACCCGACGGCGACCGCCACCACGGCGCGACCCTGCTCGGCCAACACCTGCCCGCGGGGCCGCTCGCCCGGCGCGATCACCGTCCAGCCCAGCCGCATTCCCACCGCCGCGGCCAGGAACACCGCCGTGAGTTCCAGCAGGCCATGCGGAATCAGCAAGCCCAGCAACACATCCGATTTGCCGGCGCCGTACATCAGCCCGCCGGACACGCCCACGTTCAGTGCGTTCTGGAACAGCACGTACGGAATCGGGATACCGAGCAGAATCGCGAAGCCGATGCACTGCGCCGCCACCCAGGAGTTGTTCACCCACACCCGCAGGCCGAACGATCCGGCCGGGTTCTCGCTGTAGTAGGCGGCGAAGTCGTGGTTGATCAGCCGGTCCAGTTCGGCCGGCGTCCCGATCGAGGCACGCACGTCGGCGCTGCCGGCCACCCACACCCCGATCACCACCGCGACCGCGAAGAAGGCCACCGCCGTGCCCAGCCACCACCGCCAGGACCGGTAGGCCACGACCGGGAACGACACCGTGACAAAACGGATCAGCTCGCTCCACAACGGCGCGTGCGCTCCGGTGACCACCGAGCGCGCCCTGGCCACCAAACCCGACAGCCGACCGACCAGCACCGGATCGGCCGATGCGCTGCGCACTTTCGACAGGTGGGTGGAGACCCGCTGGTACAGGTCGACCAGCTCGTCGACCTCGTCACCGGTCAGCGCGCGGCGGCGCTTGACCAGCTGTTCCAGCCGGTCCCAGGTCGCGCGGTGGGCCAGCACGAACGCGTCGACATCCACGCTGGTCAGCATAGTCGCGCGCCGATCGAGCGGTGAGAACCGAGCCGCGTTGAGAAGCGCGACAATTCGGGCCTAGTAGCGTTCGAGGGCATGGTGTCCCAGCCGGAACCCTTGGTGACGGGCGATGCGGTGGTGCTCGAGGTGTCGATCGCCCAGTTGCCGGTGCGTGCGGCCGCGGCGTTGATCGATCTCACGGTGATGCTGATCGGCTACGTCTTGGGCGTCACGTTGTGGGCTTTGACGCTGGCGGACTTCGATTCCGCATTGTCGGCTGCGGTACTGATCATCTTCACGGTGCTGACCCTGCTCGGCTATCCGGTGATCTTCGAGACCGCGACCCGCGGCCGATCTCTGGGCAAGATGGCGCTCGGGCTGCGCGTGGTTTCCGATGACGGTGGCCCGGAACGCCTGCGCCAAGCCATCTTCCGCGCGCTGGCCGGTGTCATCGAGATCTGGATGTTCACCGGGGCGCCGGCCGTGCTGTGCAGCATGGTGTCACCGCGCGGCAAGCGCATCGGTGACGTGTTCGCCGGCACCATGGTGATCAGCGAGCGCACGCCGCGGCTCGATCCTCCGCCCCCGATGCCGCCGGCGCTGGCCGGGTGGGCGAGCACGATCCAGTTGTCGGGCCTGGGCTCGGCACAGGCTGAGATGGCGCGCCAGTTCCTGTCCCGCACGGCACAGCTGGACCCGCGGATGCGTGAGCAGATGGCCCACCGGATCGCCGGCGAGGTGCTGGCCCGGATCGCACCGCCACCGCCGCCGGGCACTCCTCCCGAGCCGGTGTTGGCGGCGGTACTGGCCGAGCGGCACCGCCGCGAGCTGGAGCGGCTGCGGGTGGCGCGGCCGGAATCCGCGCCGGCACCGCCGGCACCGCCACCACCGCCGCTGCCGCCCAGCGCGGCCCCACCGCCGACGAACAGCGGGTTCGCCCCGCCGCAGTGACAAAGTGGGACACGCATGTCCCATTTTGGGTCATTTCTGGTATATTTTGACGCATGAGTATGCCTGCCTGGGCCGACGCCGGCGCGGGACCCGTCAGCGGTCCACGCGGCCGGACCCGCCGCGCGATCATCGACGCGGCGGTAACGGTCATCGCGGGCAATCCGGCCGCGACCATGGCCGATATCGCCGCCGCCGCGGGCGTCGGGCGCAGCACCTTGCACCGGTATTTCTCGGAGCGCAGTGACCTGATGCGGGCGGTGGCCCTGCATGTGCACGAGGTCAGCACCGCCGCGATCGCCGCCGCCGATCCCGCCTGCGGCCCCGTCGATGCGGCCCTGCGCCGGGTGGTGGAAAGTCAGCTCGACCTGGGCCCGATCGTGCTCTACATCTACACCGACCCGACCCTGTTGGCCGATCCCGAATTGGCCGCCCACCTCGATACCGGAGACGAGGCCATTGCCGAGGTACTGGCCCGCGCGACGGCCGACGGTCCGGTGTATCCGCCCGGCTGGGCCCGGCGGGTGTTCTGGGCGCTGCTCCTGACCGGCTACGACGCCATCAGGCAGGACGGCATCCCCCGGCACCAGGTCGTCGACGCCATCATGTCCAGCCTCACCAACGGCACCATCACCTCTCGTTAAGGAAGTTCCATGTCCACCGGCCTCGATGTCACGGCATCGAAGACACCCACCACTCCCAAGCGCGCCTGGATCGCCCTGGCCGTGCTGGCCCTGCCCGTCCTGCTGATCGCCATCGACAACACCGTGCTGGCGTTCGCGCTGCCCATGATCGCCGAGGATTTCCGCCCGGCCGCGTCCACGCAGCTGTGGATCGTCGACGTGTATTCCCTTGTGCTGGCCGCACTTCTGGTGGCGATGGGCAGCCTCGGCGACCGGGTGGGCCGGCGCCGGCTGCTGCTGATCGGTGCCAGCGGCTTCACGGTGGTCTCGGCGGCCGCCGCCTTCGCCCCCAGCGCCGAGCTACTGGTGCTGGCCCGCGCCGTGCTCGGCGTGTTCGGCGCCATGCTGATGCCCTCGACGTTGTCCCTGATCCGCAACATCTTCACCGAGGCTTCGGCGCGCCGGCTGGCGATCGCCATCTGGGCCTCGTGTTTCACCGCGGGAACCACGCTGGGCCCCATCGTCGGCGGTGCACTGTTGCAGCACTTCCATTGGGGTGCAGTATTTCTGGTGGCGGTGCCCATCCTGGCGCCGCTGCTGGTGCTGGCCCCCAAGCTGGTCCCCGAATCGCGGGACCCGCATCCGGGCCCGCTGGACCTGGTCAGCGTCACGCTCTCGTTCGTCGCCATGCTGCCGTTCGTCTGGGCGATCAAGACCGCCGCCCACGACGGCCTGTCGGCCACCGTGGCGGGCGCGTTCGCCCTCGGCATCGCCGCCGGCGTGCTGTTCGTGCGGCGGCAGAACCGCAGTGCCACACCGATGCTGGACATGGCGCTGTTCCGGTACGGGCCGTTCACCTCGTCGGTGCTGGCCAACTTCCTGTCCATCGTCGGGCTCATCGGGTTCATGTTCTTCACCTCCCAGCACCTGCAGTTGGTACTGGGACTGAGCCCACTGGCCGCCGGCCTGGTGACCCTGCCGGGGGCGGTCGTGTCGATGATCGCGGGCATGGGTGTGGTGCGGGCCGCCCGGCGATTCGCACCCCAGACGCTGATGATCGTCGGCCTGATCTTCGTGGCGCTCGGCTTCACGTTGATTCTGCTGTTCCGGCACGACCTCACCGTCGCGGCGGTGATCGCATCCTTCGTGGTGCTGGAATTCGGGGTCGGAATCTCGCAGACGGTGTCCAACGACACCATCGTGGCATCGGTACCGGCCGCCAAAGCCGGTGCGGCATCGGCGGTTTCGGAGACGGCCTACGAACTCGGCGCCGTGGTCGGTGCCGCGACGCTGGGCACCATCTTCACCGCCTGCTACCGCGCCAACGTGGTGGTGCCGAGCGGGCTGACACCCGAGCAGGCGGGCGCGGCCGGCGAGAGCATCGGTGGTGCGACCTCGGTGGCCGCCGACCTGCCGATGCCATTGGCAGAACGTCTGCTGGAGTCGGCGCACGCCGCGTTCGATTCCGGTGTCGCGCCGACCGCGGCGATCGCGATCGCGCTCACGCTGACCGCGGCCGTCATCGTCAGCGTGTTGTTCCGCCGGTCACCATGAGCGCGGCACCCAGCAGCGCGGTGATGGTGCGGGCATGGTTCCACGCGGACCACGGACCCAGGTAGGCCTGCCAATCCAGGCCGGCCTCGAGCCGATCGTTGAGCGGCACATTGAACGCGATGGTGATGACCGCGGGCAGCACCGCCAGCACCGCGCCGGCCAGCAGGTAGCCGCTGCCCTGGCGGCCGAATTGCACGACCGCGACGGTCCCGAGCACCAGCGCGAGCACGGTGGTACCGAAGAACAGAACCAGGAACGGCGCATTGGCCTGGGCTTCGGCATTGATGCCGCGCATGGCGGTGGTGGCACCGGCCGGGCCGGTACGGTCCAGCCCCGGCATCACGAAGCTGGAGAACGCGTAGAAGATGCCGCCGACAGCGGCGCTGCCGATGGTGGTGCCGGCGGTGAGCAGGGTGATCGGTGCATTGGTCATGACCTCAGTCAACTGCGCTCGGCGCAGACGATCTATGGCTGATGGTCTCGATTTCATACGCAGGCGTCTCACACGACAATGGCCTCCCCGTGCAGGGGAGGCCATTGCCGTGGTGGGTGTTACTCGCTGCCGGAACCGGCGTCGCTACCGGCCTTCGACGCCGAACCCGCGGCGGCACCGGCCTTGGCCGAGTCCGTGCCGGCCGCCGATTCGGCCGCGCTCGAGGACGATCCGCCGGTCGAGGCATGGGTTCCGCCGGCCTTCACGCCCGAACCCGGCTCGGCCTTGATGCTGTCCCGGGTCACCGATCCGCCCGAGCCCTGGGTGCCCTTGGTACCCGTGGCAGCCTTCGTGTCGGTCGCGTCCTTGGTTCCCGTCGCGTCCTTGGTGCCGGTCGCGTCCTTGGTTCCCGTCGCATCCTTGGTGCCGGTCGCATCCTTGGTGCCCGTGTCGGTGGCATCCTTGGTCGCCGACGCGGCGCCTTCGGTGTCCTTGGCGTCGGTGCTCGACTCGGCCTCCTTCGTGCTGGTCTCGGTTTCGGCGGGGCTCTTGACCTCGGCTTCCGTGGTCGTCGGGGTGGCCGGGGACTCGGTGGTGCCGCCGGTTGCCTCGGCCGGTGCCTCGGTGCCGGTGGCGGCGCCGGCCGCGTCCTTGGCGGTGGTCGCTGCCGGTGCCGCACCCGTGGCATCCACGGCCAGGGTCACCGTGGCCGCGGCGGTGGGCACCGCGGCTGCCACGGCCGCGGTGGCGGTGGGAGCGGTGGTCGGCAGGCCGGCCTGCAGCGCCTTGAGGATCTGCGCACCGATGTACGGGAAGGTCTGCTCGGTGAACGCCTTCGCCTGGGCCACCGCGTTCTGCAGCACATCGGCGATGCCGTGCTGCACCGCGTTGATGACGTTCACCGGGTTCAGCGTCTTCAGGGAATCGAGCACCGCCTGTGTGCTGGTGACGATCTGCTTCAGGAAAGGCGTTGTGCCGGTATCGAACCCGATACCCACGGTGGAGACGACCACTCCGACCAACAGGCTGAGCCCGGAGTCGTACAGGGCCGGAATCAGGGCTTGCGCCACCTTGAACGGTCGCTCCAGCGCCGGCTGAAGGGCGGTCCACGGGTTGCTGATCAAGTTCAGGATCGGCTGCAGACCCGACGAGATGAGGGCATCGATGGCGCCGTTCACGTCGCCCGTGGCCAGCTTGGCTCCGACCGCCTTCAGCGTGGCGGGCAGCCCCGCACCGAGCTGACCGAGCGCCGAACCGGCGGCCTTGGCCGCGTCGAGCACCTGCCTCGCGGTGTACAGCTGGTTGTCGACGATCTGGCGCAGGATCGGCAGCGGGTTCGCCAGCACGGTGTGCAGGGTTTCGTTCACCCAGGCCCCGGCGTCGTCGACCACCGGCTTGAAGACGTTGATCGGGTTGTCGATCGACGACGATGCGGTCAGTTGCACCTGCGGCATGTGCATCTGCGGCAGGTTGGGGTGCGCAGCGATCGGTGTCACCGCGATGACGCTCGCACCGACGAGCGCGACGCCCGCGGTGACGTATGGGCGCATGGCCGACTGCATTGACATTCCTGGTGTCATCCCTTCATCGGATCTCTTATTCCCCCCAGGCCATCAGAACCTACTGGTCAGTAAGTTGGTGACAATGGGTTTGAGCAAAGTTTCATACGCTGACAAAATTCAGCTCCTGACACGCTGCGGATTCCTTGTTTTGCTGGTGAGGCGCGCTCGTTGCGATGGCAACGATGCTGGCTAACCTCGTCGGCAGAAAAGTAGTTAGCCGTTCACACGGCTTGCCGGCAACCACCGAGCACGTCGGACCGAAGGCGCATGAGCTGCGTGATACGGGTCACAAACGACGATCAGCATGGCTCGTGGCACATCTCGGCATGTGCTCCGCAGATGTCCACCACGTCGACAATCAGCAACAAAATGTCGCCCAACGGCCGCGATAGCCGAACCGACGGTGATCCCACTGCCGCTACGCCTCCAAGGCGTCCACATCGTGAGATGAGCGACGGGTCGGCGGGTCGGGCAGTAGGGTCCGGCGGTATGGATGCACTCGCCGGACTGCTCGACGGGGTCCGGGCCCGCGGGGCGTTCGTGCTGCGACTGTCGCTGGATCCGCCGTGGTCGATGCGCATCCAGGACCGGGCCCTGACGCTGATCTGCCAGACAGCGGGCAGCGCGGTGATCGCCACCGATGTCGGTGACGAATTCCGCTTGGCAGCAGGCGATGTCGCATTGGCCAGCGGTGCATGCGAGTACGTTTTCGCATCCTCGCCCGACGTGACACCGCAGTTGGTCATCCACCCCGGCCAGCGCTGCACCACGCTGCGCGGCGACGACATGCGCTTCGCGTTGAGCGTGGGCGTGCGCACCTGGGGCAACAGTGTCGCGGGCGCCGATCGAGTGGTGATCGGTGCCTACGAGGGCCGCAGCGAGGTGAGCGCCCGGCTGCTCCGGGCCCTGCCCGCGGTGCTGGTGATCGGGCAGGAGCGACCGGTCCCGTTGATCGATCTGCTCACCGCCGAAGCCGGCCGGGACCGGGTGGGGCAGGAGGCGTATCTCGACCGGTTACTCGATCTGCTGCTGATCGACACCTTGCGCACCTGGTTCGACGGTGAAGGCGTTGCGCCGCCGTGGTGGCGAGCCGGCGATGACGCCATCGTCGGCCCCGCACTGCGGCTGATCCACCACAATCCGCGGCATCCCTGGACGGTGGCGAATCTGGCCGCCACGGTCGGCACCTCACGTGCCGTGCTGGCCCGCCGATTCACCGATCTGGTCGGTGAACCGCCGATCGCCTTTCTCACCGGCTGGCGCCTGGCGCTGGCCGCCGATCTGCTGCGGTCCGGTGACCACACCGTTGCCGCGGTCGCGGACCGGGTGGGGTACGGCACGGCATTCGCGTTGAGCACGGCGTTCAAACGGGCATACGGGATGAGCCCGGCGGCGTACCGGGCTCGGCTCGCCGCTGATCAGGTGGCCGGCGCGGCCCCGGCCTGACCTCGTTTGGCGACCGCACCCGCCGCCGATGTCGCCGCAACCGCGATCAGCGCACCCAGGATGAGCGCCGACGGCTCACCCGGTGCGAGCAGATGTTGTTCGGTGCCCAGCGTGGCGGCCGCGACCGGCACGCCGAGTTGCGCGGCGGCCAGCACTGCCAGCGGCAACGGTTGGCCGAACAGCCGGCCCACGGTGTGCGCGGCTATCGCGCCCACTCCCAATGCCACCCCGAGCGCGATGAATTGCGGGTGGTCGCCGAGTTCGCGTACCTGCAACGAGGCACCGAGCCACACGAAGAACAGCGGCGCGAAGAACCCTTCGGTGATCCCGAACAGCTGGCGAGCCAGCCGGCGTGGCTCCCCGATCGCCGAAATCACCAGTCCGAGTGCGAAACCCGCCAACATGATGGAGATGTGGGTGGCGATCGCCAGTGCCGCGAGGCTGAACAACAGGATCAAGCTGAACCGTAACTCCAGCGCCAACCGATGGTCTTCGGAGTAGTGGTGGATCCGCTTGCGGCGACCGGTGCGCTCGAAATGCCGCAGCACGACGAACGCCACCACGGCTGCCGCCCCGATCGCCAGGCCGCCGAGCGCTGCGCGGGGCGCCCGGGCCGGATCGATCACCAAGGGCAGCAGCACGATCGAGGCGGCGTCGGCGATCGCGATCTGGGCCGTCACCGACAGCACCGGCGGCCCGGTCAACCCGAGCGAGTCGATGACCGGCAGGGCCAACGCCGCCGACGACGAGGCCATCAGCACCGCGTACAGCAGCGCGTGCCCGGTGCCGAAGAAGGAGGCGATCGCCGCCCCGAACACCGCCGCCACCGCGCCAACCACCACCGCGCGCAGCGCGGCCGTTCCGAGTGCGCCGCGCAGCGTCGTGTCGCGCACCGGGACGTGGGTGCCCACGACGAACATCACGAGTGCGAAGCCGATGTTGGCCAGCAGCCGGAAGGTCGGATCGGTGTCGTCGACGATCCCGAATCCGGTGCGGCCGATGATGATCCCGGCCGTCAGCTCGCCGACCACCACCGGTACCCGGAGCCCGGGGATGGCGGCCAGCGCCGGGCCGGCCAGCCCGATGACGGCGAGCAGCGCGAGCGTGTCGAAGCCGAAGGCGGTCACATCGCCTTCCCGATCACGCCTGCCACGACACCAGACGGCACGGAATCGGCGTGTTCTCATCGGTGAGGTAACTCGCGCAGACCCGGTGATACCCGTCGGCCACCTGCATCGGCACGTTCCCGTCATACCGGCCACGTACCAACAGGATCGGTGAGAGCCGTTTACCGTCGCTGATCTTGGCCAGGTCGGCTCGGACGTGGGCGTTGTTCTCCGGCAACAATGCCAGCCGCGCCGCCCGCAGGATGTCTTTGGCCTTGCGCTGCACGGGTTTCGCCGCCTTGAGCGCGGTGACGGTGGCCGCCACGACGGCCGGTTCGGCCAGCATGCTCAGATAGTCCGCCGCCGCGTCGTAGTCATGGTCTTCGGGCTCGTCCAGCCACTTCACACCCATCCGGACACCCTAGTCCGGCGGCGCTGGAAATCGGCTGGGAAATCAGGCGCCGATCCAGTTGCCGTGGAACCCATATGGGACCCGCTGGGGCAGCCCGATCGTGGCCACCGGCTCGCCGCCGAAGTCGGAGGCAGCCACGATCACCAGGCTGCTGCCGTCGCGCTGCGGGTCGTAGACGTACCCGAGGTACCAGCCGTTGTTCTCGTCGGCCGCACCGGGTCCGGGCACGAAGACCGCTTCCGCCGGCCCTCCGGTACCCAGGTCGTGGCGGACCGTGGTGCCCGCCGCCAGGTCGTAACGCAGCCAGCTGTTGCCGGCCACCGCGACCGAATACCGGGCCTGCAGACCCGCCAGCCGGTCGTCGATGCGGGGGAACTCCACGCCGGCGTCGTCGAGTTGGCGTTCGGACACGGTCCCGGCAGCCAAGTCGATCTGCCATTCCCACAGCACGCCGGCGACGTCGAAACCGGCGTCGTGGCGCCACATTTCGGGATAGCGGACCGCATGTACGACGATACGATCCCCGGTTTCGAACGCATTGACGACGTGGAAGACGTAGCAGGGGTCGACGTCGAACCAGCGGATGACCCCGTACGGGTCCTGCCGGGACAACACCCCGAACCGCGCGCCGTAGCTGTCGCTCCAGCGGTAGGGCATGCCGCCTTCGCCCGTCATCGCGACGTCGAGGTCGAAGACGACGGGTAGATCCATGAACACGACGTGGCCGGAGGTCATCGCGAAGTCGTGCATCATGGTGTGCGCCTTCACATCGACCGGCCGGTTGACGGTCAGCTCGCCGTTGGCATCCGCCCGGTGATAGGTGACGTAGGGCTCGAAGATGCTGCCGTAACCGAAGAAGTGCAACTCACCCGTGGTGGGACAGATCTTGGGGTGGGCCGTCATCGAATCGGTGAGCTTGCCGCCGAAGTCGTAGGCGCCGACGGTGGCCAGCTCCCGGGTGATCTCGTAGGGCAGCGACGATTCCACCAGTGCCAGGGTCTTTCCGGCGTGGTTGACGACGTGGGTGTTGGATACCGCCGCACGTAGATTGCGGCTGCCGTCGGCGTTGTAGAGCGGGAAGTCGTGGCGGAAACTGTCGGTGCGCACCCAACGGTTGCGGTACCACTTGGCCCGTCCCCCTTCGATCCGGACGCCGTGGATCATGCCGTCACCGGTGAACCAGTGCGCGGCCGCCTGGCGCGGGTTGGGACCGTTGCGCAAGTACCAACCGTCCAGTTCGGGCGGGATCACCCCCTCGACCGGTAGGTCGTATTCGGTCAATTCGTCGGTGACGGGCGCGTAGTTGCCGACCCGGAAGAAGTCCGGTTGCCCGAGCGGCAGGGCAGAGGTCTCAGTCATACCGCCACGATGACATTCCACTACTGACATGTCAATAGTGGAATGTAGGATGATGGCCATGAGTCTGCGCATCGCCGCACTTGGCCTGCTCGTCCAGCATCCGGGCAGTGGATACGACCTGCTCAAGCGGTTCGAGAAGTCCATGGCCAATGTGTGGCCGGCCACCCAGAGCCAGCTCTACGGTGAGCTCAACAAACTGGCCGCCGCCGGCCTGATCGAAGTGGCCGACACCGGCCCACGGGGGCGCAAGGTCTACCGCGCCACCGATACGGGACGCGCCAAGTTGCTGCGCTGGCTCGGCAATCCCCAGGACGACCCGCCCTACCGCAGCCCCGAACAACTGCGCATCTTCCTGCTGGGCGAGTTACCGACCGAGAGCGCGACAGGGCACGTACAGGCGCTGGCCGAGCACTCCCGCGCCGAGATCGCCCGCCTGGAGGCGTTGCGTGACAGCGTGCACTGGGACGACTCCGACGAGTCCTTCTACGGCCTGGCCGCACTGGAGCACGGGCTGCGGTACCACACCATGCAGGCCCAGTGGGCGCAGTGGCTGATCGAAGAAATCTCGGTGCGCACAACGAAATAGCGGCGTCGCGCCCGCCGACGTCACCGATGTGGTGTTCACCCACCTGCACTTCGACCACATCGGCTGGGCCAGTCACCGCGGCGAGGTCGTCTTCCCGAACGCGGCCTACCGTGTACACCAAGCGGATTGGGACCATTTCGTCACCCATGGGCGCGACGAACACACCCTGGCCACCCTCACGCCGATCACCCCGCGGCTGGCGCCGTTTCACGGTGACGTGCCGATCGCCCCAGGGGTGGATGCCATCTTCACGCCGGGGCACACCCCGGGCACCACCATCTTCGTGGTGTCGTCGCGCGGCGAGCGGGCGCTGCTGCTCGGCGACGTCGTGCACTCGGTGGTGCAGTTCACCGAGCGGGACTGGGAGGTCATCTGGGATACCGATCCCGCCGCCGCGCGGGCCGCACGCAACCGCATCGCCGACGAGATCGCCGACACCGCCGACCTGGTGGTGGCGCCCCACCTGCCGGGCATGCGTTTCGGCCGCATCGTGACCACGGGAGGGCCGCGCCGGTTCGTCGCCAGCTGATTGGGTGTTGCATCGCGATAGTTTCCGATATATCGTCAACGTATCGGAGACACATCCGGTGTCTCCTTGCCACGAAGGACAACACCATGAACACCCCTTTCACCCCACCCCATCAACCGTTCGGTTTCGGTCCGGCGTTCGGCCCCGGCGGCTTCGGCCCCGCTGACCGGCGCGCCCTGCACGAACAGCGTCGCCAGGCCCGTCGCGAGTTCCGCGAACACCTGCGCGAACACGGCGCCGGCCAGGGCCCCTTCGGCCCCGGTTTCGGTCCGGGCTTCGGGCCCGGATTCGGTCGCGGCTTCGGCGGGGGCTTCGGCCCCGGCGGGCCGCACGGTCGCGGTGGTCGCGGCGGCGGCCGTGGTCGGCGCGGAGACGTGCGTGCCGCGATCCTGAAACTGCTCACCGAGCGGCCCATGCACGGCTACGAGATGACGCAGGAGATCGCCACCCGCAGCAACGATCTGTGGCGGCCGAGCCCCGGCTCGGTCTACCCCACCCTGCAACTGCTGGTCGACGAGGGTCTCATCGTTCCCGCCGAAAGCGAAGGCAGCAAGAAGACTTTCGAGTTGACCGACGAGGGTCGTGCCACCGCGGAGAGGATCGAGACCGCACCCTGGGACGCCATCGCCGAAGATGCCGATCCCAACGCCGTCAACCTGCGCGCCGCGCTCGGTCAGCTGTTCGGCGCGGTCGCCCAGTCTGTGCACACCGCCGGCGATGAGCAGCAGCAACGCATCCTCGACATCGTCAACAACGCCCGTCGCGAGGTCTACCAGATCCTCGGCGAGGAGTGACGCCGGCCGGTGGGTCTGCATGGCGCGCGGGGTATGCAGACCCACCGCGGCGATCGGGTGATCGTCGGCGCCGAACCCGCTCGATAGCATCGCGGGGTGACCACCGACGAACTCAGCGGCTACGCGATCCCGGTGATCGTCGCCATCCTCACCGGACTCGGCGGGGTACTCGGGGTGAGCTTCCGGGACGCCGACGCCACCGAACGCCGTCGCGGCATGTGGCTGTACATGCTGGTGGTGCTGACGGCCATCGCGACGTCCGCGGCGATCAACTCGGCGTCCGGGTTCGGCCGCCCGCTGGCGGCCACCTTGATGGCACTGGCCGCCTCGGCCGTCGCCGTGGGCACCCACCTGCTCTGGCGGCGGATCGTCTTCGACGCACCACAACGCAATGTGAACATCGCGATGACGGCGGTCGCCCTGGCCGTCGTCGTCATCGCCTCCTCGGTGACCTACACCTACATCTCCGGGAAGGGCTGCCGGCAGGCCCGGGACCTGATCACCACCAGCATGGCGCAGTCCGCATTCGTCCTGCCCTCGTTCGCCAACCAAGGCCCGACCACGGGCGACTTCCAGAATTGGTCCCGCGAGCTGCGCGACCAGGCCAACCGGGTGACCGCGGACGATGTTGCCCCGCGCGCCAAGGATCTGGCCGACCTGGCCGAACAGATCACCGCGACGGTGCAGATCGGCGACACCGGAACGCACGCCCTGCTCGGCGCCCGCTTCTACGACGTGCTGCGGGTCCTGCTGCGCAAGTGCCAGAACGTCTGATCCGGATGCCCCACACCAACACCGACGCCACCGCCATCGATCGCATGCCGCGCGGCGGTCCCGACGCGTCGTGCGTGGACCGGCTGCTGCAGACCGACCGGCTGGAGTACCTCGATCGCCAGGATGTACCCCCAGCCGTCAAACGCAGCGTGATCGCCGCATTGGACTGGACCGGACGGGTTTTCGGTCATCACGACCAGCACGCCCGCCTCGTCCTCGACGAGATCGCCGACGTGCCCGATCCGTTGATCCTGGAGCTCGGCGCCGGCCATGGCGCGCTCTCGGCCACCGTGCTGGACTGGCATCCCACCGCACGGGTGACCGTCAGCGATATCGACGCCGAATCCGTCGCCGCGATCTCCACCGGCCCGCTGGGCGCCCACCCGCGCGCCGAGGTGCGCACCGTGGACGCCACCGCGATCGACGCGCGCGACGGCGAGTTCGCCCTCGCGGTGTTCGCGTTGTCGTTCCACCATCTCCCGCCGGCGCTGGCGTCGAAGGTGCTCGCCGAGGGCACCCGGGTCGCTGACAAACTGGTCGTCATCGACCTGCCGCGGCCGCCGTCGCCGCTGCATCTGTTGCGGTTGGCGACGATGCTGCCGCTGGCCCCGTTCGTCCCGTTCGTACACGACGGGGTGATCAGCTCGCTGCGCTGTTACAGCCCGTCGGCCATGCGGGCGCTGGCCGCCCACGCAGGGGTGGACGTCGAGGTCCGCACCGGTCTGATGAGTCCACAGGTCACGGTGGCCACCCGCCGCTAGGCTCACGCCATGGGTGAGGACGTCACACAGAGCGACTTCAGCCGGGCCCAGCGCCGGGAGTACCGGCGCAAGGTGCAGCTGTGCCTGGACGTGTTCGAGACGATGCTGTCCCAGTCCAGTTTCGAATTCGACCGGCCGCTGACCGGGATGGAGATCGAGTGCAACCTGGTCGACCATGCCTACCAGCCCGCGCTGCGCAACGCCGAGGTGCTCGAATCCATCGCCGACCCGGCATATCAGACCGAATTGGGCGCCTACAACATCGAATTCAACGTTCCGCCACGCCCGCTGCCGGGCCGGGCGGCGCTGGATCTGGAAGACGAGGTGCGCGCCAGCCTGAACGCGGCCGAGGCCAGGGCCGCAGATCACGACGCGCATATCGTGATGATCGGCATCCTGCCGACGCTGATGCCCGAGCACCTCGACACCGACTGGATGAGTCCGTCCACGCGGTACCAGGCCCTCAACGATTCGATCTTCACCGCGCGTGGCGAGGACATCGACATCGATATCGCCGGGCCGGAACGACTGGCGGTGCAGTCGGCCGATATCGCGCCCGAATCGGCTTGTACCAGTGTGCAATTGCATCTGCAGGTGTCCCCGGCCGACTTCGCCAGGAACTGGAATGCCGCGCAGGTGCTGGCCGGCCCGCAGTTGGCCCTGGGCGCCAACTCACCGTATTTCTTCGGCCACGAACTGTGGGCCGAGACGCGGATAGAACTGTTCACCCAGGCCACCGACACCCGGTCCGACGAGCTGAAGACCCAGGGGGTGCGGCCGCGGGTGTGGTTCGGCGAGCGTTGGATCACTTCGATTTTCGATCTGTTCGAGGAGAACGTCCGGTACTTCCCCGCCCTGCTGCCCGAGCTGTCCGACGAGGATCCGGTCGCCGAGCTGGCGGCCGGCCGCTCCCCGCAGCTGTCCGAACTGCGCCTGCACAACGGCACCATCTACCGGTGGAACCGCCCGGTCTATGACCTCGTCGGGGAAGGTGCTGCGCGGCGCCCTCACCTGCGGGTGGAGAACCGGGTGCTGCCGGCGGGCCCGACGGTGGTGGACATGCTGGCCAACTCTGCCTTCTACTACGGCCTGCTGCGCACCCTGTCGGAGGAGGACCGCCCGGTCTGGACGAAGATGAGTTTCGCTGCGGCGCATCATAATTTCACCGCGGCGGCCCGCCACGGCATGGAGGCCAGGTTGTACTGGCCGGGCCTGGGCGAGGTGACCCCCGACGAGCTGGTGCTACGCGAACTGCTCCCGCTGGCCGATGAGGGATTGCGGCGGTGGAGCGTGGCCACCGAGGTCCGGGACCGGTATCTGGGGGTCATCGAGGGCCGGGCGAAAACCGGGCGCAACGGAGCCGCCTGGCAGACGGCCACCGTGCACGCCCTGCAGGAGCGCGGGGCGGCGCGCCCGCAGGCGCTGGCGGAGATGTTGCGGCTGTACTGTGAGGCCATGCACAGCAACGCCCCGGTGCACACGTGGGAGACACCCGCGCCCTGACCGGGCGTACGTTGGAGGTCATGGCATCTGAGGTTTTGGACTGGGACGGCGTATACCGGCAGGACGGCACCTTCGAGGGTCCGCCGCCGTGGAACATCGGTGAGCCGCAGCCGGAGTTGGCGGCGCTTTTCCCCACCGGCAAGATCCGCAGTGACGTGCTGGACGCGGGCTGTGGACACGCCGAGTTGTCGCTGACCCTGGCGGCGCAGGGCTACACCGTGGTCGGGCTGGACATTTCGCCGACCGCCATCGCGGCGGCGAATCGGGCCGCCCAGGAACGCAATCTGAGCACCGCGGCTTTCGCCCAGGCGGATATCACGTCGTTCACGGGTTACGACGGCCGGTTCAACACCGTCATCGACTCCACGCTGTTCCACTCGATCCCGGTCGAGGCACGGGACGGCTACCTGCAGTCGGTCCACCGGGCGGCCGCGCCGGGCGCGTCGTACTTCGTGCTGGTGTTCGCCAAGGGCGCGTTCCCCGCCGAGGTGGAGCAGAAGCCGCACGAGGTCGAGCAGGACGAACTGCGCGCCGCGGTGTCGAAGTACTGGACGGTTGACGAGATTCGCCCCGCGTTCATCCACGCCAACGTCAACGCCATCCCGAACGCGGCCGCCGAGCTGCCGCCGCACGCGCTCGACGAGAAGGGCCGGGTCAAGTTGCCGGCCTTCCTGCTGACCGCGCACAAGTAGCGGTTACAGGCCGCCGCGCGCTATCAACTGGGCCGCGATGACGTTGCGTTGGATCTCGTTGGTGCCCTCGCCGACGATCATCAGGGGCGCGTCGCGGAAGTAGCGTTCGACGTCGTATTCGGTGGAGTAGCCGTACCCGCCGTGGATGCGTACCGCGTTGAGTGCGATCTCCATGGCGACCTCGGAAGCGAACAGTTTGGCCATCCCGGCCTCCATATCGGCGCGCTCGCCCTCGTTGTCGGCGGCACTGTCGTAGCGTTCGGCGGCATACCAGGTGAGCTGACGCGCGGCGGTCAGCTTGGTGGCCATCTCGGCCAGATAGTTGCCGATCGACTGATGCTGCCAGATCGGCTTACCGAAACTCTGCCGCTGCTGGGCGTAGGCCAGCGCATCCTCCAACGCGGCGCTGCCCACCCCGAGCGCACGGACCGCGACCTGGATGCGGCCGGTCTCCAAACCCTTCATCATCTGGGCGAACCCGTGACCCGGTTCGCCACCCAAAATCGCCTCCGCCGGGATGCGGTAGTCGTCGAAGGCCAGCTCGCAGGACTCCACCCCCTTGTAACCGAGCTTGGGCAGATCCCGCGACACCGTCAGCCCCGGCCCGTGCGTGGCCAGCACGATCGAGATGCCCGCATGGCGGGGCTGGGCCTGCGGGTCGGTCTTGCACAACAGGGCGATCAGATCCGAGCGCCGGGCATTGGAGATCCAGGTCTTGGCGCCGGTGATCACCAGATCGTCGCCGTCGGGCTTGGCCACCGTGGTCATCGCCTGCAGATCCGACCCGCCGCCGGGCTCGGTGAGCGCCATGGTGGCCCGGATCTGCCCGGTCGCCATCGCCGGCAGGTAGCGCTGCCTCTGTTCCTCGGTGCCGAACAGCGTCAGCAGCTTGGCCACCACGGTGTGCCCGCCCATCGCCCCGGCCAGGCTCATCCAGCCGCGCGCCAGTTCCTGGGTGACGCGGGCATAACAGGGCATCGACACCGGGCTGCCGCCATAAGCCTCGGGCACCGCCAGCCCGTAGATCCCGATCTGCTTCATCTGCTCGATCCAGCGCTCGGGATAGGAGTTGGCGTGCTCCACCTCCCGCACGGTCGGTTTGACGTCACGATCGACGAACGCCCGCACCGTCTGGATCAGATAGGTTTCCTCGTCGGTGAGCGCGGTCACCCGCCCACACTAGCCACAGGCCAGGAGGGCTTCGCCGAACCGTTCCAACTCCGCCTCGGTGACGTCGACGTGCGGGGACACCCGCAGCACCGGGCGCGTGAGTTCGTATGGTGCGCGGACCAGTTCACAGGCGGTGGTGACAATGCGGTGCTCGTCGATCAGCCGGGACCGGACCGTCGCCGGGTCGGCGCCGCCGGTGGGTTCCAGCGTGGTCAGCGCCGTGGGCTCGTCGACGGGTTCGACGACGCGCCAACCCGGAAGGCCGGTCAGCGCGGTACGGGTCCAGCGGCCCACCTCGGCAAGGTGGGCCCGCACGGCGGCCGGCCCGGCGGCCAGATGCTCCCCCACCGCGAGCGCGTAACCGACGCGGGCCGCGATGTTGGCCTCACCGCTTTCCAAGGGTGGCAGCCGCGGCGTGAGGCCGCCCGCGAATTCCGGCCGCAGCGCCAGCACGCCGACGCCGCGCGGGCCGGCCAGCCATTTACGCGACGAGGAGTACAGCGCGTCGGGCCCCACCGCGCAGTCCAGGTGTCCGAGCGCCTGTGCCGCGTCGATCACCAGCGGCAGCCCGAGCTCTCGGCATACCACGGCGAGATCGGCCGGCGGCTGGGCGACGCCGCGGTGACTACCGAGCACGGTCAGGTGCACCAGCGCGGGCGGCTCGGCGGCCAGGACGGCTTTCGCCTCGTCGACCAGCAACCGGCCCAGCGCGTCGACCGGCAGGGGGCGCACCTGAAAGCCGTTGGCCGCCATGATCGCCAGGTTGGGTCCGTACTCCCCCGGCGGGCAGGCCACGGTGCGCGGACCGGCCCAGCTGCTGAGCAGCAAATCCAGCGCGTGATTGGAGCCCGTGGTGTAGACCACCTCCGCGCCGGGGATACCGGACAGCGCCCGTACCGCTTCGCGGCCGGCGTCCAGGGTCGGCGTCGCTGCCTCGGCGGCGACGTAACCGCCGACCTCGGCTTCGTGGCGGGCGTGGGTGGCGGTGGCGTCGATGACGGCGTGGCTCTGCCGGGAGCAGGCGGCGTTGTCGAAGTGCAGCCCGGCGACGGTGGGCCGGGCGGCCCGCCAATGCTCGGCGAGGGTCATTTCACCGCGAGGGCCAGGCCGAAGTCACCGGCCGGGTCGGTCCACCAGTGCGTGCGGCGCAGGCCGGCCGCCTCCAGTTCGGCGGCCACGCCGTCCGGGCGGAACTTGCAGGACACTTCGGTCAGCATTTCCTCGCCCGCGGCGAAATCCACGGTCAGGCCCAGGGCGTGAACGTTGACACGTTGCGCGCGAACGGATCTCAGCCACATCTCGATCCGCTCGTGCTCCTGGTTCCACTTGGCGACATGCGCAAAGGCGTCCAGGTCGAAGTCGGCATCCAACTCCCGGTTCACCACGGCCAGCACGTTGCGGTTGAAAGCCGCGGTCACCCCGGCACTGTCGTCGTAGGCCCGCACCAGCCGGTCGGTGTCCTTCACCAGATCGGTACCGAGCAGCAGCGCATCACCGGGTCGCAACGAATTGGCCAGCGAGGTCAGGAATTTCGCCCTCGGCTCGGCGGTGAAATTGCCGATGGTAGACCCCAGGAAGATCACCAGGCGCCGGCCCACCTGGGGGATGGCGCCGAGATCCCGGTCGAAATCACCACACACGGTGTCGATCTCGATGCCGGGGTATTCGGCGCGCAGCGCGCCGGCCGCGTCGCGCAGCACGCCGGGATCCACGTCGAACGGGATGAACCGGCGCAGCAGGCCGCGGGTGCGCCAGGCCGACAGCAGCAGCCGGGTCTTCTCCGAGGTGCCACTGCCCAATTCGACCAAGGTGTCCGCGCCCGACGCGGCGGCGATCTCGGCGGCGTGCTCCCGCAGGATCGATGCCTCGGTGCGGGTGGGGTAGTACTCCGGCAGCCGGGTGATCCGGTCGAACAGCTCGCTGCCGACGGTGTCATAGAACCACTTGGGCGGCAGGGTCTTCGGGGTCTGCCGGAGGCCGTCGGCGACATCACGACGCAGTGTGTTGGCCAGGTCGGTGTTCAAGCCGGTGGTCATGCGGATCCTTCCAGAGGGGTGAGGGTCAGTTCGCCGCCGCGCACGGTGACCAGGTGCCGGTCCGGGATGTCACGCCAGGCCGGGTCGTCGTCGTAGGGTTCGCTGGCCAGCACCACGCCGTCGGGCCGCACCAGGACGGACAGGGTGTCGCCCCACGTGGTGGCCAGCAGTCGGGTGCCGTCGGCGGCCAGGATGTTCAGCCGCGCACCGGGATCGGCGGCACCCACCTCCGCGATGGTGTCACCGAGCGCGTCCAACCCGCGACGGAAGATGTGCGCGGCCAGCACGGCGCTGTCGACGGTGGATTCGGCGTCGCGGGCCGTCGGGAGTACCGCACGGTCGACGACACCGTTGTGCGACAGCAACCAGGTGCCGTCGCTGAACGGTGCCGAGGCCGACGGTTCGATGGGCATCCCGATGGTGGCCGACCGGACGGCGGCCACCACGCAGCCGCTGTGCAATGCCGGGGCGACCGAGGCGAAGGAGGCATCACCCCACAGCGGCTTGTCGCTGCGCCAGCGGTGCACACCGGCCGGCGACGTGAAGCCGACACCCCAACCGTCGGCGTTGAGCAGGCCGTGTTTCTGCCGCCGGGGCGAATAGGACTGCACGAGAAGGCTTTCCGGTGGATCCAGCACCAGCGAGGACACCGCTACCGGCGCACCCAGCCAGCCGAGATGCCTACACATCCCAGGCCAACCGGACACCGGCGAAGATCTGCCGCCGGATCGGGTGGTCCCAGTTGCGGAAACTGGGCCGCAGGATGCCGGCCGCCACCGCCCACGAACCGCCGCGCAGCACCCGGTAGTCGCCGGCCCCGGAGCCCTCGAAGAACGGTTCGCTGTACCGGTCGTAGATCATGGGGGTGAATCCCGGCCACGGCCGCAACGGCGAGGTGGTCCATTCCCACACGTCGCCCAGCATCTGTTCGGCCCCGTACGCCGAGGCGCCGCCCGGATAGGCGCCCACCGGCGCCGGCCGCATCGCGTCCGCACCCAGGTTCACCAGGTCTGCGGTGGGTTGGGCTGCGCCCCAAGGGTATCGGCGTCGCGCACCGATACCGGGATCCCATGCGCAAGCCTTCTCCCACTCGATCTCGGTGGGTAGCCGCGCCCCGGCCCACGCGGCGTACGCCTCGGCCTCGAAGAACGTCACGTGCTGGACGGGCTCGTCGGGCGGGATCTCCTCGACATGCCCGAACCGGGTCCGGGTGCCGACCCCGTCGCGCGCGAGGTCGTTCCAGAACTGCGGCGCCACCAGGCCGGCCTGTTGGCGGTGCTCCCAGCCGCGCGCCGACCACCAGCGCGGCTGCCGGTACCCGCCGTCGTCGATGAAGGCACGCCACTCGGCGTTGGTGACGGGGACCCGACCGATCCGGAACGCCGCGACCTCCACGGTGTGTGCGGGCCGTTCGTTGTCCAGCGCATAGGGCTCGTCGGATGCGTTGACGCCCAACGTGAACGGCCCGGCGGGCACCGGCACCGAGGTGCCGGCCAGACCGGGGCGGCCGGCGGGCAGCGGCGCACCGGTACCGAGGATGGGCGGGCCGGTGCGCAGGTTCAACGCCTGCAACATCGTCTCGTCGTGCTGATTCTCGTGGGAGATGACCAGGCCGAACCGGAAGAGGTCGTCGTCGGTGCGCGCCGCGGCCAGCGCATCGAGGGCCCGGTCACGCACCGTGCGGCAGTAGACCCGCGCATCGGTCGGCGGCAGCAGCGGCAGCCGGACCCGGCTGGCCCGGGAATGCACGAACGCGTCGTAGAGCTGCTCGATCTCCGGTGCCAGCATGCCGGGCCGGTCCGGGTTGCCATCGCGCAGCAGCCAGAGTTCCTCCTGCTGCCCGATGTGGGCGAGATCCCACACCAGCGGGCTCATCAGCGGATCGTATTGGCGGTGCAGTTCGGCATCGTCGAAGTCGACCAGGGCCAGGGTGCGCCGCCTGGCCTGGGTGAGTTCGGCGGCCAGTACCTCCGGTGACGTCACGACTCGCCTTTCGCCAGCTGACGGAGCGCGGACGGGATCCCGTCCGCGAGCACGGAAGCGGAGAAATCGTCGGCCGGGCAGCGGCCCGCCGAGACATTGCGCAGCAACCGCTCCATCGGCTCGGCCAGCTGGGCGGGGGCATGCTCGGCGGCGGCCGCCACACAGCGCTGCGCCGCCGCCTTCAGCCGCGGGTCGGCCAGCCCCACCCGGGCCGCCAGATCCCATTCGGTGGCCACCGGTGCGGTGGCTTCCGCCGCGGTCGCCGCGGCCACCGGGTTGTCCATCAGGGTGGTCAGGGTGAACACCACCGCGGGCCACACGTCGTCGGGCACGCTGTCCAGATACCGGATCTCCAGCCAGCGCCGCGGCCGCACGGGCGGGAACAGCGTGGTCAGGTGGTAGTCCAGATCATCGGCGGTGGGCAGCCGGCCGCCTAGGGCGGCCCGACCGTCGGCCCAGTCGGCGAAGGTGACCCAGTCGGTCGCCGCCTCGGCCTGGGTGTCGGGGTCGGTGCCGCGCACCAACATCACCGGGGCCCGCAACGCGTAGCGCGCCCAGTCCGCACCGGGATCGTCGCCGTCGCGGCCGAGCACCGGACCGCAGCGGGCGGCGTCGATCTGCCCCCACACCCGCTGCCGGGTGCTGCGCCAGCCGGTGAACTGGCCCCCCAGCAGCGGCGAGTTGGCCGCCACCGCGATCATCACCGGGCCCAACGCGTGTGCCAGCCGCACCCGGTCCGCCCAGCCCTCGCGCGGGCCCGCCTCGACGTTCACCTGAACCGACGCCGTCGAGGTCATCATCGCCGCGCCCGCGGTGCCCGACCGGGCGAAGAACTGTTCCATCGCGCGGTACCGGGGGCCGGGATGGATGCGCTGGGCGGGGCGCATCGGATCGGTGCCCAGCAGCACCAGCCCCAGCCCACGGCCGGCCAACGCCGCGCGCAGGACCTCTCGGTCGGCGGCCAGCGCCGCGATCGCGGCGGACACGTCGGCGGCCGGCGGACCGGACAGTTCGACGGCGCCGCCCGGCTCGACGGTGATGACGCTGCCCCCGGGCAGCGGTGGGACGGTGGCGATGGCCTCGGCGAGCTCATCCCAGCCCGGCCTGCGCGCCGGATCCTCGACGTCGTAACAGTGGGCTTCCAATTCGAGACCGACGGCTCCGATCGGACCGTCGCGCAGGCAGTCCGCGGCGATGCGGGCAGCCATGACTCCGGAAGCGCAGTCGACATCCCACGCGGCGGTGGTCATGCGTGCCATTCCTCCCAGGTGGGCTGGACGCTAGCGGACCGTTCTCTCGATCTACCTAACAATCTTGCAGACGGGTCCGACATATTCCCACGCCTTTTACCCCGCAGCTACTGACCCAGTGAGTTCTGCATGGCGCCGGCGAGCACGTTGACCGCGGGTCCACCGTTTCCGGGTTGGCAGACCTTGGCTTGCAGCAAAACATTTTCGCGCAGCCGCGTTTGCACGAAGCAGCGTCGGTCGGTACCCGCCTCCTGCTTGAACCAGACGGCGTCGGCGGGCGCGGGCGGGCCGCCGGTGAACGTCCACACCTCGGTGCCGAAGTCGTTCAGATGCATCGCGGTGGTCTGGCCGGAGCACCCGGTGGTGCGGTCGGTGATCCGGTGGAAGGCCCGGGCGGCCGCGTCGCCGGTGGCGAACACCCCGACGGCCTGCTTGACCAGGTGAGTGGTGTCGGTGGCCGAGGTCTGCGCCAGCGCGCTGTTGAACGAGGCGATGTCGGGGTCGTCGTACACCTCGGGGAGGCCGATGTCGGCCCAGTTGTTGCACACCGGGTTGTCGACGGAGAAGGCCTGGATCGGGTCGGTGAACTCGGCGCCCCACCCCATGGGCGCGCCCACGATATTGGCCACCGACCCCTTGGGCAGCACCGCGTAGTTGACCACGCCGGGATCGGACGGTTTGGCCGCTGCGGGACCGGCCGGGACGGCCGGCAGGACCGCCAGGGCGAGACCGGCCGCGGCTGCTGTCAGGCGCATGGCGTCGATCATGCCAGGGCGGCGGGGGTCCTAGAAAAGGGTCTGAGTGCAGTAGGTACGGGCCGGCGCGGGATACGGCCAGGCGTACGAGCCGGCGACGGCGGGGCACGCGGACTGGTCGTGGACGTCCAACCGCTGGGTGATCTGGACGATCATGGCCGAGCCGCGGTCGGCGCAATCGGCCTTCTGCACCACCCCGATCGGCATCTCCATCGTGTAGCAGTGCTCGGCGACGAGATTGGGCACCAGGCACAGCCGGGCGGTTCCCGGCTCGGCCAACTGCGTTGACAGGTGCTGATATTCGTTGCTCGGGCAGTTTCCGTTGGCGTCCGTGGTGGCACCCACCGTGTAACTCGGGTCGGCGCTGCAGGAGGACTTACCGGCGCGCGCCGGGCGCTCCGGCGTCGCCGACGGAATCTGCACACAGTCCCCCACCCCGAAGACGGTCGACGTCGCGACATCGGCGGGTGCGCTCCGGAATCCGCAGGAGGACAGGATCGCTGCCAATACCACAACGCCGACCATCAGCGCGGTAGGTGATGGCCGGCGTGTCATGGTTAGGGACACTCTCATGAGTGGCCCGCCACTGCCAAGCGGTCACGGCAATTCCTCAGACCCCCGTGACCGTCCTCTTAGAGTCTCAGGGTCGAGGCACGAAGGTCGGGCCACCGGGAGCGCCAGGGCCACCCGGGCCCTGGCCGCCCGGGGCGCCGGGACCGCCGGGGCCACCACCGGGGAGCCCACCCGGGCCGGCGGGCCCGAAGAAGATGTGCGGCGGCCCCATCGGCGGCCCTTCGCGGTGGAACATGCCCGCCTCGCGATGCGGGCCGCCGCGATGACCACCGTCGGAGTTCTTCCCCAGATAGAACCCGGAGAAGAACACCACCGCGACGATGAAGGTCACCCCGGCCGCGATGCCGACCCAGGCCGCGGCCTGGAACACCTTGTTGGGGCGTTTGCGCTCCACGACCACTGGCGGCGGAGGCGGTGCGGGGGCTACCGGCGGCACGGGGGTGGTGGGGGTTTCGACTTCGTCACTCATGCTTCTCATGATGCCGAGGGCCGGCCATGTAGCGGTTAGCCCGGCAATATGAATCAGCTGTGAGCTGCGGTGCCGGCGACGTCGTCGGGGTCGGGTTTGGCTTCCACGAGCAGCGACATGCCGTGGTGGGCCGGCATCTCGACGGCGAAGCTGTGCAAGTCGTCGACGTTGCCGATGACCTTGCCGCCGAACATGTCCGTCACCACCGCACTGGGCGGCAGATGCTCGGAACGCACGGTGCCCGCGATGTCCTCGTTGGCGAAGTTGAGGACCGTGAGCTGTAGCTGATTCGGGTCGTCGAGTTGGTGAACCATGACTAACATGCCGCGGTGCGAGACCTCGGGGATGTCGATCTGCCGGCTGGTGGCGATGCCGAAGTGGGTGCGCACCTTCAGAATCGCCTGCAGCTGACGCACGAAGCTGGTCTCGTCGGTGAGTTGCTCCGGGATCGATCCGTACACACTGGTGCCGCGGGGCATGCCGGCCGGGGAATGCGTGGCGCCGGGGTTGACGCCCATCAGGTCGTGCGCGGCGCGATGGATCCAGCGGGTGTCACCGCCGCGCAGCAGTTCACCGACCTGCTCCGGCGGCAGGGTCAGCATGCCGCACAGGTCCCAGCCGGACAGCGCGAAGACGCCCGGTTGCAGCGCGTTGAACATCACCAACAGCAGGTGCGCCCGACGGATCCGGTCCAGTGTGGCGCCGTCGCTGCCGGCGTCGGTGATCTGGTCGAGGTCCGTGATCCCCAGCGTCGCGGCGATGACGGTCGCCGTCGTGCACGCGATGCCGTTGGTGGTGAACACCAGGTTATAGGGTGCGCGCGGGCCGGTCAGCGCCTCGGTCAGGTCGGTGCGGATGGTGTGCCCGAGCTCCTCACCGGTGACCTCTTGACCCTTGTAGGTGTAGACGTCGTCGCGGTGGCCCGCGGACCAATGCACCAGTTCGTAGGTCAGCTCGTCGTGGTTCTGCAGCGCATGCACCAGCGAGGCGGGATCTACCTCCGTCTCCAGCGTGGTCCGCAGCGTCAGCCGCAGGAACTCGGTGTCGGCGGTGGCCAGGGCGTGGTGGTAGGCCGGCCGGTTGATGAAGTCGTAGGACAGATCCGGGCCCGCGATGCTGTTGTCCCGGATGTCGTCGATGGTGAGATTCAGCTCCTGGAAGGTGAATCCGCCGAGCTTGCGGACCATGCTGCCGATGAACTGATTCGCCGCCTGCGACAGGGGGTGCCCCTCGGACCAGCCGACGTCGTCCTCGGCGGACTTCTCGGCGCCCAGGAAACCGTTCGCGTCCAGGCGCAGCCCGCCGGTGCCCAGGTCGGTCAGTGAATGCAGCGCGTCACCGATCACCAGCCGCATCCCGGCGAAGCTGGGGTCCAGCCAGTTGATCGACGGCTGGCCATCCTTGAAGTAGTGCAGATACACCCAGCGCCGCTCCACGCCGTCGACACCGACGATGGGGCGGGTGACGCTCCAGTTGGTTTCCTTGATGCCCTCGGCGTAGAAGATCACCCGCTGCAGCCGGCCGATGATGTATCCGGCCTTGTCCAGCCAATCCTCAGTTGCCGCATCGACATTCACCGAATCGGCACCGGCCGGAACCGTCGGCAGATGTTCCCAATCCCGGGGGTCGATCTCCACCATGTGGTAGATCCCCGGATAGTCGGCGTACTTCATCTCGGCGAGCCGGAAGTCCGCGCCCTTGCCGGTGTGCCCCGGCACGATGTCGTCGATGATGGTGCCGCCGTACCAGTTGGCCGTGCCGCACATCTCGCGGAACTCGTCCTCGGTACCGAAGGCCGGGTCGATCTGCGTGCTGATCCGGTCGAAGTGGCCGTCCACGCTGGGGGTCAGCTGCCAGCCCGAGATGCCGCCGGCGCGCTTCACCGGGCCGGTGTGGATCGCCTGAATCCCGATCTGCGCGAAGGCTTTCCACATCTCCTTGTCGGCCATCGCCTTGAGGAAGGATTCGTCCGGCCGGGTGATCAACGACAGCGGATACGCGGTGAACCACACCGAGGCGGTGTCGACGGCCGAGCGCGGGTTCGGCCGGGCGAACGGGTTCTGCCACATCGACCCCTGCCCGGAGAACTGCTGGCTGATCTCGTTCGCGTCGGCCAGCATCGACTGCGACAGCAGCCAGGACACGTACGCCGGATTCTCCCCCGTCGGCGGACCGTCCTGCGCCAACGACCGCCGCACGAACGGCGTGCGCACCCGTGGCCGGGAGCGCAGTGTCCGGGGCCGCGCCGGATGCAGGTACTCGTCGAACGTGATCTCGGCGGGCTCGTTGGGCTGATCTTCGGGGGACCCGGTGGATGCCGCGGCCGGTTCCGGTGGCTCAGCTGCCTGCGACGACATCTGTCTCCTCCCTGGCCTGGCATGACGACGCCATTGGGCAGTATTTCCGGATGCCGCTCCGCCGAAACCTCCCGGTGTGCGGGGCGAGCACCGTTCCGATGCTACGCGACCGGCCGCGGATGCCGGGCCGGCGCGCTAACCCCTTGTGTCCCAAGGTTTCCACGGGTTCACCGCGAACTGGATCACCCGGTAGGGAGCGCTGTCGGCGGGTGCGGTGTGCCACTGGCTGACCAGCACCCGCACGTCGTCGAGGGTGGAGGCCGGCGAGATGTAGCCACCGTAGGGCTGGGCCAGGCTGTTGTCGTCCGGATCGGGCAGCTCCTCGGGAGCCTGCGGCCACGGTGCGGCGACCACCACCGTGGTGACGGGGGCCGTTGCCAGCCCGGTCGGGTCGTCGGCGACGCGGACCTCCATGTTGCCGGTCCCCGCGTTGAAGTAGGACAGCACCGTCTTGCCTTCGATCTGGCGCACGCTGAGTTCACCGGCCGGGTCCGCCCACAGCGGCGTCGGGGTGCGGCCCCAGCCCTGGGTGGCCGACCAGCCCTGCCAGCGGCTGCGGTCGGTGAAGTCCTGGGGCGGCACCCGGTAGAGGTGAACCGGGCTGGTGCGGTCGAAGTTGTCGGCCACGATGTACACCCATCCGCGCTGCGAATCATGGGTCGGGATGGGATCGTAATAGCCGCTGATCTGCGACTGGGCCCCACCGGCGTAGGACGCCGCCCGCTGCGAGCCCGGCACCGTGGGCCAGTTCGGCTGCGCCGCATCCGCTTTGACCAGGCGCGACGATTCCGGCCTGAGGTTGCGGGTGGTGGTCACCAGCAGGTAGTTCTCGCGGTTGATGGATACGATGCCTGCGGGCAGCTGCGAGCTGCCGGGGGACTTCGGGTCGGCCAGCAACGGTGCCGTCGTGCCGGTGACGCCGGTGACCCGCAGCTCCGTGCCGATCGAGTCCGGGTCGATGTGCAGCGCCACCGGTGAATACCAGGTGCCGAACCCGACCCCCTGACCGGCGAAGCTGTCACCGCACACCTGCAGCGTCCGGCTGGGGAATTCCATGAACTCACACAGGTCGGTCGCGCCGACACCGTAATCGCCGGTGGCCGTGCCGGTTCCGGCTACCGGGCCGAGGCGCAGCACCTGCCCGGGCGCCAGACCGAGGTCGGCCTGCGCGGGGACGGCGGACAGCATCGCCGAGATCGACGCAATGGCGCACACCACTCGTAGTTTTGCGCCCAAATGTGCGTTTCGGCGCAAATCAGGCTTGCGCGAGCAGTTCGGCGATCTGGATGGTGTTCAATGCGGCGCCCTTGCGCAGGTTGTCACCGGAGACGAACAGCGCCAGCCCGCGGCCGTCCGGCACACCGGGGTCTTGGCGGATCCGGCCGACCAGCGATTCGTCGATGCCGGCGGCGGCCAGCGGGGTGGGCACGTCCACCAGCTTCACGCCCGGCGCGTCGGCGAGCAGTTCCTGGGCGCGCCGCACCGAAAGCGGTTCGGCGAATTCGGCATTGATGGACAGCGAGTGGCCGGTGAACACCGGCACCCGCACGCAGGTGCCGGACACCAGCAGCTCCGGGATGCCCAAGATCTTGCGGCTCTCGTTGCGCAGTTTCTGGTCCTCGTCGGTCTCGCCGGTACCGTCGTCAACCAGTGATCCGGCCAACGGAACCACGTTGAAGGCAATGGGCGCAACGTATTTCACCGGTGCCGGGAAGTCGACGGCGCGGCCGTCGTGCACCAGCCCCTCGGCACCGTCGATCACCGCGCGGGCCTGGGTGGCCAGTTCTTCCACCCCGGCCAGTCCGGTACCCGAGACGGCCTGGTAGCTGGACACGATCAGCCGGGTCAGGCCCGCCTCGTCGTGCAGCGGCTTGAGCACCGGCATGGCGGCCATGGTGGTGCAGTTCGGGTTGGCGATGATTCCCTTCGGTCTGCGGGCAGCGTCTCTCGCGAAGTTGACCTCGCTGACGACCAGCGGAACGTCGGGATCCTTACGCCAGGCCGACGAGTTGTCCACGACGACGGCCCCGGCGGCGGCGAACCGCGGCGCCTGCACCCGCGACATCGTCGCGCCCGCGGAGAACAGCGCGATGTCCAGGCCGGCCGGGTCGGCGGTCTCGGCGTTCTCGACCTCGATCTCCTGGCCACGGAAGGTGAGCTTCTTGCCCTCCGACCGCGGCGAGGCGAAGAACCGCACCGAGGTGGCCGGGAAGTCCCGTTCCTCCAGCAGCGCCCGCATCACCTGGCCGACCTGACCGGTCGCGCCCACCACACCGATATTCACCATCTACATCCCCCGTCGCTTCGCTCGCCCCATGGCTAGATCCCCGATCCCGCGTACACGACCGCTTCCTCGTCGCCGCCGAGGCCGAAGGCCTCGTGCAGCGTGGCGACTGCCTTGTCCAGTTCGGTGTCCTTGATCAGCACCGAGATGCGGATCTCGGAGGTGGAGATCAGGTCGATGTTGATGCCGGCCTCGGCCAGGGCCTCGCAGAAGGTCGCGGTCACACCCGGGTGGCTGCGCATGCCGGCGCCGATCAGCGACACCTTGCCGATGTGGTCGTCGTAGAGCACCTGGGAGAACCCGATCTCGTCCTTCAGCGCGGTGAGCTTCTCGACCGCACCCGGGCCGTTCTCCCGCGAACAGGTGAAGGTGATGTCGGTCTTGCCGTCCTCGACCTTGCTGATGTTCTGCAGCACCATGTCGATGTTCACGTCGGCGTCCGCGACCGCGCGGAACACCTTGGCCGCGTATCCGGGAACGTCGGGCAGCCCGACGACGGTGACCTTGGCCTCGCTGCGGTCGTGTGCGACTCCGGTCAGGATGGCGTCTTCCATGGGGATGTCCTCGATCGATCCTTTGACGATGGTTCCTGGCTTGTCCGAGTACGACGAACGGACGTGAATCGGCACGTTGTATCGGCGGGCGTATTCGACGCAGCGCAGCATCAGCACCTTGGCGCCGCACGCGGCCATCTCCAGCATCTCCTCGAAGGAGACGGCGTCGAGATGCTTGGCGTTCGGCACGATGCGCGGGTCGGCGGTGAAGATGCCGTCGACGTCGGTGTAGATCTCGCAGACATCGGCGTGCAGCGCGGCGGCCAGCGCGACGGCGGTGGTGTCCGAGCCGCCCCGGCCCAGGGTGGTGACGTCCTTGCTGTCCTGGCTGACGCCCTGGAAGCCGGCGACCAGGACGATCTGTCCCTCGTCCAGCGCCTCCCGCAGCCGGGTGGGGGTGACGTCGATGATCTTGGCGTTGCCGTGCGTGCCGGTGGTGACGACGCCGGCCTGCGAGCCGGTGAAGGAGCGGGCCTGCGCACCGAGGGACTCGATGGCCATCGCGACCAGCGCGTTGGAGATCCGTTCACCGGCTGTGAGCAGCATGTCCATCTCGCGGGGCGGGGGCGCCGGGGATACCTGGCGGGCCAGGTCCAGCAGGTCGTCCGTGGTGTCGCCCATCGCGGAGACGACGACGACCACGTCATGGCCGGCCTTCTTGGTTTCCACGATGCGCTCGGCGACGCGCCGAATCCGATCGGCGTCCGCCACCGATGATCCGCCGTATTTCTGCACGACGAGCGCCACTGTAAGAACCTCTCAACCGCCGGAATGTCCACACAAGGATAAGGGGTCGCGGTACCGGTTTTTACCGCTCCACCTGCCGGTAGCCTGGCTAACCATGAGCGACCGGCTGGCGCGCACCAGTGTGCCGATCCATCCGCCCATCGCCGCCCGCTGGAGTCCGCGTGCCTTCGACGCGAATGCCGTGCTCAGCCCCGACGATCTGACGGCGCTGCTGGAGGCCGCCCGCTGGGCGGCCACGTGGGGGCAGCGCGAGCCGGTCCGGTATGTCGTCGGATTCCGCGGACGCGAGGAGCAAGACGGATTCCGCGGGGATGAGATGTTCACCACCGTGGCGGGCCTGCTCAAGCGGGGTAACAGCTACGCCACGGCGGCGAGCGCGCTGATCCTGGTGTGCGCGGACGAGGGCGAGGACGAGCGCACCGCGCGCTATGCCGCCGTGGATGTGGGGGCAGCGATCGCGTCGCTGTCCATCGAGGCGGTCAGCCGCGGCCTCGTCGTGCACCCGATGGCGGGGTTCGACACCGTCGCCGCGGCAGAACTCACGCCCGGGCTGCGCCCGTTCGCGGTGGTGGCCGTCGGCACACTCGGTGACTACACGCGCGCCGACGAGGCGATCGTGGAGCGCGACCACCGCCCGCGGGAACGGCTGGGCTTGGACCGACTGGTGCTCAACTGGCCGTCAGGGCCGCGGTAGCCGCCGGTGCAGCGGGTTGGTGGTCACGGGAGTGGCCCGGCGCGCGCCACGCGGTAACGCGCTGACGACCTGTGGGGTGTCCGCGCTGGCGCGGGTCCGGTCGTGCAGCTTCATCGCCGCGGTCGAGCCGATACCCAGCGCCGGTGCCCCGATCAGCCGCCGGGACGTGGCGCAGCATTGCGGACAGGCGTCCTCGCGGGGTACCTCGGCCATCGAATACCTGGCGCTGAAGTCCGGGCATCCGCCGGGGCAGCGGAACTGGTAGGTCGGCATGCGGTACACGATAACCGTTCGCCGGCAGCGTCATACGTTGTTAACGCGCGCGATCCGCCCACCCTATGTACCCTGCTCTGAATAGTTCTATTTGGAATTATGTGATCACTCGACAGCGCATCCCGGAGGTCGCCGTGCCCGAACTACTGTTCCCGCTGGATTCGACGAAGAAGTTCACCGAGCAACAGATCGTCGGCCACAACCGCTGGCATCCGGACATCCCGGCCGCAGTAACGGTCAAGCCCGGCACCAGTTTTCGGGCGCACTGCCGGGAATGGTTCGACGGCGCGATCGTCAACGACGACTCGGCCGAGGACATCCTCAACGCGCCACTGAAGGGTGTGCACTGCCTGTCGGGGCCGTTCGCCGTCGAGGGGGCCGAGCCCGGTGATCTGCTGATCGTCGACATCTTGGACGTCGGGCCGATCCCGCAAGAGGATTCGGGCCCACTGGCGGGCCAGGGTTGGGGCTACACCGGCATCTTCGCCAAGCAGAACGGCGGCGGCTTCCTCACCGATCAGTTCCCGGACGCCTACAAGGCTATCTGGGATTTCTCGGGGCAGAGCGCCACCTCTCGCCACGTACCCGGGGTCAAGTACACCGGCATCGTGCATCCCGGTCTGATGGGCACCGCACCCTCGGCCGCCTTGCTGGCCAAGTGGAATGCCCGCGAGGGCGCGCTGATCGCGACCGACCCCGACCGGGTGCCGCCGCTGGCGCTGCCGCCGGAGCCGCAGGACGCCATTCTCGGGAGTCTGACCGGTGACGCGTTCACCCGCGCCGCCGCGGAGGCCGCCCGCACCGCCCCGCCGCGGGAGAACGGCGGCAACCAGGACATCAAGAACCTGACCAAGGGCAGCAGGGTCTTCTATCCGGTGTTCGTCCCCGGCGCCAACCTGTCGTTCGGCGACCTGCACTTCTCCCAGGGCGACGGCGAGATCACCTTCTGCGGTGCCATCGAGATGGGCGGCTTCCTGGATCTGCACGTCGACCTGATCAAGGGCGGCATGGACACCTACGGTGTGCACGAGAACGCCATCTTCATGCCCGGTAACACCGATCCGCAGTATTCGGAGTGGATCGCCTTCTCGGGCACGTCGGTCACCCTGGACGGCGAGCAGAAGTATCTGGACTCCGACCTGGCGTACCAGCGCGCCTGTCTGCACGCCATCGACTATCTGACCAAGTTCGGCTACAGCCCCGAGCAGGCCTACCTCCTGCTCGGCTCCGCACCCATCGAGGGCCGCCTCTCCGGCGTCGTCGACATCCCGAATTCCTGTGCCACCGTGTACATTCCGACGGCCATCTTCGACTTCCCGGTCGCGCCGTCCGCGGCGGGCCCCTACCAGATCGATCCCGGAATGGGCGCACCGCACGCCAGCTTCTGACCGGGCCGGGAGGGGGCCGTCAGCCCGGCCCCCTCCTCAGGCCGGTGCCGACGTGGGCGCCAGCTCCTCGCCCCGCAAGTGGGCCAGCATCTCCCCCAGACTCTGCACCACCCCGGCATTGCGGGTCACCAGTGCCGTCAGGTCCTCGGACTTGGCCAACCGGGCCCTGGCCCGCTGGTAGGCCGCCGCACCGCGGCGGGTCTGGAACACCAGCACCCTGCGCCGATCGGTCACATCGACCTTGCGCAGCACCAGGTTGTCCTCGACCATGCCGTCGATCAGCCGGGTGAGACTGGGACCGGGCAGCAGGGTGGCCACCCCCAGCGCGGACATCGCCTTGCCCTGGCCGCCCTCGAGCGCGCTCAGCACGTGCCACTGGGCCACCGTCATCCCGTCCAGTTGGGCTGCGACCGCCCGATCCAGTTCCTGCACAACGGTTTTTGCGATCCGTGCGAGTTCTTCGACGGCGGCTGGGGTGTCCGGGGTGGTGTCCATGTTGCCCAGCAGCTTACCCGGCGCCGACGGGAAGTTTCAGCTGGAAAGAAATTTCACGCGCCGCGGAGTATGTTGTCAACCACCGCTGCTGCGGTGCACTCACGTTAGGGGGATCCGGCGTCGTCGTCCCCACGGCAGGCCTGGGTGAGGTGTTTGACGATATGGAACACAGCCGCGATGCGGTCGATATCGCATTGGTGGTGCCCCTGAGCGGACCCGCCGGCATGTTCGGACCCTCCTGCGAGGTCAGCGCCGAATTGGCGGTGGCCGATATCAACGCCGCGGGCGGCATCCTGGACCGCCCGGTGCGGCTGCACCCGGTCGACGCGGGCGCACCACTGTCGGCGATATCGGCGCAGATGCGGCGGCTGGTCGACACGCATTCCATCGACGCCGTGGTGGGCTGGCACCTGTCCAACGCCCGCCAGGTGATCACCCCGCACACCGCGGGCCGTGTCCCGTACGTCTACACCACGTTCTACGAGGGCGGCGAGAACACCACGGGTGTCTACATGGTGGGCGAGACACCCCAGCAACAGCTCTTCCCCGCGCTGCAGTGGCTGCGTGCCAACGAGGGGATCAGGCGCTGGTGCATCGTCGGCAACGACTACATCTGGCCACGCCAGACCGCCGCCGTCACCAAGGATTACATGCGCGCCAACGGATTCGACTTCGCCGGCGAGACGTTCATCCCGTTGGGCGGGCGGGATTTCCGCGCGTCGCTGGACCTCGTCAGATCCTCGAGGGCGGACGGGGTGTTGGTACTCATGGTCGGGACCGACAACGCCGCCTTCAACCGCGCTTTCGCCAGGGCCGGGCTGCACGAGAAGCAGATCCGGCTGTCGCTGATGATCGGCGAGGATGTGCTCTGCGCCAGCGGCACCGGCAGCACGCACGGCCTCTACACGGCGTGTGGCTATTTCGAGAGTCTGGTGACGCCGGAGAACATGGGTTTCGGCTCACGCTACGAGCAGTTGTTCGGCGCGACCGCACCCACGCTGAACAATATCGGCGAATCCTGCTACGAAGGCCTGCTCCTGCTGGCCGCCCTCGCGGGCGCCGCGGGCAGCCTGCAGGTGCGGGCGATCGACCGGGTCCGCTCCACGGTGTCCTATCAGGGGCCGCGGGGCGAGGTGGCGATGCGCGGTGCGCACACCCATCAGCCCGTATTTCTCGCGGACACAACCGATGTGGAGTTCCGGGTCATCGATCAGTTGAGCGCCTGACCGAGTCCCGCCGCACCGGTGGTCCCGGTGCGGCGGGGTTCGGTTGCGGTGCGCCGGCTCAGGCCCGCTGACTCAGTTCGGCGCGCAGGGCATCCGAGGCCACCGACTCGGAGTGCTCGCCGTTCTTGCACATGTCGTGGCAGTCCTTGGTCAGGGTGCAGGTCAGCGATGACACCGGGCCGTGGTGGAACGGGCAGTCGTGCACCATGTCCGGCAGCTCGTAACGCTTGTTGTCGACGATGTCGAGCAGGGTTTGTCCGGCCCACAGCGGTTCCTTCTCGATCTCCTCGCGCAGCGGGTTGGGCCGGGCCAGGTAGTACTTGCCCTTGGTGGCGATGCAGATCACCGGGGACAGCACGAAGGCCAGGCTCAGGGCCAGGTACGGCGACCAGGCCGCCAGCAGTGGCCCGAAGGCGTTGAAGAAGGCCAGGATCGAGAAGAACGAGCCCACCATCATCGACACGAAGCCCACCGGGTTGATGCTGTACAAGTACGCGCGCTTGAACTCCACGTAGGGCGGGCTGAGCTTCAGCAGCGGCTTGTTGATCACCAGGTCGGCCACGATCGCGCCCACCCAGGCGATCGCCACGTTCGAGTAGAAGCCCAGAATGGTGTTGAGCACGGCGAACATGTTGCCCAGCATCAGCGACAGCGCGATGGCGATGTGCAGCGCGAGGTAGACGACGCGGCCCGGGTGCACGTGCAGCACCCGGCTGAAGAAGTTCGACCACGACAGCGAACCCGAGTACGCATTGGTCACGTTGATCTTGACCTGGGACAGCAGCACCATCAGCGTCGCGAGCCCCAACGCCACGGTGTCGTTGTGGATCACCGACCCGAAGCCACCGAGGAACTGTTCGATGGGTTCGGTGGCGGCGGTGAAACCGACCTTGCCTGCGACGTAGAAGGCGAGGAACGCACCGCAGATCTGCTTGGCCGCGCCGAGGATCACCCAGCCCGGACCGGCGGCGAGCACCGCCGCCCACCAGCGCAACGCGGGCGTTTCGGATTTCTCCGGCATGAAGCGCAGATAGTCGACCTGCTCACCGATCTGGGCGATCAGCGACAGCGCCACACCGGCACCGGCGCCCACCCCGATCGCGGTGACCCGCTCACTGCCGCCGTCGCCCGCCCAGGACAGGAAGCCGTGGAAGCCGGCCGGATCGGCCGTAGCGATGAAGGCGATCGGCGCGACGAACAGCACCAGCCACAGCGGCTGGGTCCACACCTGGAACTTGGCCAGGGCGGTCATCCCGTAGAGCACCAACGGGATGATGATCAACGAGCCGATGATGTAACCCAGGGCCAGCGGCAGATGGAACGCCAGTTTCATCGCCTGCGCCATGATCGCCCCTTCGAGGGCGAAGAAGATGAAACAGAAACTGGCGTAGATCAGGCTGGTCAGGGTCGACCCGAAATACCCGAACCCCGCGCCCCGGGTGAGCAGGTCCATGTCGATGTTGTACTTCGCGGCGTAATAGGCGATCGGGATGCCGGTGAGGAAGATGGTGACGGCGGCGACCAGGATCGCCACCACCGCGCTGGCCGAACCGTGGGTGACCGCGATGGAGGCGCCGATCGAATAGTCGGCCAGGTAGGCGATACCGCCGAGGGCGGCCACCGCGCAGGCCATCGGGCTCCACTTGCGGAACGATTTGGGCGCATAGCGCAGGGAAAAGTCTTCGATGGTGTCCTGGCCGGCCCAGTTGACGAAGCGGGCCCACGGCCCGCTGCCGGGCGGCGCGGCGGTGGGATGTACCTGCACCTCGCCCACCGGTTGCTCAGATGACGTCATGTTGTCTCCTCACCGCGTCCCGTGCGGGAGCGGCCGACTGATAAGGGATGTCGCGTTCGGACGGCGCTGGCGACGCGATGGGGTAATGCGAAGGTACTGCGGCGGAATCTGCTCCGCCGCAGGGAAACTAGCATCGTTACTTCCAAATGGCAGTACTCCAAATGGAAAGTTACGCGCCGGACACGAGGCGTTTACTTCCTGGCATGGGCGCCGGGCGGTCAGCAACCGGCAGCGGTGATTTACCCAGCGGCAACACGGCAATCCTGTCTACGTAACAGAAACATCGTCTACTGCCAGTGATCGGCCTGGCGGCCGCGCCCCCTCAGGAGATGTATATGGATACCGGAACCACCGCATTCATGCTCTGTTGCATCATCGGCCTCACGATGATGATCCCCGGCCTCGCACTGTTCTACGGGGGCATGGTCTCCGTGAAGAGTTCGACCAACATGATGATGATGACCTTCGGTGCGGTCGCCATCGTCGGCGTGCTCTGGGTGCTCTTCGGCTTCTCGATGACCTTCGGCACCTCCATCGGCGATGCCGGACTGGTCGGCAGCCTCACCGAGTTCGCCGGCATGAAGGACCTGCTGCAGTCGCAGACCACCATCAACGGTTTGCCGGTGAGCCTGTTCGCGCTGTTCCAGGCGCTCTTCGCGGCCATCACCGTCGCACTGATCTCCGGCGCCGCGGCCGACCGGATGAAATTCGGCGCCTGGATGCTGTTCGCCACCCTGTGGGCGGTGCTGGTGTACTTCCCGGTCGCACACTGGGTGTTCGCCTTCGACGGCGTCGTCACCAAGGACTCGGTCGGCGGCTGGATCGCCAACAGCCTCAAGGCCATCGACTTCGCCGGTGGTACCGCCGTGCACATCAACGCCGGCGCGGCCGCGCTGGCCGTCGCGATCGTGCTCGGCAAGGCCGCCAACTGGGGCCAGCTGCGCAAACCGCACAACGTCCCGCTGACCCTGCTGGGCGCGGGGCTGCTGTGGGCCGGCTGGTATGCGTTCAACGGCGGTTCGGCGCTGGCCGCCGGCAACTCGGCCGCCATCGTCATGGTCACCACCTTCGTCGCCACCTGCGCGGCCACGCTGGCCTGGCTGGCCGTGGAGAAGTTCAAGGACGGCCACGTCACCGGCGTCGGCGCGGCGGCCGGTGCCATCACCGGCCTGGTCGCCATCACCCCGGCGTGCGGCGCGGTCACCCCGGTGGGCGCGATCATCCTGGGCCTGGTGGCCGGGGCAATCTGCCCCTTCGCGGTCGGTCTCAAGGAGAAGTTCGGCTACGACGACTCGCTGGACGTGGTGGGCGTGCACCTGGTCGGCGGCGTCATCGGCACCCTGATGATCGGCTTCCTCGCCAGTGACTCCATGCCGAATGCCACCAACGGCCTGTTCTACGGCGGCGGGCTCGGTCAGCTGGCCAAGCAGGCGATCGCCGCCGCGGCCGTCATGGCCTACTCCTTCGTCATCGCCTATGTCATCGCCTTCGCGATCAAGAAGACGATCGGCATCCGCATCTCGCCCGAGGAAGAGGAGAAGGGCATCGACACCCACGTCCACCGGGACGCGGCCTACGAGCTCGCGTCCGCCTGACCCACACCCGCGGACGCGAGGAGCAATCAGGACCCGGCTCCAGCCGGCGCAGCGCCCCTGCGCCGGCTGGTCACCGGGATTTCTTTGGCCCATCGAAGTTTCACCGTAAGATACTCTGGTTCCCATTAGGAGACAGTCATGCCGCCCGATCTAGCCACCCAAGCCCAGCAGTCCGGTACCACCTTCATCCTCGCCCTGTTCGTCGACCTGCGCGGAAAGCCTTGCGCCAAACTGGTTCCCGTCGAAGCCGTCGAGCAGCTGGCCACCGAGGGGGTGGGCTTCGCCGGCTATGCCGTCGGCGCCATGGGGCAACAGCCCAAGGATCCCGACCTGATGGCGCTGCCCGACCCGGCGTCGTTCACCCCGATCCCGTTCATCAAGGAGGGGCTGGCCCTGGTGCACTGCGACCCGCACGTACAGGGCGAGCCGTGGCCATACGCACCGCGCGTCATCCTCAAGGGGCTCATCCAGCAGGTCGCCGACGCCGGCTTCGAGCCCTGGGTGGGTGCGGAGGTCGAGTACTTCCTGCTGCGCCGCGAGGCCGACGGCACCCTGGTCACCGCCGACACCGCCGACACCGCAGCCCAACCCTGTTACGACGCACGGGGTGTCACCCGGATGTATGACCACCTCACCGCGATCTCCACGGCGATGAACACCCTGGGGTGGTCCAACTACGCCAACGACCACGAGGACGGCAACGGACAGTTCGAGCAGAACTTCCAGTTCGCCGACGCCCTCACCACGGCCGACCGCGTGATCACGCTGCGCTACCTGCTGTCGATGATCGCCGCCGAGCGCGGCATGGTCGCCACCTTCATGCCCAAACCGTTCGCCGATCGCACCGGCAACGGGCTGCACCTGCACCTGTCGCTGACCAGCGCCGGCACCCCGGTGTTCCCGGCCGAGCAGGATGCCCGGGGTCTCGGATTGTCCGAGACGGCATACGGATTCATCGGCGGCATCCTGGATCACGCCTGTGCGTTGCAGGCCGTCGTCGCGCCGACCGTCAACTCCTACAAGCGAACCGGCGCCACCAGCACCGCCTCGGGCGCATCCTGGGCGCCACGCAAACCGAGTTACGGCGGAAACGACCGCACCCACTACATCCGGGTGCCGGACAATCAGCGCGTCGAACTGCGCGGCGGCGACGGTGCGGCCAACCCGTACCTGGCGATCGCGGCCGCCCTCGGCGCCGGCATCGACGGCATCAAGCGCAGCCTGGACCCCGGCGACGTCGGCGCCCAGGGGCCCTCGACGCTGCCGCCCACGTTGTTGCACGCCATCGACGAGCTGGAGACCGACCCGGTGATCGCCGGAGTCCTCGACACCGCGGGTACGGGCGTCGCCTCGTACTTCGCCGGGATCAAACGCGACGAGTTCTTCGCCTACCACGGCACCGTCGCGCCGTGGGAAATCGACCAATACCTGACGGCTTTCTAGAAAGGACCATCATGTGCGGGATCGTGGGGTTACACCTGCGCACACCGGAGCTCTACCCCCGGCTGGGCGAACTGCTCACCGGGATGCTGTGTGAGATGTCGGACCGCGGCTCGGATTCGGCCGGGGTGGCGGTGTACGGCGACCCGGTGTGGTCGCCGCCCGGCAAGGGCTGCGTCTCGGTGACCGATATCGGTGCAGCACCCGACCTCGGCCCGGATGTGGCGGTGATCGCGGTTGATTCGACCTACATCCTGACGGCCGAGGAACCATCCGAGGTGCTGCTGCACCGCGTGCGCGCCTCCTACCCGGACGCCCTGGTGGCCGGGTTCGGCGCCGACCTGGCGGTGCTCAAGGGCGTCGGTGATCCACGCGCGCTGACCGACGGCTGGGGTCTGGCCAAGGCCCAGGGCTGGCAGGGCGTCGGGCACACCCGGATGGCCACCGAATCCGCGGTCACCCCGTCGGGCTGCCATCCCTACACCGTGGGGCCGCAGCAATGCCTGGTGCACAACGGCTCGTTCGCCAACCACGCCACCATTCGCCGTGAACTCCGCAGGGCCGGAGTCGAATTCGACAGCGAGAACGACACCGAGGTGGGCGCGCGATTCGTCGCCGAACAGCTGGCGGCGGGCCGCGACGTGGAGAGCGCGCTCAAGGAGTTGTGCGCCACGTTCGACGGTTTCTACACGCTGCTGGTGTCCAACCGCGATTCCTTCGCGGTGGTACGCGATGCCATCGCGTGCAAACCGGCGGTGATCGCCGAGACACCGAACTGGGTGGCGATGGCCAGCGAGTACCGCGCGCTGGCGGGCCTGCCGGGTGTGGAGGCCGCCAAGATCTGGGAACCCGAGCCGGAGGTGGTGTACGCATGGACACGCTAGTGAAGTACGACCTGGCCAGCACCAGCCTGCGGGAGGTCAACGCCGCCCTGCACAAGCCGGGTGTGACAGGTGATTTCGTCATCACCCATCCCGACGGTGCCCACAACGTCGCCGTCGGGCTCGACGCACCGATCACGGTGACCGTCGAGGGGCACGTCGGGTACTACGCCGCGGGCATGAACCAGCGCGCGTCCGTCACCATCGATGGCAACGCCGGCACCGGCGTGGCGGAGAACATGATGAGCGGCACGGTCCGCGTCGCCGGTAACGCCTCACAGTCGGCCGGGGCCACCGCCCACGGCGGCCTGCTGGTCATCGAGGGCGATGCCGCGGCCCGCTGCGGTATCTCGATGAAGGGCGTCGACATCGTGGTCGGCGGCAACATCGGCCATATGAGCGCGTTCATGGCCCAGGCCGGGCGCCTGGTGGTGCGCGGCAACGCCGGTGAAGCCCTTGGTGATTCGATCTACGAGGCGCGGCTGTACGTGCGCGGCGAGGTCGCCTCCCTCGGCGCCGACTGCGTGGCCAAACCGATGCGGCCCGAACACCACGCCGAGCTGGCCGAGCTGCTCGCCGCGGCGGGCTATGCCGATGACACCGCCGAGTACACCCGGTACGGATCGGCGCGCACCCTCTACCACTTCCACGTCGACAATGCGAGTGCCTACTGATGCGTGAATCCGCCACCTTCGACCGAAACACGATCGCCGATATCCAGCGCGCCGCCGAGACCGGCATCTACGACATCCGCGGGTGGGGCGCCAAACGCCCGCTGCCGCATTTCGACGACCTGCTGTTCCTCGGCGCGTCGATGTCCCGCTATCCGCTGGAAGGCTACCGCGAACGCTGCGGCACCGACGTGGTGCTCGGTGGGCGGTACGCCAAACACCCTCTGCACCTGGACATCCCGGTCACCATCGCCGGCATGAGTTTCGGCGCGCTGTCCGGCCCGGCCAAGGAGGCGCTGGGCCGCGGCGCCAGTGAAGCAGGCACGTCGACCACCACCGGTGACGGCGGCATGACCCCCGAAGAGCGCGGGCAGAGCAAACACCTGGTGTACCAGTATCTTCCGTCGCGGTACGGGATGAATCCCGACGACCTGCGCAAGGCCGACGCCATCGAGGTGGTGCTGGGCCAAGGCGCCAAACCGGGCGGCGGCGGCATGCTGCTGGGGCAGAAGATCTCCCCGCGGGTGGCCGGGATGCGCACCCTGCCCGAGGGTATCGACCAGCGCTCGGCGTGCCGGCACCCGGATTGGACGGGGCCGGACGATCTCACCATCAAGATCAACGAACTGCGGGAGATCACCGACTGGGAGAAGCCGATCTACGTGAAGGTCGGTGCTACCCGCACCTATTACGACGTCAAGCTGGCCGTGCACGCCGGCGCCGACGTGGTGGTGGTCGACGGCATGCAGGGCGGCACCGCGGCCACCCAGGAGGTGTTCATCGAGCACGTCGGCATTCCGACGCTGGCCGCGATCCCCCAGGCCGTGCAGGCGCTGCAGGAGCTGGGCGTGCACAGAAGAGTTCAGTTGATCGTGTCCGGTGGGATCCGGTCCGGCGCCGATGTGGCCAAGGCCCTGGCCCTGGGCGCGGACGCGGTGGCCATCGGCACCGCGGCGTTGATCGCGCTCGGGGACAACCACCCGCGCTACGCGGCCGAATACGAAAAGCTGGGCAGCGCAGCCGGTTTCTACGACGATTTCCAGGACGGTCGTGATCCCGCCGGGATCACCACGCAGGACCCGGAGCTGGCCGCCCGTTTCGACCCGGTGGAGGGCGGCCGACGGCTGGCCAACTATCTGCGGGTGCTGACCATGGAGGCCCAGACCATCGCCCGGGCGTGCGGCAAGGCGCACGTCACCCACCTGGAGCCCGAGGATCTGGTCGCGATCACCATCGAAGCGGCCGCCATGGCGCGGGTCCCGCTGGCCGGCACGAACTGGATTCCCGGCCATGAGCGTTAGCGCGGATGTCGTCATCGTCGGCGGCGGGCTGGAGGGCGCGGCGGCGGCCTGGGCATTGAGTGAACGGGCTGCCGGCGACATTCTGGTCCTCGAGCGCAATACGGTCGGATCCGGGATGACGGGTAAGTCCAGCGGTATCGTGCGCTGCCACTACGGGGTCAGTTCGCTGGCGGCGATGGCCGCGGTCGGGCTGGAGGTGTTCGAGAAGGCGCAGGAGATCTTCGGGACCGATATCGGATTCCGGCAGACCGGCTACGTCGTCGGCGTCGGCGAACCGAATGTCGAGAACCTGCGCAAAAGCCTGGCCGCCCAACGCGCCGTCGGGGTGCAGACCGAGGAGATCGACCGCTCCGACGTCGCCGCGCTGTGGCCATGGGCCGACCTGGAGCCGTTCGCCGCGTTCGGTTGGGAGGCCCGCGGCGGTTACGGCGACGCGTACCAGACGGCACAGGCGTTCTCGGTGGCGGCGCGGGCCGCCGGCGTCCGGGTGCGACAGGGCAGCACCGTCACCGACCTGCTCCTGGACCGCGGGCGGGTCACCGGGGTGCGGCTGGCCGACGGCACCGAGGTGGCGGCCGGCACCGTCGTCGTCGCCACCGGGGTGTGGACCCGCCCGTTCCTGGCGCGGTACGGGCTGGACGTGCCGATCGAGGTGGTGCGCGAGCAGATCGTCACCATCGCCCCCGGCCTGGACATCGGGAAGGTGCCGGTGTTCTCCGATCTGGTCTCGCTGCAGTACGTGCGGCCCGAACTCGGCGGCGAAATCCTGTTCGGGAACAGCGATCTGGCCCACGGCGAGACCGCGGACCCCGACGACTACCTGAACCGGGCCACCGATGCGTTCATCGACGTGACCGTCGACAAGGTCGGCACCCGGTTCCCGGGCTTCACCGACGCCGCGATCACCGGCAGTTACGCCGGTTGCTACGACGTCACCCCGGACTGGAATCCGGTGATCTCGACGACCGGTATCGACGGGCTCATCGTGGCGGCCGGGTTCAGCGGGCACGGGTTCAAGATCGCCCCCGCGGTCGGCCGGTTGATCGCCGATCTGGTGATGGACGGGCGCAGCTCCGACCCGCGCATCCCGGAATCAGATTTCCGGTTGGCCCGGTTCGCCGAGCAAGATCTTCTCAGGAGCCCGTACCCGTACGTCGGCGCGGGCGAGATGCGCTAGAGGGGAGCGAGTCGACACATGAGCGACGTCCCGCTGCTTCGGAACTCCGGCACCGCCCGCGACCGGGACCCCCAGGTGCCGTCCGACGAACTGGAGTTCGAGGCGGCGATCGGCCGCAACGTACGGCAGTTGCGGCTCGCCCAGGGGCTGACCGTGGCGGAGATGGCCACCCGGGTGGGCATCTCCAAGGCGATGCTGTCCAAGATCGAGAACGCCCAGACCTCCTGCAGCCTGTCCACCCTGGCGCTGCTGGCCAAGGGCCTGGACGTCCCGGTGACCAGCCTGTTCCGCGGTGCCGACGTGGAACGCCCGGCCGCGTTCGTGAAGTCGGGAACGGGAGCGCGGATCGTGCGCAACGGCACCAAGGAGGGGCACGAGTACCAGCTGCTCAGCTCGTTGCGCGGAGAGCACAAGCGGCTGGAGTGCCTGCACGTGACGCTCACCGAGAAGAGCCGGACCTATCCGCTGTTCCAGCATCCGGGTACCGAGTTCATCTTCATGCTGGAGGGCGTCATGGACTACAGCCACAGCCGCTCGGTGTATCGGCTGCACCCGGGTGACTCCCTGCAGATGGACGGGGAAGGCGCGCACGGACCGGTCGATCTGGTGGAGCTGCCGATCCGGTTCCTGTCGGTGATCGCCTTCCCGGATGTTCAGGTGTGAATCAGCGATTCGGGTAGGCGGCGTGCGTGGTGGAGGTCTGCAGCCCCGCGATCCCGCCGCCGGCGCCGAGCAGTCCCAGGGCGGCGGCGCCGAGAACGCCGGCGGACAGGATCGACGCGGTGAGCGCCTTGACGAAGGTGGTCATGGTCGAGTTCCTTTGCCTGCGTGTGGTGTTCACACAGACGGTGCCCCGATATCGCGTTGTGAGGTGTCGGGCGACCGGAGGATGGGCCGGATGAATCCGGTGTCCCCCGATCAGCGGACGATCAACCGAACAGCTTGGCCGCCGTCGCCGCGACACCGGTGACGGTGCCGCACCGCGCCGGGGTGCTCTCGACCGTCACCGCCGGCCGGATCACCACGTCACCGGGCTGGAGGTAGTCGCCACCGAGCAGCTTGCGGCGCATCTGGGGACCGAGGAAGACGGTCGCCGCGCACAGCTGGGTGTCGACGAAAGCGACCACGCCGTCGCGGCTCTGCCGCAGCCTGTTGTCGGTCTCCGGTTCGAACAACTGGGGTTGCAGGGTGACCCGGATGGCGGTGCCGTCGGCGAGGGTCAGCGCGCACACGTGGGGCCGCGAGGCGCCGATATCCCACCGCGCCGTGCCGAGCACCGGCACGATCTCGCAGGGGTCACGTTCGGCCAGCCGGACCGGGTAGACGCCGACGGCGTCCCGGATCGGGGGCCGATCCGCCGCCGGCAGCGGACCCGTCGAGCGGCCCACGGCGTCGGCGAAGTCGCAGGGCTGGTCGGTGATGGGGGTGATCCGGAACACCGGCTGCACGGGTCCGGGCAACGGTGGGGCGCCGGGCAGCCGGGACAGCAGCAGCGGCGCCACGTACTGGCAGGCGGCGTGGTCGAGGGTGCCCAGTTCCACCGAGACACTGAGGTAGCGCCGGGCGGTGGCGCCCGCCATCTTGATGTCGACATCGCACTCGTCGAACGCGAACATGGTTCCGACGGCGCCGATTTCACCGATCTTGCCCAGTGACTCGCGGGTCAGCAGGTCACACGGGTCGACCCGGCGCAGCGCCCGCAGATACGCCAACCGGTTGTGCTCGGCGGGGCTCACCGGGTGTCCGTAGGTGGGCACCGAACCGGCGAAGAAGAAACCGGGATCGGGGCCGACGGCCAGCGGCACCGGGTCGACGACCCGGGCACATCCGGCGAGGCCGAGTGCCGTCACGATGAACAGGACCAGCACTGACCGCGGGGAGCGGAGTTTTGGCGCCACAAGTATGCGGAGTACAGTAGCTCACGTGCAGCGGGTGCTCCTTCTCGGACGCCGCGACGGGGTCTGACCAGACCGGCAACCCGTCGCGGGGGTTTCGCGATGCGCCGGTCTGAAATCCACGGGATCGATTCCCAGAGACTCCGGAGCAAACCACCATGAACAGCCCAGACGCCTACACGTCCGCCCGCACCATCACCACCCCCGCCGGCCCCCGCCGCGACGGCCAGCCCGCCTGGAACACCCAGCGCGCCTCCTCGATGCCCGTCAGCAGGTACCGATCCTTCGCCGCCGAAGTTCCGGGAGGGGAACCGGCTGCGCCGTTCGACCGCACCTGGCCGGACAAGGTGGTCACCCACGCCCCCGGCTGGTGTGCGGTGGACCTGCGCGACGGCAACCAGGCACTGATCGACCCGATGAGCCCGGCCCGCAAGCGGCGGATGTTCGACCTGCTGGTACGGATGGGTTACAAGGAGATCGAGGTCGGCTTCCCGTCGGCCAGCCAGACCGACTACGACTTCGTCCGCGAGATCATCGAGCAGGGCGCCATCCCGGACGACGTCACCATCCAGGTGCTGACGCAGTGCCGGCCCGAACTGATCGAGAAGACGTTCGAGGCCTGTGCGGGCGCCCCGCAGGCCATCGTGCACTTCTACAACTCGACGTCGATCCTGCAGCGGCGGGTGGTGTTCCGCGCCGACCGGGCGGCGGTCAAGAAGATCGCCACCGATGGTGCCCGGATGTGCGTCGAAGAGGCCAAGAAGTATCCCGAGACGAAGTGGCGTTTCGAGTACTCGCCGGAGTCCTACACCGGCACCGAGCTGGAGTACGCCGTCGAGGTGTGCAACGCGGTGGCCGAGATCGTCGCGCCCACGCCGGACTGGCCGCTGATCGTCAACCTGCCCGCCACCGTCGAGATGGCCACGCCCAACGTGTACGCGGACTCGATCGAGTGGATGAGCCGGCATCTGTCGCCGCGGGACTCCATCATCTTGAGCCTGCACCCGCACAACGATCGCGGAACCGGTGTCGCCGCAGCCGAATTGGGCTATCAGGCCGGAGCGGACCGGATCGAGGGCTGCCTGTTCGGCAACGGCGAACGCACCGGCAATGTCTGCCTGGTGACGCTGGGCCTGAACCTGTTCTCCCGCGGGGTGGACCCGCAGATCGACTTCTCCAACATCGACGAGATCCGCCGCACCGTGGAGTACTGCAACCAGCTGCCGGTGCACGAGCGGCATCCCTACGGAGGTGACCTGGTGTACACCGCGTTCTCGGGCAGCCACCAGGACGCCATCAACAAGGGCCTGGACGCGATGAAGGTGTCGGCCGACGAGCAGGACGCCGACGTGGACGACATTTTGTGGCAGGTGCCGTACCTGCCGATCGACCCGAAGGACGTCGGCCGCACCTACGAGGCCGTCATCCGGGTGAACTCGCAGTCCGGCAAGGGCGGGGTGGCCTACATCATGAAGGCCGACCACGGACTGGTGCTGCCGCGACGGTTGCAGATCGAGTTCTCCAAGGCCATCCAAGAGATCACCGACGGTGAGGGCGGCGAGGTGTCGCCGAAGGCCATCTGGGATGTCTTCGCCGACGAGTACCTGGCGCCGATCACCCCGCTGGAACGGATCCGGCAGAAGGTGGAGGCCGCCGAGGTGGACGGTGGCACCGACAAGATCACCGCGGTGGTCAAGGTCGACGGGGTGGAACGGGAGATCGTCGGCGCCGGCAACGGACCGCTGGCCGCCTTCTGCGACGCGCTGGGGGCCATCGGGTACCAGGTCAACGTGCTGGACTACTCCGAGCACGCCATGTCCGCAGGCGAGGAGGCGCAGGCCGCCGCCTATGTGGAGGCCTCGATCGGCGGCACGACGGTGTGGGGCGTGGGGATCGCGACCTCGATCACCACGGCATCACTGCGCGCGGTGGTGTCGGCGGTGAACCGGGCGGCCCGGGCGTAGTCGGGCGCCGCTTTCAGGTGGGCCGGGCCGAGGCGACGAGCATCGCCAGCCCCCGCTCGAAGGCCCGGGTGGCGATGGGGTCCGTCGAGTCCTCGTCCTGCAGTGTCGCGTAGGCGGCGGTGAAGCGCGGGAAACGCTCCTCCTGTCCCGTCGGATCGAACACGACGCTCGGCCCGGACATGTCCAGGACGCTGCCGAGGATGAACGACTCGAAGGCCGTGAGCAGAGGCAGCACCTCCGCTCTCGGCCATCCGGCGGCTTCGGCGGCGACGACGAAGTCCTCGTATCCCGCGAGCAACACCGGCGCGGACGCCCGCGTGGTCATGAGCAGTGGCACCGCCCGGGGATGGTTGGCGAAGGCCAGTCGGTACGACCTGGCCCATGCGATCAGGCCGTCCTCCCACGGCAGTTCGCGCAGTGGCGCGGAATCGATCTTCGCCGACACCAGGGCTCGGACGTCCTCGACCATCGCCGCCCGGTCCGGCACGTGGTTGTAGAGCGAGGCCGGGTTGACGTTCAGCTTCTGGGCCACCCGCCGCATGCTGGCACCTTCGGCGCCGTACCGATCCACCAGGCCCAGCGCGGTGCGGGCGATCAGGTCACGGCTGAGGATGGGCCGGGATGGTCGAGCGATGACCGTTCTCCTCTCGAATGCGACTCAGCGTACAACCGGTATTCCGGCGTCCTCGCCGAGTCGGACCGCGTGCACATCTTAAACAGACGGTGTATGTTTTAGCGCGGTGTCGGACGGAGCGGCGCACCGGTCATGTCCGCTCCCCCAGTGAATGAAACCGAGGCGCGTCATGACTACCCCCTCCTTCTCTGTTGTCGAGGCCGATCTCGCCACGCTGCACCGCGCTCTCGAGGAGGGCACGGTCACGAGTGTCGAGCTGGTGGCGCGCTATCTGAACCGGATCGGCCACTACGACCGCTCCGGGATCACGTTGAACGCCGTGCCCGTGCTCAATCCGGCGGCCTTCGACGAGGCCCGCGCATCGGATCTGCGCCGAGCCCGCGGGCAGTCCCACGGCCCCTTGGACGGCATCCCGTACACGGCGAAGGCCAGTTACATGGTGCGCGGCCTGCCGGTGACGGCCGGTTCCCCGGCCTTCGCCGACCTCGTGGCACATGATGACGCGTTCGCCGTCAGCCGGCTGCGCAACGCCGGGGCGATCTGCCTGGGGCTGACCAACATGCCGCCTATGGCGGCCGGCGGCATGCAGCGCGGACTCTACGGCCGCGCCGAAAGCCCTTACAACGAAAACTATCTCACCGCGGCATTCGGCTCCGGCTCGTCGAACGGATCGGGCACCGCCACGGCGGCGAGCTTCGCCGCCTTCGGCCTCGCAGAAGAGACGTGGTCCTCCGGTCGCGCCCCCGCGTCCAACAACTCCCTGGTGGCCTACACCCCGTCGCGGGGAGTGATCTCGGTGCGCGGCAACTGGCCCCTGGTACCCACCATGGATGTCGTGGTACCCCATGCCCGTTCGGTCGACGACCTGCTGCGCCTGCTCGACACCGTCGTCGGTGACGACCCGGTCGCCGACGGCGACCTGTGGCGCCTGCAGGACTGGATCGAGCTGCCCGCGGCCTCGCGGGTGCGCCCCGAGTCCTACGTCGACCTGCCGCCACTTCCGCTGCGCGGCTTGCGGTTCGCGGTGCCCCGCCTGTATGTCAACGGCGATCCGGACAGCGCGTACCCGATCCGCACGCGCGACTCCGTGCTGGCCCTGTGGAAGAACATGCACGACGATCTGGTGGCCGCCGGGGTGGACGTCGTCGAGACCGATTTCCCGGTCGTCGAGAACTACGAAGGGCTGCACCCGGAAGCCCGCTCCATGATCGACCGCGGTTTCGTCCCCGCCGAATTCCTGAACCGCGAACTCGGGGAGCTGTCGATCTGGGCGTTCGACGCGTTCCTGCGCGCCATCGGGCAGCCCGGGCTGTCCGGCCTCGCGGAGGTCGAGGGCGGGCGCATCTTCCCGCACCCGACCGGTGCGTTGCCCGACCGGTACGGCATCTTCCCGTTCGATGTCGCCTACGACCTCGCCGATTACGTCGACCGGGCGCGCGAGGGTGTCACGCCCTGGAACCGGATCCCGTCGATCGAGGCGGGGATGCGCGGGTTGGAGCACACGCGGAAAGTCGACTTCGAGGAGTGGCTGGCGCACAACCAGATCGACGCCGTCATCTTCCCGGCGGCGGCCGATGTCGGACCCGCCGATGCCGACGTCAAAACGGATTCGGCCGACATCGCCTGGCGTAACGGGGTCTGGGTGTCCAACGGCAACCTAGTGCCCCGCCACCTCGGCATCCCGACGGTGACCATTCCGATGGGCACGATGGACGACACCGGGATGCCGGTCGGGCTCACCGTGGCCGGGGCCGCTTATTCCGACACCACACTGTTGCGGCTTGCCCGCTCGCTCGAGGCGTTGCGGGCCCGTCGGGTCTCCCCGGCGCGCACTCCCCGGCTTCCCGACGAGCAGGTGTTCGAGCACCCGCGTCCCGCGGGTGTCGGCGAACTGGCCGTCGCCATAACCGATGTGCACGCCCGCCGCGAAAACGGCGCCATCGCGCTCAGCTTCCGCGTCGAGGTGACCAACGGTGCAGCAGAGGATGTCTCGGTCTTCGTCGACGGGGCCCGGGTGCCCCTGACGGTGACCGCGAATGCGGCGACGGGTGGCGTCACACTTGCCGCAGACACCCACGACACCCCGCACAGCGAATGGCGAGCGCCGTACGGGCCCCTGATCGTGGCCGTGGCACGCAGTTCGGACGGCGACGTCGCCGGCGCGGTGGCCACCACCGCGGACGCACCACTGTGAGCTGAGCTCGATACCGAGATCGGACACCAGATGTTGGGGTCGGATTCGGTCACGGCCACTGCCCATGGTGCGCCGCCAGGGATGCGGCTGCACGGCAAGGGCTTTCGCCGACGAATGTGCGCGCGTAACAGGTCAGCGCGCAAAGTGTAACGACTTGGCGCACATGCAGACGCCGTAATCACCAGGGTGCTACCAATTCCAGTAACGACGGCTGGATGGAGATCGGTATGCAATCGGGTTGTCCACCGGCACAGTGCATCGAGACCCGCACCGGCACATGACGGCTCTCAGCCATACCGACGATCCGTCGGCGCCGGCCTACACCGACCGGGTGACCTCGCTCACCGAGGCGATGTCCCGGCTGAGCTTCGATCCTTATGTCGACATCGACTGGGACGCGCCCGAAAACGCCTTGGATGCGAACGACTCTCGCTGGCAACTCGATCCGGAAGCGGCTCCGCTGGCGGCGACGGAATGGTACGGCCGGCAGTCACCGCAGCGACGCATCGACATGGGCCGCTGGATGACGGCGAACATCCTCAAGGTCACGTTGCAGTTCGAGATGATGCTGATCCGCGGTGTCGTGCACTACGCGGGCACACTGCCCAACGGTGCCCAGGTGTTCCGCTACCTGCTGCACGAATTGTCCGACGAATGTCATCACATCCAGATGTTCCAGGAGTTCGTCAACCGCACCCGCGAAGACGTGCCGGGCATGCGTCGCGCTTCCCGGATCTTCGGACCGATCATCGCCTTCATCGGTGGCTACGCCAACGTGTTCCTCTTCATCGGGGTGTTGTGCGGCGAACAACCACTGCACTTTCAGCAGACGCTGCAGCATCGCGGCGCAGCGCAGGTGCCGCCCCTGCTCAACCGGGTCACCTCCATCCATCTCGCCGAGGAGGCCCGCCATATCACCTTCGCCGATATCCACTTGGCGCAGCGAATACAGGGTGCCGGACGGATCCGGCGAGCGTTGTACGCCATCACCTTTCCGTTCTTCCTGCGCTGGCTGATCGGTGAAATGCTCACGCCGCCACGCGCCTTCGTACGGCAGTTCGACGTCCCGCGACGGGTGTTCAAGGCGGCCTATTGGCGAAGCACCTACTCCCGACGGCTGATGGCCGAATCGGCCGCCGACGTTCGCCGGCTGGCCGACGAGCTCGGCCTGCGGACGGCGTGGTCGCGCTGGATCTGGCGCCTGCTGGGCATCGACGGCCGGCTGCCGCGCTACCGCGGCGAGCCGGATCGCAGCCCCGCGATCGGCTTGGTGAACGAGCTTCGTGGCGTGGTCTGGGCACGGATGGCCGCCGCCGCGGCGATGGCGGGTGTGGCGTTGTCGGTGACACCGGACGGCATGCGCATCATCGGCGTCGCGGCGGCCGGTGCCGGGATCTGGGCGACCTACCACGCACTGCGCCATCGTCGTGGCGGTGTGGTGGGCAATCAGCCGTTCGAGTGGCCGCGGCTTCTGGTCTGGGTGACGGTGTGCGTCGCCATGATTCCCGCCGGCGGATTGATCGGACTCGCCTTGGTGGTGTTCACCATCCTGGCTGTGGCGGAGTGGATGCCCACTCCGTGACCACGAATCAACGGGAAAGACAACGATGAATCTCTCGACCACCACCGAACCGGAGGCCCACGAAATGGAAACCCTGTCAGCCCAACGCCTTTCCAAACTCACGCTGCCCTATTTCGACCTGCTCATGGATGAACGCCAGGGCGGCGGTGAAACGGGCCAGCTCTGGGAGAACCAGGTGCACTGGGGATACTGGGACGACCCCAAGACCGCCACCGGTACCCGGGCGGACTACACCGCCGCCATGGAAGCCATGAACGACGTGCTGTTCGAGGCGGGACGGCTCACCGACGGACAGCAGCTGCTCGACGTGGGGTGCGGATTCGGCGGGACGATCCAGCAGATCAACGGCAGCTACTCCGGTATGGAGCTCACCGGTTTGAACATCGACCCACGCCAACTCGCCGCCGCCGACGCACAGATCACCCCCGCACACGGCAACACCCTGCGCTGGGTCGAAGCCGACGCGTGCGAGCTGCCGTTCGAGGACAACTCGTTCGACCGCATCCTGGCGGTGGAGTGCATCTTCCACTTCCCGTCGCGGCAGAAGTTCCTCGACGAGGCCGCGCGGGTGCTCAAGCCGGGCGGCTGCCTGGCGGTGTCCGACTTCGTCCCCACCATGATGTTCTTCGGCAAGACGCCCATCTGGATGGCGATCCGGCCCCGCATCGCCAGGTCCTACGGAACGCTCGGTGACGTTCCCTTGCGCGGATACAAGTCGATGGGCAAACACGCGGGACTTGCGCTGGTGGCCAATCGCAACATCCGGAAGAACACCATGCCGACCTACCCGTTCCTGCTGCGGTTCTTCCGCGAACAGGCGTCGGCGGACGCCCAGGACACCCTCTTCGTCGGCACCCGCTGGATGAAATGGCTGTCCAAGCTCAGCCTGCTGCAATACCAGGTCTACACGTTCGTCAAACCGGAGGTTTAGAACAGGGCGTACTGGTCGCCGTCGCCGGTGGTGTCGACGAACTCCTCGACATCCCGGCCCCCGACGGCGTGGTCGATCAGGCGCAGGAACTCGGCATCGGAGAGCAGCGGGATGCCCAGGTCGACCGCTTGGTAGCCCTTGCCCTGCTCGGGCGCCGCCTCGTTGCACACCACCACGGAGGTGTGCTGGTCCACATTCTCGGTGTAGGCCAGCCCGGCGTCGAGGATGCGCTCGATCACCTCTTCATGGGTCCGGCTCATCTCGGCCGACAGCGCCACCCGCATGCCCTGCACCAGCGGCCGCCCCGCCACGAACGGGCCGGGATTCTGGTACGGGCACGGCAACCGGGCGGCCAGCGTCTTCAGCGGCCGCAATTCGTCGTGGGTGACCTGGCCGTTGGGCCACGTCCGGCGGGTCACCGGCCGGATCGGCAGCCAGGCCTTACGCTCCCGGGCGGCCACCAGCGCGGGTTTGAGGATCTGCGCCAGGACCAGAGCGTCGTCCAGCGCGTCGTGGGGACGCATCTGGGTGACGCCCCAGTGCGCGGCCAGGGTCTCCAGCCGCAGGTTCTCGGTACCCAACGCCAGCCGGCGGGCCAGCTCCACGGTGCACATCACCGACTCGACCGGCAGCTGCGCGCCGACCAGTTCGGCTTCGGCGGCCAGGAAGGCGTAGTCGAAGGCCACGTTGTGGGCCACCAGCGTGCGTCCGTCCAGCACCTCCATCAGCCGGGGCGCGATATCGGCGAAGGTCGGCTGGCCGTCCAACATCTCGGTGGTCAGGCCGTGCACGTGGGTGGGGCCGGGATCCACCCCGGGATTGAGCAGGCTGGCGACACTGTGTTCGACATTGCCGTCATCCCCCACTGCGAGCGCGGCCACACTGACCACCCGGGCCTGGCCGGGACGGAAACCCGTGGTCTCCACGTCGACGACCGCCCAGCCGGTGCCCGGTTCGACCGCCGGTCGTCCCCAGGTCTGGCTCATGGTTCGAGGATGACACGGTGGTCCGACAACACGCCGATCGCAGCCGTGCGTGTCGGGCCCCTAAAATTCAGCGGATGGCCGTCACCACTCGGGGAAAGCTGGCGCTGCGCGCCGGCGCGGCGGCGCGTTGGGCGTCGCGGGTCACCGGCCGCGGGGCCGGTGCGATGATCGGCGGCCTGGTGGCGATGACGCTGGACCGCTCGATCCTGAGCCAGCTCGGGGCCGGCCGCCGTTCGGTGGTGGTCACCGGCACCAACGGCAAATCCACCACCACCCGGATGACGGCGGCGGCACTGGCCACGCTGGGACCGGTCTCGAGCAATTCCGAGGGCGCCAACATGGACGCCGGCCTGGTGGCCGCGCTGGCCGGCGCCAGGGACGCCGAATTGGCCGCGCTGGAGGTCGACGAGATGCACGTCCCACACGTGCTGGACGCGATCGACGCCGCGGTGGTCGTGCTGTTGAACCTGTCCCGTGACCAGCTCGACCGGGTCGGCGAGATCAACCACATCGAGCGCACGCTGCGCGCCGGGCTGGCCCGTCATCCCGGCGCGGTGATCGTCGCCAATTGCGATGACGTGCTGATGACCTCGGCCGCCTACGACAGCCCGAACGTGGTGTGGGTGGCCGCCGGCGGCGGGTGGGCGCAGGACTCGGTGAGCTGCCCGCGATCCGGTGAGGTGATCGTGCGCGACGGCGTCGATTGGTATTCGACGGGCACCCCGGCCTTCAAACGGCCCAGCCCGCAGTGGTGGTTCGACGAGACGAACATCTACGGGCCGGACGGTTTTTCGCATCCGATGCAGCTGGCGTTGCCCGGCGCGGTGAATCGCGGCAACGCCACCCAGGCCGTCGCCGCGGCGGTGGCCCTAGGCGCCGACCCGGTCCGGGCGGTGGCGGCGGTGTGCACCGTCGACGAGGTCGCCGGGCGGTATCGCACGGTACGGGTGGGTGATCACACCGCCCGGCTGCTGCTGGCCAAGAATCCGGCGGGCTGGCAGGAAGCGCTGTCGATGATCGACAAAGACGCTGCGGGCGTGGTGATCTCGGTCAACGGGCAGGTGCCCGACGGCGAGGACCTGTCGTGGCTGTGGGACGTCCGGTTCGAGCATTTCGAGTCGACGCAGGTGGTGGCCGCCGGGGAACGCGGCACGGATCTGGCGGTGCGGCTGGGCTACGCCGGTGTGGAGCACACCCTGGTGCACGACACCGTGGCCGCCATCGCATCGTGTCCTCCGGGGCACGTCGAGGTGATCGCCAACTACACCGCATTCCTGCAACTGAACCGGCGGTTGTCGTGACGCGCACGCGAGGAGCAAAGGCGATGACGCGCACGCGAGGAGCAATGCCGTGACTGTCCGGATCGGGTTGGTGCTGCCCGACGTGATGGGCACCTACGGCGACGGCGGCAACGCGGTGGTACTGCGGCAGCGGTTGCGGTTACGTGGGATCGACGCCGAGATCGTGGAGATCACGCTCGACGATCGGGTGCCGGAGTCGTTGGATCTCTACACCCTCGGCGGCGCCGAAGATTACGCGCAGCGGCTGGCCACCAAACACCTGATCCGCCATCCGGGCCTGCAGCGCGCGGTATCCCGCGGCGCCCCGGTGTTGGCCATCTGCGCCGCGATCCAGGTGCTGGGCCACTGGTATGAGACTTCGGCCGGCGAGCGGGTCGACGGGGTGGGCCTGCTGGATGTCACCACCTCTCCGCAGCAAGCCCGCACCATCGGTGAGGTGACCTCCGAACCGTTGGTCGACGGCCTCACCGACCCCCTCACCGGTTTCGAAAACCATCGTGGTGGAACGGTTCTGGGCTCAGCGGCGCGGCCGTTGGCCCGGGTCACCAAGGGTGCGGGCAACCGGCTGGGCGACGGTTTCGACGGTGCGGTGCAGGGCAGCATCGTCGCGACCTATCTGCACGGGCCGTGCCTGGCCCGCAATCCGCAGCTGGCCGATCACCTGCTCAGCCGGGTCGTCGGTGACCTGCCGCCGCTGGACCTGCCGGAGGTGACGCGGTTGCGCACCGAACGCCTGGGTGCACCCCGGCGAGCCGCGAATCACTGACGGAGTCACACCTTTCGCAGTTCGAACACCGGGATGACCCGTTCGGGTTTGGGGTACGTGCCGATGCGGGGGCAGAGTTCGATCATCTTCGCCCAGATCGCCTCGCGCTCATCGCCGGTGATCTCGTCGGCGACGACGTCGTATGCCTGCGTGCCGACCTCGACGCGTGCGGCGGAGTTCACCCGAAGATTGTGAACCCATGCCGGGTGCTGCGGCGCCCCACCTCTGGTGCCGACGATGTACATCCGGCCATCGACAGTGAAGTACTCCAAGGGCGTTCGGCGCCGCCGGCCTGACTTGGCGCCCGTCATCGTCAAGAGCAGGACATGCGAATCCGCAAAGGGGCCACCGACCTTTCCTCCATTCGACTCGAATTCCTCCAGGACCGCCGCGTTGAAACGTCGCAGGATCTCCGGATTCGCCCGCGCCTCGGCGTAGGTGGGGATGCGCAGCAGCCTGGAATCAGGGACGGAACTGTGGTGCGCCGTTGCTGGGGTGGCGGCTGCAGAGGACGCCGAGCCGCCGGGTATCGCGTGGTCGTTGGTCATCACACCATCGTCAGCGCGACCGCTGGGCAGTTCCAGACCCGGCGGTGCCAGGGGTGTCCCGAACCGGGGTACAACCAGACCTATGGTCACCCGCGCCCCGCGGCGTGATGATGGGGCATGCGCAATGTCGAACTGGGCGCGTTCTTGCAGGCCCGTCGGGCGGCGGTGTCGCCGACAGCGGTCGGGTTGCCGCACAACGGTGCGCGCCGGCGTGTTCCCGGGTTACGCAGGGAAGAGGTCGCCGCATTGGTCGGCCTGTCCACCGACTACTACATACGGCTGGAACAGGGCCGCGCCGGCAGGCCATCGGAGACGGTGCTCGAGGCCATCGCGAGGGCGCTGTTACTCGACGAGCCCCAGCGTGAACATCTTCGCGACCTTGCCCGCCCGCGTCACGATCGGCCCCGCGCAACTCGCGAACAACTCAGCGCCCTGACGCGGATGTTCCTCGACACCCTGACGGTGCCCGCCCTGGTCATGACCGCCAACACCGATGTCATCGGATGGAACGCTCTCGCCGGTATCGTGTTCACCGATTTCGCGGCTCGACCGATCCGCGAGCGGAACACCGCTTGGCTGCTGTTCCGTGACGCCGAACTAGCCGCCCGGCACCGCAACTGGGAGGCGTCGGCACGCGATACCGTCGGCATGCTGCGGATGGCGGCAGGCCGGAACCCGGACGATGCCGGACTGACCGCGCTGGTCGACGAGTTGTCCACGCACAGCCCGGCGTTTCGTCGGTACTGGAGCAACCACCATGTCTACGCCAAGTCGACCGGCGTGACGCAGCTGCGGCATCCCGATATCGGCGACATCGACCTCGCCTTCATCGCCTGGAGCACCCCGGCGTCACCGAATCAGACCCTCGTCACCTACACGCCCGAACCCGGATCACCGTCGGCCCGGGCGATCGGCCTTCTCGGCTCGAACCGTCCCGGCCGGGGGCAGGCGCGGGGTCACGGCCCCTGTCCGGCCGGAGATGACGGTCGAGCGGTCGGCTAGATCGAGTCGCCGAGACCGGCCAGCAGCGCCTGCCGGCTGGCCCGCACATGCTCACGCATCACCCGTTCGGCGCTGTCACCGTCCTTGGCCAGGATGAGATCCAGCACCACATGGTGTTCCCGGTCGGACTGCAGGGGCCGGCCCGGCTGGCTCAGGGAGGTGTGCACCAGGCGCGCGTAGGCGAGCTGGTTCATCAGCATGCGGTAGTGCGCTTCGAGTTTGCGGTTGTCGGCACCGATGATCAGCAGGTCGTGGAATTCCTCGACGAGTTCGGCATACCGTGCGCGGTCATCATGCGCGACGGCGTCATCGGCCCGGCGGAGGTTGTCCTCCAGCTTGTCCACCTCCGGCACGCGGCCGCGCTGGGCCAGCAGCCTGGCCGCCGCACCCTCCAGGAGTTCCTTCATCTCGAACAGTTCGGTGATCTCCCGGCGCGACGGGGTGGTGACGAATGTGCCGACCCGGGGCCGGATCTCGATGAGTCCTTCGGTCTGCAGCTGTTTGAAGGTCTCGCGTACCGGGGTTCGGGAGACGCCGAACTCCTCGGCGATGGCCAGTTCGGAGATGTTGACACCGGGTGCGATCTCGCCGGCGATGATCCGGCGCCGGATCTCCTCGATCAACCGACCTTGGATCGAACCGTTCGAGCTCACCGCCACTCCCTAGGACAGTGCGGCCAGGTTGCCGCCGTCGAAGAACTTACCGGCGCTGTACACCATCGGGTGCAGGTCGGTCACCTCGGCGTGGACCACCCGGCACATGAACACGGTGTGCGTGCTGGCCTGCAGTCGTTCGAGGATGCGCACCTCCATCGCGGCGGCACTGCGGCCCAACAGCGGGCTGCCGTGCGGTCCGGGCCGCCACTCCAGACCCGCGAATTTGTCATCCGATTTGGTGGCGAACCGGGTGACGACGTCGAGCTGGTCGGTGGACAGGATGTTGATGGCCAGATGTTCTGCGCGGAACAGGCATTCATGCGTCGACGACGTGTGTTGCACGGCGACCATGACCGTGGGTGGGTCCAGCGAGATACTGGCGAACGCGTTGACCGCGAGCCCGCGCGGCAGCTCACCGTCGCGGGCGGTCACGGCGGTCACCCCGGTGACGAACCGACGGTTCACCTGTTTCATCAGATCGGCATCGGTCACCGGTCTTGTCCCACCGCGATGATGCCGAGCGCGGTCAGCAGGGTCCGCGGATCCCAGGTGACGTGCTCTTCCACGATGTGCTCGCCGTCGAACCGGGCGAAGGTGGCACCGCTGACCTGCACTGTGCGCTTGGTGGCGGGCACCCCGAGGAAGGAGTGCTCATGGCTGCCGGTGCTGTGCCAGCGCACGGCCGCCCGGTCGCCCTCGACGACGATGTCGTCGATGGTGGTGAGCAGGTCGGGGAACGCGGTGCGCGTCGCGGTGATCGACGCCTTGAACTCCTCCCGGCCGAGGCCGGTGCCGTTGGCACCGATGCGCCGGTACCGGTCGGCCAACAGCTCGTCGATGGCGTCCACCTCGCCGCGGTCCCACGCGGCCGCCCAGGCGGCCCGGATGCGGTTGCGGCGGGATGCGTTGTCGGGCATGGAGTCTCCTAGTCGTCGATGAGATCAGCGATGGGCGTCTCGGGCGCGGTGTGCTTGCGGTCGGCGATGAGGTCCTTCCAGAACGACACCGCCAGGCACGCGATGATGATCAGGAACGGCAGCGAGGCGACGATCACGGTGTTCTGCAAGGCGTTGAGGCCGCCGGCGAACATCAGCACCACGGCCGTGATCCCGGTCAGCACACCCCACAGGATCAGGACGCCGCGCCGTGGCGTCAGCGTGCCGTCACTGGTCATCATGCCCAGCACATAGGTGTTGGCGTCCGCGCCGGAGATGAAGAAGATCAGCACCAGCAGGATGGCCACCACCGAGGTCACCGAGGCGAGCGGGAAGTGGGCCAAGGTCGCGAAGAACGCGCTGTTGATGTCTGCGGCTGTCTGTTTGGCGATATCCCCGCCCTCGAACATGTCGATGTGGATGGCGGTTCCGCCGAACACGGTGAACCAGGTGAAGAACACCACGCTCGGTACCACCAGCACACCGACGATGAACCCACGGACGGTGCGGCCCTTGGAAATCCGGGCCAGGAACACCCCGACGAAGGCGCCCCACGACACCCACCATGCCAGCATGAAATAGGTCCACCACTGCATCCATTCCAGATCACCGAAGGCGGTGCCCTGCAGGCTCATCCGGAAGAAGTCGGTGGCCCAGGTGCCCAGTGACTCGATGTAGAGGTTGGCGATGAAGACGGTCGGTCCGACGACGAGCATGAACACGAACAGCGCAACCGCCATCACCGTGCTGCCCTGGCTGAGGAACTTGATGCCCTTGCTGACGCCGGTCACCGCGGACATGGTGAACACGGCCGTCACGGCGGCGATGATGACCACCTGGGCGACGTTGTTGACCGGGATGCCGAACAGGGTGAACAGACCGTTGTTGACCTGGAGCGCGCCCAGTCCGAGCGAGGTTGTGGTGCCGAACAGAGTCGCGAACACCGCCAGCACGTCGATCACCTTGCCGATCGGCCCGTTCGCGCGATCGCCGATCAGCGGCACGAAAAGTTGGCTGACCAGGGTGCGCCGACCCATCCGATAGGTGGAGTAGGCGATGGCCAGACCGAACACCGCGAAGATGGCCCAGGCGTGCAGACCCCAGTCGAAGTAGGAGTATTGCATGGCGCGCACCGCGGCCTGTGGGCTGCCGGGTTCGGCCAGACCGTGCGGGGGCGCGGCCAGATGCGAGATCGGTTCGGCGACACCGTAGGACACCAATCCGATGCCCATGACCGCGCTCAGGATCATCGCCAGCCAGGTGAGGGTGCTGAACTCCGGGCGGTCACTGTCCTTGCCGAGCCGGACGTCGCCGTACGGGCTGAACGCGAGGAAGACGAGGAACACCAGCAGGCCGAGCGTCACCACCAGGTAGAGCCAGCCGAAGCTGCCGGTCACCCAGTTCAGGGAGGCGGTGGTGACCTTGTTGAGGTTGTCGGTGAGCACCACGGCCCACGCCACGAAGACGGCGGAGATGCCGACGGAGGTCCAGAAGACCGATCCGAGCCGGCCCGTCCGGGGTGGTGCCGGTACTTCCGTGATCGGCTCGGTGCCGAGGTCAGCTGTCATGGGAAACTCCTGCCGGGCGACTTGTATGCAACAGAATGTAAGTGGAGTCACAGTCACTGTCAACGCGAACTGTCGCCGCTACACCTCGGGCGGTGCATATCTTGCACTTATCTGCAGATTCGTCCTCCCTTGGCTGTCCATCCTTGACCGTCGACAACTCGGCCAACTATCGTCTGTGGCATGCAACAGATTGGCCTGCGCAAGGTGGTCTCGTACCGCGAGACGGTCGTCACCGAGGCCGGGGCGCACCCGGCACACCCCGCCGTACAGGCCAGCGTCGCGGCCGTCATCGCCAACCCGTGGGTGGGTACCGGCCCCGGACGTGACCTGTCCGCCGAGGTCACGCAGATCGCTCCCCTGCTCGCGCGACTGCTCACCGACCGGCTGACCCAGGCCCTCGGCGGGGCCGAAGCGGTCGAGGCGTTCGGCAAGGCGGCCCTCGTCGGTACCGCCGGCGAGATCGAACACGGCGGCGCACTCATCCATACCCCCTACTTCGGCAACCTGATGCGCGAATTCCTCGGCGGCGAGTCGATCATCTGCTTCGCCGACGCCCGCGCGGAAGCCGGTGAGCCGCTGGTGATCCCGCTGTGGCACAAGACGCAGGCCGCGACCCGCAGCCACTACCAGACGGTGAGCACCCGGATCTCGGACGGTCCGCGCGCCGACGAACTGGTCATCGTCGCCGCCGGATCCACCGGCCCCCGCCCGCATCCCCGCATCGGGGACCGCACCACCGACCCCGCCGTCACCGTCAAGAGTCTGGAGAGTGTCCTGTCATGAAGCTGCGCAAGATCGTCACCGTCGTCGAAGAGATCCGCACCGAGGGCGGCCGGGAGGTCAATCCGCCGGCTCGTGTCGCCGTCGTCGCCGCGGTGATCGAAAATCCGTGGGCTGGGCAGGGATTCGTGGAGAACCTGAACCCGGGCATCGACGCGACAGCGTCCGATCTCGGCGCGCTACTCGCTCCCCTGGTGCTCGAAGCCCTCGACGCCCCCGCCGAGGCCTACGGCAAGGCGGCGATCGTCGGGCTCGACGGCGAGATCGAACACGGCTCCGGGTTGATCCACACGCTGAAGTTCGGCGACCACTTCCGCAAGGCGGCCAACGCCACCACGTTGTTGCCCGCGGTGGAGAAGCGCGGGCCGGCCGGTGTGCTCTTCGACATCCCGCTCAAACACATCACCGACGCCACCATCCGCTCCCACCACCAGACCGTCGAGGTCCGTGTCGCCGACGCCCCACACGCCGACGAGATCGTCATCGCGCTGGCCGCGTCCGCGCAGGGCCGCCCGCAGCAGCGGCTGGCCCCGTTGAGCTCCGAGCAGTGACCGCCGTCGTCCTGCTGCACGGGGTGGGGCTCGACCACACCGTGTGGGAGCCGGTCACCGCGCTGCTGGACGACCGGTTCACCGTCATCACACCGGACCTGCCCGGCCACGGCGCGCGGCCACCGGCCCCGGCCGGGGTGACCCTGGCCGACCTGGCCGACGGGGTCGCCGCCGACATTCCGCCCGGTGCACACCTCGTCGGGTTCTCGCTCGGCGCGCTGGTGGCCCAACACCTTGCGGTGCACCGGCCCGAACTGGTGGCCTCGCTGGCGTCGGTGGCCTCGGTGTGCCGGCGCACCCCGCAGGAACGGGCCGCCGTGCTGGCCCGGCTGGACGCCGCGGCCGCCGATATGGCGGCCAGTTCGGCTGCATCGCTGCACCGTTGGTACGACGGCACCGACGTCGGCCCCGAGCAGGTGGCCGCCACCGCCGCAATGCTGGCGGCCAACGATCGCGACAGCTTCCTGCACTGCTACCGGGTGTTCGCCACCGCGGACGCCGAGATCGGCCCGCAGTTGGGCCGCATCGGGGTGCCCGCGTTGGCCGTCACCGGATCCGACGACCCCGGCTCCACCCCGGAGATGACGCGGCGACTGGCCGACTCCATTCCGGGTTGTGAGGCCGTCGTCATCCCCGGCGCGCGACACATGCTCCCCGTCCAGAAGCCGGCCGAACTGGCCGCCTGCCTCACGTCCTTCCACACCCGCGTCCTCGGAGGTCACACCCGTGTCTGAAACACTGCAGCACTTCATCGGCGGCGCACCGACCCCACCGAACTCCGGCGAGTACTTCGAGAGCACCAACCCGGCCACCCGGGAGGTGCTGTACCGGGCCGCACGCGGCAACGCCGCCGATATCGACACGGCCGTGGCCGCGGCGACCGAGGCATTCCACGACCCCCGGTGGCGTGATCTGTCCCAGACCAAACGCGGTCACCTGCTGCGCCGGCTCGGTGACCTCATCGGTGCACACGCCGAGGAACTGGCCCGCTCGGAGTCGTTGGACAACGGCAAGTTGCTGCGGGAGATGCGGGGCCAGCTGGCCACGCTGCCCGAGTATTACTACTACTACGCGGGTTTGGCCGACAAGATCCACGGTGAGGTGATCCCCACCTCGAATCGTCAGGTGCTCAACTACACCATGCGCGAGCCGCTGGGGGTGGTCGGCGCGATCACCCCGTGGAATTCTCCGTTGACGCTGACCACCAGCAAGCTGGCACCCGCGTTGTGCGTCGGCAACACCGTGGTGATCAAACCGTCGGAGTACACGTCGGCGACGGTGCTGAAACTCGCCGAACTCGCGATCGAGGCCGGCTTCCCGCCGGGTGCGGTCAACGTCGTCACCGGCTTCGGCGCCGAAGCCGGCCAGCCGCTGGTGGATCATCGCGGGCTGGCGAAGATCTCGTTCACCGGCAGCACCGCCACCGGTTCACGCATCGCCTCGGCGGCGGCCGGCCGGTTCATCGGTTCGACGCTGGAGCTGGGCGGCAAGTCCCCGAACATCGTCTTCGACGACGCCGACATCGCCAACGCCGCCACCGGTGTGGTGGCGGGCATCTTCGCCGCGGCCGGGCAGACGTGCATCGCGGGCAGCCGAGTGTTCGCCCACCGCGCGATCTACGACGAACTGCTCGACCGCGTCGCCGAGCGCGCCCGCAGCATCCGGATGGGCAACCCGCTCGACGACGACACCGAACTCGGCCCGCTGGCATTCGAGGATCAACGCGACAAGGTCGCCTCTTACGTCGACCTTGGCCGCAGCGAGGGCGCCCGGGTGCTCACCGGCGGTCGGGCCACCGATGGCGGCCTCGGCGGATTCTTCTACGAACCAACGGTTCTGGTCGACGTGACCAACGAGATGCGGGTGGTCCGCGAGGAGATCTTCGGGCCGGTCGCGGCGGTCATGCCCTTCGACACCGAAGACGAGGTGATCGCGCTCGCCAATGACACCGACTACGGTCTGGCCGCCGGGATCTGGACCTCGAATCTGGCCCGCGCACACCGGATGGCGGCACGGCTGGACGCCGGCACCATCTGGGTGAACACCTACCGGGCCATGTCACCCATGTCCCCCAGGCAAGGCTTCAAGAGCAGCGGTGTCGGCGTCGAGCACGGCACCGAGACCATCAAGGAGTACACCCGGCTCAAGAGCGTGTGGATCAACACCGACGAGGGCCCGGTGCCCGACCCGTTCGTGATGCGGAGCTGACATGCCACTCGTCGAGGTCACCATCGCCGAGGGCCGGTCGGCCGCGCAGATCCGCGCCATGATGCACGAGGTGCACGAGGCGGTGTTGCGCACCGTGGACACCCGCCCCGAGCACATCCGCGTCATCGTCCGGGAGGTTCCCCGGACCCATTGGGCCACAGGCGATCTGACCATCGCCGAAATGAGATCGAAGGAGCCGTCATGAGATTCTCGCTGTTCGTGCACATGGAGCGTTGGGACGAATCGGTCAGCCATCGTGAACTTTTCGAGAACCTGACCGAGCTGACATTATTGGCCGAGGCCGGCGGTTTTTCGACGGTGTGGATCGGCGAACACCACGCCATGGAGTACACCATCTCGCCGAGCCCGATGCCGCTGCTGGCGTACCTGGCCGGCCAGACCAGCACCATTCGGCTCGGGGCGGGAACCATCATCGCGCCGTTCTGGAACCCGATCCGGGTGGCGGGTGAATGCGCCCTGCTCGACGTGATCAGCAACGGTCGCATGGAGGTCGGACTGGCCCGCGGCGCCTACCAGATCGAGTTCGACCGGATGATGCCCGGACTGGCAGCCTCCGACGGCGGCAAATACCTCCGCGAACTGGTGCCCGCGGTCCGCAACCTGTGGCAGGGCGACTACGCGCACGACGGGCAGATCTGGCAGTTCCCGACGTCGACCAGCGTACCCAAGCCGGTGCAGAAGCCGACCCCGCCGATGTGGATCGCCGCCCGCGACCCCGACTCCCACGACTTCGCGGTGGCCCATGGCTGCAATGTGATGGTCACACCCCTGATGAAGGGCGACGAGGAGGTGGTGGCGCTGCGGGACAAGTTCGAGACCGCCGTCGCCAACCATCCCGAGGTGCCGCGCCCGCAGCTGATGGTGTTGCGCCACACCCATATTCACTCGCCGGCAGATCCCGACGGCTGGCGTCCGGCGGCCGCGGCCATCTCGCGGTTCTACCGCACCTTCGATGCCTGGTTCGGGAACTCGACCACACCGGTCAACGGCTTCCTGGACCCCAGCCCGGAATCGAAATTCGCCGGGCGCCCGGAGTTCGAACTGGAATCGCTGCACCGAACCGCCATGATCGGCACCCCCGACGAGGTCATCGAGCGGTTACACACCTACCGGGATCTCGGCGTCGACGAGTACAGCTTCTGGATCGACAACAGCATGAGCCACGACGAGAAGCGCATATCCCTGGAACTGTTCATCAAGGAAGTCGTCCCCGCTTTCCAGTAAGGAGCCGGCCATGGACGGTGTGCGTATCGCCGCCGCAGATCTGCAGGACGCCCAACGCCGCGCGGCCAAGGTCCGCGCCGCGGGAAAGCCGGTGCTGCTCGACATCGAGGTGCTGATCGACCGCGACAGCCGCGCGGCGTTCCGGGCACTGGAGCGGGTGCCCGCCAGCGGCGCGCTGCGCTACGTCGGCACACCACGCGGCCTGGCCGGGTTGATCGCCGATGTGCAGCGCCTCGGTGTCGCCGACTATGTCGTGCTCAAGCCGCTCGCGGACAGCCCGGTGGCGGACCTGATGCTGGAGGAACTGCTGGCCGGGTGAGCCCTGGCTAGACCATGGCGCGCCGGCCGGCCAGGGCCCGGCCCAGGGTCAGCTCGTCGGCGAACTCGAGGTCCCCACCCATCGGCAGGCCGGAGGCGATCCGGGTCACCGTCAGGCCGGGGATGTCGCGCAACATGCGCATCAGATACGTGGCGGTCGCCTCGCCTTCGGTGTTCGGGTCGGTGGCGATGATCACCTCGGCGACGTCGACACCATCGACCCGCTCGCCGATCCGATTGAGCAGTTCGCGGATCCGCAGCTGGTCCGGGCCGACCCCGGACAGCGGGTCCAGCGCACCGCCCAGCACGTGGTAGCGGCCGCGGAACTCACGGGTGCGTTCCACCGCCTGGATGTCCTTGGGCTCCTCGACCACACACACCAGCGAGGCATCACGGCGCGGGTCGTTGCAGATCCGGCAGCGCTGCTCGTCGGAGACGTTGCCGCACACCGCGCAGAACGTGACACCGTCGCGGATCCGGCCCAGCACCGCGGTCAGCCGGTCGATATCCGGAGGTTCGACCGACAACAGGTGAAAAGCGATGCGCTGCGCGCTTTTCGGCCCGATACCGGGCAGCTTGCCGAGCTCGTCGATCAGATCCTGGACGGGGCCCTCGAACACTCAGGTGCCTCTACAGTCCGGGCAACCCGAGGCCACCCAGCCCGCCGGCCAGCGGGCCCAGCCGCGACTGCGCCAGGATGGTCACCTGCTTGGCGGCATCGGCCAGGGCACCGACGATGAGGTCCTGCAGGGTCTCCGGATCCTGCGGGTCGATCACCTTGGGATCGATGGCCACCGCCACCACCTCACCGCTGCCCTTCATCGTGACCTGAACCAGGCCGCCGCCGCCCTGGCCGTGCACCTCCGCGTTGGCCAGCGCCTCCTGCGCCTCCATCAGTTGCTGCTGCACCTGCTGGGCCTGCGCGAGCAGCGCGGACATATCGGGCGGGCTGCCGGGTTGCATGTCGTCCCCTTGCGTCTTGGCTTGGTTGCGTACCGGTCTCGACTTGGTTTCACTCGTGAGCCGACGGCGGTTTGTCCTTCAAGACTAGTCGCCGTCGCCGCTACGGTGGCGCCGTGCACGTCCCCAACAGTTTGCGTGTCTTGGCCACGGCCCTGCTCGTCGCCGGCACCGCCACCGTGACGTCCTCGACCGTGCCGCCCGCCGCTGCCGCCCCGGCCAACATCGCCGGCATGATCGTGTTCCTAGACCCCGGCCACAACGGCGCCAACGACGCGTCCATCAGCCGCCAGGTGCCCACCGGCCGGGGCGGCACGAAGGACTGCCAGGCCAGCGGCACCAGCACCAACTCGGGCTATCCGGAACACACCTTCAACTGGGACACCACGCTGCGGGTGCGGGCCGCTCTCACCCAGCTCGGGGTGCGCACGGCGATGTCGCGGGGTAACGACGACGCCCTGGGCCCGTGCGTCGACGAGCGCGCCGCCATGGCCAACGCCATCCGGCCCAACGCCATCGTGAGCATCCACGCCGACGGCGGACCCGCCAACGGCCGTGGGTTCCACGTGCTGTACTCGTCGCCGCCGCTGAACACCGCCCAGGCCGGGCCCGCTGTCCAGTTCGCCCAGGTGATGCGCGACCAGATGCAAGGCTCCGGCATCCCGCCGGCGAACTACATCGGGTCCGGCGGGCTGGACGCCCGCGCCGATATCGCCGGGCTGAACCTGGCGCAGTACCCGTCGATCCTGGTCGAGTGCGGCAACATGAAGAACCCGGCCGATTCGGCGCTGATGGAGTCCGACACCGGCCGCCAGAAGTACGCCGACGCCATCGTCCGCGGCATCGTCACCTACCTGGCGGCCGGGGCACGGTAGCTGCTAGCCCTCGAGTTCCTTCTTCAGGTTGGCCAACACCGCATCCTGGATCTTGCGCAGGCCCAGGGGCGCGAAGGTCTTCTCGAAGAAGCCTTTGACACCGCCCGCACCCTGCCAGGAGGTCTTGAGGGTCACGGTGGACCCGGTGCCCGCCGGCGCCACCGTCCAGTTGCTCACCAGCGTGGAGTTGGCGTCCTTCTCGATGACGGTCTTGCCGGCCACGTCCACGGTGGCCTTGACATCGCGCACTCGCGACTCGGTGGCCTGCAGTTTCCAGGACACCACGGTGCCCGCGCCCTGCCCGCCTTCGAGCACTTGGTAGTTGCTGTAATGCGAGGACAGGATCTTCGGCCGCACCATCTGGTAATCGGCGACCGCCGCGAGTACGGCGTCGGGAGCCGCGTTGATCAAGACGGTGTTGGATGCGCTGACCTGTCCCATTACCGCAAAACTCCTGTCGTCTCACCAGCACGTGCGGTCGCATCGTGGGCGACCGAGGACTAGCGTATATGTGTGTCTGTTGCCGCGACCGACGCACAGGGGGCCCATACCGCAGGGGTGCAGCGGCTGCTGGACAGTTACCGCGCCATCCCCGCGACCGCCACCGTGCGCCTGAACAAGCCCACGTCCAACCTTTTCCGTGCTCGCGCGAAGAGCGCCGCCAAGGGTTTGGACACCTCCGGACTGACCGGTGTGATCGGTGTCGACCCCGACGCCCGTACCGCCGACGTGGCCGGAATGTGCACGTACGAGGATCTGGTGGCGGCGACGTTGCCCTACGGGTTGGCGCCCCTGGTGGTGCCCCAGCTCAAGACCATCACCCTCGGCGGGGCCGTCACGGGCCTGGGCATCGAGTCGACGTCGTTCCGCAACGGTCTGCCGCATGAGTCGGTGCTCGAGCTCGACATCCTCACCGGCGCCGGAGATATCGTCACGGCGAGCCGAACCGACCATCCCGACCTGTTCCACGCCTTCCCCAATTCGTATGGCACGCTTGGCTACTCGGTGCGGCTGAAGATCGAGCTGGAATCGGTCAAACCGTTCGTGAGCCTGCGTCACCTGCGCTTCCACACGATCGAGGAGCTGGTCGCCGCGATGGACCGGATCATCGAAACCGGCGGCCACGACGGCGTGCCGGTCGACTATCTGGACGGCGTCGTCTTCAGCGCGTACGAGAGCTACCTGTGCCTGGGAGTGCAGACGGCCACCCCCGGCCCGGTCAGCGACTACACCGGTCAGCAGATCTATTACCGCTCCATCCAGCACGCCGACGGCGAGAAGCACGACCGGCTGACCATCCACGACTACCTGTGGCGCTGGGACACCGACTGGTTCTGGTGTTCAAGGGCTTTCGGGGCGCAGCATCCGGTCATGCGCCGGCTGTGGCCGCGCCGATACCGGCGCAGCAGCTTCTATTGGAAGCTGGTGGGCTACGACCAGCGGTTCGACATCGCCGACCGCATCGAGAAACGGAACGGCAGGCCGCCGCGCGAGCGGGTGGTGCAGGACATCGAGGTACCCATCGAACGGTGCGCCGAGTATCTGCATTGGTTCCTGACCAACGTTCCGATCGAACCGATCTGGTTGTGCCCGCTGCGGTTACGTGGCGACACCGAATGGCCGCTGTACCCGATCCGGCCGCACCACACCTACGTCAACGTCGGTTTCTGGTCGTCGGTCCCGGTGGGTCCCGAGGAAGGCCATACCAATAAGCTGATCGAACGCAAGGTCAGTGAACTCGACGGGCACAAATCGTTGTACTCGGACTCGTTCTACACCGCCGAGGAGTTCGACGAACTCTACGGCGGCGAGGCGTACCGGACCGTGAAGAAGAATTACGATCCCGATTCCCGGCTGCTCGATCTGTATGCGAAGGCGGTGCAAAGACGATGACCACATTCAAGGACCGCACGACGGCGCCCACCGGCAAGCTGACGCTCGCCGAGATCCTGGAGATCTTCGCCGGGGGTGACCTTCCCCTCAAGTTCACCGCCTATGACGGCAGCACCGCGGGGCCCGCGGACGCGCCCGTCGGCCTGGACCTCAAGACCCCGCGGGGAACCACCTACCTGGCCACTTCTCCCGGCGAGCTCGGGCTGGTGCGGGCCTACGTCTCCGGCGACCTGGAACCCAAGGGCGTGCACCCGGGTGACCCGTACGACGTGATCCGGGCCCTGTCGGACAAGATGGATTTCAAGCGGCCCCCGGCCCGGGTGCTGGCCAACATCATCGCGTCCATCGGCGTGGAGCATCTGCTGCCGATCGCGCCGCCGCCGCAGGAGGCGCTGCCGCGATGGCGACGGCTGGCAGAGGGTTTGCGGCACAGCAAAACCCGTGACGCGGAGGCCATCCACCACCACTACGACGTGTCGAACACCTTCTACGAGTGGGTGCTCGGCCCGTCGATGACCTACACCTGTGCGTGCTACCCGGATGCGGACGCCACCCTGGAGCAGGCCCAGGACAACAAGTACCGGTTGGTGTTCGACAAGCTGCGCCTGCAGCCGGGTGACCGGTTGCTCGACGTCGGTTGCGGCTGGGGCGGCATGGTCCGCTACGCCGCCGCGCGCGGGGTCAAGGCCCTGGGGGTGACGTTGTCGGCGGAGCAGGCCAGCTGGGCCCAGCGTGCCATCCGGGAGCAGGGCCTGTCGGAGTTCGCGGAGGTCCGGCACGGCGACTACCGCGATGTGCGCGAGGCCAACTTCGACGCGGTGTCCTCGATCGGATTGACCGAACACATCGGGGTGGCCAACTACCAGTCGTATTTCCGGTTCCTGCAGTCCAAGATGCGACCGGGGGCGCTGCTGCTCAACCATTGCATCACCCGGCCGGACAACCGGACGGGGGCGGCTGCCGGGGGTTTCATCGACCGCTACGTCTTCCCCGACGGGGAACTCACCGGCTCCGGGCGCATCATCACCGAGATCCAGGACGTGGGCCTGGAGGTGCTGCACGAGGAGAACCTGCGTCAGCACTACGCGATGACACTGCGCGACTGGTGCCGCAACCTCGTCGAGCACTGGGACGAGGCGGTGGCCGAGGTGGGGCTGGCGACCGCCAAGGTGTGGGGCCTGTACATGGCCGGATCGCGGTGGGGCTTCGAATCCAACGTCGTTCAGCTGCACCAGGTTCTGGCGGTCAAGCTCGACGAGCGCGGCGGCGACGGCGGACTGCCGCTGCGGCCGTGGTGGGCTCCGTAACCGCTAGTTCTTGTCGATCCGGCGCGCGCCGAGCTCGGACTGCAGCAACTCGATCGCCACTTCCTCGGGGTCGCGGCGCACCACTTCGGAGGTGTCGCTGCTGGCCTCGGCGAGCATGCGTTCCTCTTCGGCGGCGGGATCGGGCTGCGCCGCGGCCGGGCCTGCGCCCACCGCCACCGCCTCGCCGGTGTCGGGCACACACCGGATCTGCCAGTCCACGCCCAGCGCGTCCTTGAGCGACTCCCGGATGATGTCGGCGTTCTTCGTCTCGCCGAGGCGTTTCACCAGGGTCGGCGCAGGGTGGCTGAGCACCAGGGTGCCGCCCTCGACGGTCCGCACGATGGCGTCGGCCAGCATGGCGTTGAGCGCCTTGCTGCGGCCGTTCACCTTCTCCCGCACGGTGTTCCACATGCTGCGGACGGCGGCCGCATCGGGCTCACCGACCGCGGCCGCAGCGGGCGCGACGGGCGGTGTGGGCACCGGCTCCGGGGTCACCGGTGCAGGTGGCGGGGGCGGCGGTGGCGCCGCCGCACGCACGGGCTCGGGTTCGGGCCGGGCCGCGACGACCGGCTCCGGTGTGGGCTCCGGCGGGGCAACGGGCTCGGGGGCAGGCTGCGCTGCGGGCGCGGGCGGGGGCGGAGTTGCCGAGGCGGGCTCGGGCGCCGGTGCCGGCTCGGCACGGCTGGGCCGGACGAACTGCCGGGTCACCGGTGGCGGCGCGGGCGGCGTCAGCTCGCTGTTCGGGACCGAGACGTCCAACCGGGTCTCGATGCGCTCGATGCGTTGCAGCAGAGCCGATTCGGTATCGCTGGCCGACGGCAGCAGCAGCCGGGCGCAGAGCACCTCCAGCAGCAGCCGCGGCGCGGTGGCACCGCGCATCTCACCGAGGCCGGCGTGCACCACCTCCGCGTAGCGGGCCAACGTGGCCGAACCGAGCCGGGCGGCCTGCTCCCGCATCCGTTCCAGCACATCGGCCGGCGCGTCGACCACCCCGCGGTCGGCGGCGTCGGGCACCGCCTTCAGCACGATGAGATCGCGGAACCGCTCCAGCAGATCGGTGGCGAAGCGGCGCGGGTCGTGCCCGGCGTCGATCACCGATTCCACCGCACCGAACAGGGCGGCGGCGTCACCGGCGGTGAGGGCGTCGACCGCGTCGTCGATCAGCGCGACGTCGGTGGCACCCAGCAGCGCCAGCGCCCGCTGGTAGACCACCCGGTTGCCCTCGGCGCCGGCCACCAGCTGGTCCAGCACCGACAGGCTGTCGCGGGGCGAGCCACCACCGGCGCGGATGACCAGCGGGTAGACGGCATCGTCGACCTCGACACCCTCCTGGGTGCAGATCCGTTCCAGCAGGCCGCGCATGGTCTTGGGGGCCAGCAGCCGGAACGGGTAGTGGTGGGTGCGGGACCGGATGGTCGGCAACACCTTGTCCGGTTCGGTGGTCGCGAACACGAAGATCAGGTGGTCCGGTGGCTCCTCGACGATCTTCAGCAGCGCGTTGAACCCGGCGGTGGTCACCATGTGCGCTTCGTCGACGATGAAGATGCGGTAGCGCGACTGGGCCGGCGCGTAGAACGCGCGGTCACGCAGCTCTCGGGTGTCGTCGACACCGCCGTGGCTGGCCGCGTCCAACTCGACGACGTCGACGTTGCCCGGCCCGTTGGGGGCCAGCGCCACGCACGAATCGCACACGCCGCACGGTGTCGGGGTGGGGCCCTGCTCGCAGTTCAGCGAGCGGGCCAGGATGCGCGCCGACGATGTCTTGCCGCAGCCGCGCGGCCCGGAGAACAGGTAGGCGTGGTTGATGCGCCCCGCCGACAGTGCCGTCGACAGGGGCGCGGTGACATGCTCCTGGCCGACGACCTCGGCGAAGCTTGCGGGTCGGTACTTACGGTAGAGCGCCACGATCAGCAGGTTACCGAGCGGGTGCGACTAATCACGAGCCAGCAGCGACTCGGTGGCCGCGAGCAGCGCACAGGTCGACAGGCCGTCGATGGCCTCGCGCAGATCGGGTTCCGACGGGAAGCTGGGCGCGATCCGAATGTTCTTGTCCTCGGGGTCTTTTCCGTACGGGAACGCCGCGCCCGCCGCGGTCACGGCGATCCCGGCGTCCTTGGCCAGCGCGATGGTGCGCTTGGCGGTGCCCGGCAGCACGTCGAGGCTGACGAAGTAGCCGCCCTTGGGGTCGGTCCAGGAGGCGATCTTCGACTCCCCGAGCCGGTCCTCCAGGATCTGGGCGACCAACGCGAACTTGGGCGCCAGCAACGCCTGATGCCGCTGCATGTGCAGACGCACCCCGTCGGCGTCACCGAAGAACTTCAGGTGACGCAGTTGGTTGACCTTGTCCGGCCCGATCGACTTCTTCGCGGCATGCTGCAGGTACCAGGCGATATTGCCCAGTGAGCCACCGAAGAAACTGACCCCGGCACCGGCGAAGGTGATCTTGGACGTCGAGGCGAAGATCAGCGGGCGGTTCGGGTTACCCGCGGCCTCGGCCAACCCGAGCACGTCGACCTGCTTGACGAAATCGTGGGTGATGGTGTGCACGGCGTAGGCGTTGTCCCAGAACAGCCGGAAATCCGGTGCGGCCGTGCGCATCTGGACCAGCCTGCGGACGTTCTCCCAGGAATAGGTGGCCCCGGTCGGGTTGGAGTACACCGGCACACACCACATGCCCTTGATCGTCGCGTCCCCGGCGACCAGTTCCTCGATTAGGTCGACGTCGGGGCCGTCCTCGCGCATCGGCACGGGCACCATGTCGATGCCGTAGCTCTCGGTGATGGCGAAATGGCGGTCGTACCCCGGGCTGGGGCACAGGAACTTGATGCCGGCACCCGCCCGTTCCTCGGCCCAGGGCCGCGGGGAGTCGACCCCGCCGTGCAGCAGCGAGAACACCACCGCGTCGTGCATGAACTCCAGGCTGGCGTTGTTGCCGGCGATCAGGTTGGGCACCGGGACGCCGAGCAGCTCGCCGAAGATGGCCCGCAGCTCGGGCAGCCCGTGCAGACCGCCGTAGTTGCGGGTGTCGGTGCCGTCCGCGTCCCGGTATGTCTCACCCGGCAGGCTCAGCAGCGCATTGGACAGATCCAGCTGCTCCGGGGACGGCTTGCCGCGGGTGAGGTCGAGGGCCAGCCCTTTGGCCCGCAGCGTGGCGTAGTTCTGCTGCTGCAGGTCATGCTGGGCGACCAATTCGTCACGGCCGAGAGACTCAAACGACACGGCGCGCCTTTCAAGAGAAGCCGTGAACCAAACACATGAGGGGACCCCGCGCACCCGCCAGAGCCCATTGACCCTTGCTGCCTTCCGGCCCTGGGGGAGTTCACAGGATGGACGCCGCGCGGGGTCCGGACAGTGAGTGTAGTCCTTCGGCGCGGGCGGCAGCGGGGCGACCGGGGGTCGGCGAAACGGGCGGCTGGTCGGGCGGCCCCGGATGGTCGGCTAACATGGCCGACGGAGGATTCGCCTAGTGGCCTATGGCGCTCGCCTGGAACGCGGGTTGGGTTAACAGCCCTCAGGGGTTCAAATCCCCTATCCTCCGCCGTCGGGTCCGGGGCGCGACCGGCCGTCGTCGTCAGACGATCGCCGCCGGCGCGCCCCGGCCCACCGACCCGAGGAGGACGATGCGGCGCGGTATCGCGGTGCTGTGGCATGCAGCGTCTCTGGTGCTTGCGGTCGCCTTGTATTTCTTCTTCGTCCTGCCGCGCTGGTTCGAGCTGACCGGGCAGTGGCCCCACACCCTGGGCACGGCGCTGCGCATCGTGTGCGGTGCGGTCGTGGCGCTGACGGCGCTACCGGTCTTCTTCACCTGGTCGCGCACCCGCAAGCCGGAGCTCGGCACGCCCACCCTGGCGCTGTCGTTGCGGGTGTGGTCGATGGTGGCGCACGTGCTGGCCGGCCTGCTGATCGCGGGCGCCGGCATCAGTGAGATCTGGCTGAGCCTGGATACCGCCGGCCAGTGGCTGTTCGGCATCTACGGTGCCGCCGCCGCCATCGCGCTGCTCGGCGCATTCACGTTCTATCTCGCCTTCGTGGCCGAGCTGCCCCCACCGCCGCCGAAACCACTCAAGACCAAGGCGGAGAAGACGGGGCGCCGCGGCCGCGGTAAGAGCGCAGGCGACGAGGTTGACGACGAGATTTCGGACACATCCGAGGCCGACAGCGCGCCGGCGGACGACGAATCCGTCGAAGATTCCGCAGCCGACGAGGCCGCCGCGAGCGATACGGATTCCGTCGCCGGTAACGCGGCCGCTGACGATACCGATACCGAAACCGAGGCCGGTGGGAGCAAACTGCGTAACCGCCGGCCCGCCGGGAAAGCACGGCGCGGTCGCACGCGCGGCGGGGTAGCCGTCGAAGACTGACCGTCAGCGTGTCGACACGTCGACAGTTTCCGGTCGCACCGTCAATATTGAGGGAACACCTCTGGCGCTCCGGAAGGCGGCGAATGGGCACGTTCCACTTTCGAAGGTGGCTTGTGGCCCTGATCGCCATGCTGGCCGCCGTGCTGCTGGCCGCCCCAGCCGCTCCCGCCACGGCGGCACCCGCCGATCTGACCGGAGCCATCGCCGCGGTCGAGCCATCCGTGGTGCGCATCGACACCACCGTGGACTACCAGCACGTGATGGGTACCGGCACCGGCATCGTGCTCGACCCGAACGGCCAGGTGCTGACGAACTACCACGTGATCCAGGGCGCCGACACCATCAACGCGATGGTGGGCGGCCGGTCGTTCGCCGCCGATATCGTCGGCTTCGACCGCGGCAGGGATATCGCGGTGCTGCAGTTGCGCGGCGCCGGTGGACTGCCCGTCACCCCGCTGGGCGATTCCGCGCAGCTGGCCGTCGGGGATCCCGTCGTCGCTCTCGGCAACGCCCGCGGTTCCGGCGCCCCGCTGACCCAGGAGACCGGGACCATCAGCGGCTTCGGCCGCACCATCAGCGCCGAGGACGAGCTCACCGGATCCTCGAATCAGATGACCGGGTTGTTCGAGATCGCCGCGCCCGTGCGGGCCGGGGACTCGGGCGGACCGGTGGTCAACGGCGCCGGCCAGGTGGTCGGCATCACCACCGCCGCCTCGGTCAACTTCCGGATGGGTCCGGGCGGGGAGGGCTTCGCGATCCCGATCAACGACGCGCTGCCCATCGCCAACCAGATTCGCGCAGGCACCCCGTCGGAGACCGTGCACATCGGCCCGCCGACGCTGCTGGGCGTCGGTGTCAGCACGGCCGAGCAGCATGAGGCGTTTCCCGGGGTGATCGTGCACGAGGTGTTGCGCGGCGGGCCGGCCGACCTGGCCGGACTGGCCGACGGTGATGTGCTGCTGACCCTCGACGGGACCCCGCTGGACTCCGCCACGGAGCTGACCGCGGTGCTCGATCGGCACTATCCCGGCGATGTCATCGCCCTGACGTGGATCGACCGGGCCGGTCAGCACCGGATCGGCAAGGCCACGCTCAACGCCGGCGATTGACCGTCCCGGCCCGCCCGGAATGCCGGGACACGGCACGAGATGGCCGCGAGATGGCGCGAGATGGCGCGAGATGGCATAGCCACGCCGCGTCACCAAAAAACTTTTCAAAATTTTCGTCGGCGTCATATGAGTGGGCCCGGCGTTGCTCGCGCAAGCATCGGCGACAAAATGTGACGTATTCGTCAAAATTGCCATTGTTAGCGCTCGGCGTCGAATTCATATGGCACTGTCAGTCCGTCCACCCCGCGCCCCGGCCCCGAGAAGGCGCGCGCCGCCCGCACGAGCCGGTCGCCTCGCTCGCTCGCGCACCGAGGCGTCCCCCGGCTTACCGCGTCCACGCCGCCACACCAGTGCCGGGGTAGCACGCCCGCGCGGGCCGACCCCGACGCCTCCCGGGGCCGAATCCGGCCACCGGCCGGTCCGTCGACAAGTATCGGCCGCTTCGCACCTGATCTTGAAAATGACCTTGGCTCAGCCTGTTTCACCGTATCGGCGGTCGGCCGGGGAGCCGGCCGGGAAGGCCGTGCGCCAACCGGTTTCCGCCGCACCCGGCGGCCGGCGGCGGTCGGCCGTGCACACCGTCGGGCGGACGCCACGATCGCGCCGGCGTTGGTGGGCCTCTCCACCCGGCGCCGCCGGGCGTGTACTCCGCCCGTCGGTGCGCCCGACGCCCCGGCACACGCACGGGTCGCGGCGGCCGGCCATCCCCGGCCGGCGGTCGCCGTCGGACGACTCGCCGTCGTCACCCAGACGTTGCACCGGTCGCCGATATCGGCGTCGGCCGTGGCGCGGGCAACCGCCCTGTGCGTTGCTGGAGATTGGCTGAATGCCGTTGACCTGCTGGTTTTCCGTCGCACGGGCGTCGCACGGGACTTTCCCGGTCCGCGTCCCGGCGTTACATTTGGCTTAACGACCCGCGGCGGGCTGCTGTGCACAGGGCAACAGCGGGCTCGCCTGGCAAGGGGGAGACAACGTGGTCCAAACCGTCATAGCGGCCTATCTCGTCGGTTGGGCGCTCAGTGCAGTGGTCATCTATGTGGCCAGCAGGCGCATGGGCACCGAGCACGAGCCGGTGCCGTACCAGTTCGCGCTCAGCGCTGCCGCCGGGGCGCTGTGGCCCCTGCTGCTACTGGGTGCCGTCGAGTTCAGCTCGGTGGCGGCGGCGTCCAGCGCGGCCTCGCATCTGGAGTCGCTGGAGAGCAGCCAACCGGTTCTCGTCAGCGCCGGAGTCGTCCCGCTGCGCTGAGCGGCCTCAGGTGATCGGGTTGCCCTCGGCGTCCCAGTGGGCGGCGACCTTCTTGCTGGGCTGCACCCGCGGCGGTTCGCCGGGCATTTTCGGATAGCTCGGCGGATAGGGAAGGTCCCCCAGTCCGCGTTCGTCGTCGGCCGCCACCATCTGCAGTAGCGGCTCCAGCGAGTGCGCGGTCTCGTCGATACCGGCCCACGGGTCGTCCCGCTCGGCCACCAGGTCCGGCGCCGTGGCGATCGTGTAGTCGTCGGGATCCGCATCGGCCAGCCCGTCCCAGGTCAGCGGCATCGACACCGTCGCGATCGGCGTCCTGCGCACCGAGTACGCCGAGGCGAACGTGCGGTCCCTGGCGTTCTGGTTGTAATCGATGAACAGCCGGGCGCCGCGTGCCTCCTTCCACCACGAGGTGGTGACGGCGTCCGGGGCCCGGCGTTCGACCTCGCGGGCCAGGGCGATACCGGCCCGGCGGACCGCGATGAAATCCCACTCGGGCTTGATCCGGATGAACACGTGCACGCCACGGCCGCCGGAGGTCTTGGGATATCCCGTGTAACCCAGCTCGTCGAGGAGGGGTTTGAGCACCTCGACGGCGATCCGCCGGGCGTCGGCGAAGTCGGTGCCGGGTTGCGGGTCCAGGTCCACCCGCAATTCGTCGGGGTGTTCGGTGTCCGGGCAGCGCACCTGCCACGGGTGCAGCGTGATGGTGCCCATCTGCGCGGCCCAGATGATGGCCGACGGATGCGTGACCTTCAGCGCGTCCGCGGTCCGGCCGGACGGGAACGTCACCGTGCAGGTCTGCAGGTAGTCGGGGTGTTTCTGCGGCACCCGCTTCTGGTAGATCTCCTCGCCCTCGATACCGTCCGGGAAACGCTGCAGATGGGTGGGCCGGTCCTTGAGCAGGGCGACCATCCGGTCGGCGACGGACCGGTAGTAGTCGACGACGTTGCGCTTGGTGTACCCCGGCCCGGGGAAGTACACCTTGTCCGGGTTGGTCAGCCGGACCGCGACACCGTCGATGTCGAGTTCTTCGGCGGGCGTGGCCATGGTCAGTTCCCCCTCAGGACGTCGGACAGGTCGTATCGCAAGGGCACGTCCAGTTGGGCGAAGGTGCAACTGGCGGGGTCCCGGTCGGGTCGCCAGCGCAGGAATTTCACCGCGTGCCGGAAGCGCAATGCCGTCTCGTCGCTGCCGGCGGTGTAACCCTCCATCTGGTCGTAGGCCACCTCGCACACCCGCTCCGGTCGCACGGGGATCCAGCGCTTGTCGGCCGCCGAGTTCCACCGGCTCGGATCGCCCTCGCGAACCTCGTGCCCTTCGCGCAGCGGCTCCAGGTCGGCCAGCAGTTTGAGCCGGTCCTTCGCCGTGAACGAGGCGGCACCGCCGACCATCTGCAATTCGCCGTCGTCGCGGTAGAGGCCCAGCAAGATCGATCCGAGGCCTTCACCGCTCTTGTGGATCCGGTAGCCGATCGCCACGCAGTCGGCGTCGCGGTGATGCTTGACCTTCACCATCTCGCGCTTACCCGGTAGATAGGGCCCGTCCAGCCGCTTGGCGATGACGCCGTCCAGCCCGGCTCCCTCGAACGTGTCCAGCCATTCGGCGCCCAGCGCGGGGTCTTCGGTGGTGCGGGTGACATGGCACCAGGTCTCCTCGGCGACCGCGTCGATCAGCGCCGCGCGCCGAACCCGGAACGGCTCGGTGAGCAACGACCGGTCACCCAGCGCCAGCGCATCGAATCCGATGAAGTGGGCGGGGGTCTGTTCGGCCAGCAGCTTGATCCGGCTGGCGGCGGGGTGGATCCGCTGGCTCAGCGACTCCCAGTCCAGCCGTACCCGGCTTGCGATCGTGCGAGGTACCACCACTTCCCCGTCCACCACGCACCGATCGACGAGCTCGTCACGCAGCGCCTCGATCAGCTCCGGGAAGTACCGGCCCAGTTCCTTGCCGTTACGCGACTGCAGCACCACGTCGTCGCCGTCGCGAAAGGCCAGGGCCCGGAAGCCGTCCCACTTCGGCTCGTAGGACCACACCCCTGGGTCATCGGGCACCGTGCCGACAGCCTTGGCCAGCATCGGCTCGACCGGCGGCAGCACGGGCAGGTCCACATGTTCCATACTCACGTAGACCGGCGCCGGTGGGCAATGTCATCGTCGATGTCATCGGCGACGTCATCGCGACCGGGCGCGCCGCCGGCTACCCGTGGGCGGCCGCCTCGGGTGCGGATTCCCGCGGTGTCGGCCAGGGCTGCGGCACCGGCCGCGGCCGAACGCGCTGCGGCCACCAGAACCACCGTCCGAGCAGGGTGGCCAACGACGGGGTCATCAGCGAGCGCACCACGAGCGTGTCGAACAGCAGCCCCAGACCGATGGTGGTGCCGACCTGGCCGATGACGATCAGATCGCTGACCGCCATCGAGATCATGGTGAAGGCGAACACCAGCCCGGCGGCGGTGACCACCGATCCGGTTCCCGCCATCGAGCGGATGATGCCGGTGTGCAGACCGGCGTGGATCTCTTCCTTCATCCGCGACACCAGCAGCAGGTTGTAGTCCGCGCCCACGGCGAGCAGCACGATGACCGACATCGGCAGCACCATCCAGTGCAGCGGGATACCGACCAGATGCTGCCAGATGAGCACCGAAAGGCCAAAGGACGCACCGAGACTCAGCACCACGGTGCCGACGATGACGGTCGCGGCGGCCACCGCCCTGGTGAGCACCACCATGATCAGGAAGATCAGGATCAGCGAGGCCACGGCCGCGATGAGCAGGTCGTAGTCAGCCCCGGTCTGCATGTCCTTGTACATCGCCGCGGTGCCGCCGACGTACACCGTCGAGCCCTCCAGCGGCGTGCCCTTGATGGCATCGGCCGCCGCGATCTTCAGCGGTTCGATATGCGAGGTGCCTTCCTCGCTCAGCGGGTCACCCTGATGAAAGACGGTGAACCGCACCGCATGTCCGTCCGGAGACATGAACAGCTTGATGCCCCGCTTGAAGTCCGCGGTCTGGAACGCCTCCGGCGGCAGGTAGAAGTTGTCGTCGTTGCGCGCCGCGTCGAACGCCTGCCCCATCGCCGTCTGGTTGTTCTGGTTGGCGATGTTCTGATCCTGCTGGGCCTTCTGCGCCTGGTACTGGTTGAGCAGGTACTGCTTCTGGTTCTTCATCGTCTGGATCATCGCGGGCATCACCGCGGCCATCTGCGGCGTGAGCTCGGCCATCCGGTTCAGATCCGGGACGATGTCCTGGAAGTCGTCAGACATCTTGTTGATGCCGTCCAGCGCGTCGAAGATCGACCGCACCGACCAGCACATCGGGATGTCGTAGCAATGCGGTTCCCAGTAGAGGTAATTGCGGATCGGCCGGAAGAAATCGTCGAAGTCGGCCAGGTGATCCCGGACCTCGTTGATGTCGGTCGAGGTGTTGGCCATCTTGTCGGCCATCCTGCGGGTGACATCGGCCAGTTGCAGGGTGATGTTGTACAGCTTCTCCTGCGAGTCGATGGTCGTCTGCAGTTCGTTGGCCTGCTTGAGCGTGTTGTCCAGCACGGTCTGCTGATAGTCGTTGTTCATCAGCGTGCCGGTGCCGCTCTGGCTCATCGAGTAGGCCAGCGAGGCATGTTCGATCGGCTTGCCGTCCGGTCGGGTGATGGTCTGCACCTGGGCGATACCGTGCACCCGCACCATCGCCTTGGCGATCTTGTCGATGATCAGGAAGTCGGCCGGGTTGCGCAGGTCGTGGTCGGCCTCCACCATCACCAGTTCCGGGTTCATCTTGGCTTCGGAGAAGTGCCGATTGGCCGCTGCCATACCGACATTCGACGGAATGTCGGCGGGCAGGAAGATCCGGTCGTTGTAGGTGGTGTGGTAGCCGGGCAGCGTCAGCAGACCGACGAGCGCCAGCGCCACGGCCATCACCAGCACCGCGCCGGGCCACCGCACGATGGCCGAGCCGATGCGGCGCCAGCCCCGGGCCCGGTCCATCCGCTTGGGATCGAGGATCTTGCCGAAGCGGGTGACGATCGAGATGAGCGCCGGTCCCATGGTGAGCGCCGCGGCGACCACGATGGTCATGCCGATGGACAACGGGATGCCCATGGTCTGGAAGTACGGCAGCCGGGTGAAGTGCAGGCACAAGGTGGCCCCGGCGATGGTCAGGCCCGACGCGAGCACGACGTGGGCCGTGCCGTGGAACATGGTGTAGTAGGCCGATTCTTTGTCCTCGCCGGACCTTCGCGCTTCCTGATATCGGCCGATCAGGAAGATCGCGTAGTCGGTGGCCGCGGCGATCGCCAGGGTCACCACCATGTTGGTGGCGAACGTGGTGAGCCCGAAAACGTTGTGGTAGCCCAGGAATGCGATGATGCCGCGAGCCGCCGACAGCCCGACCACCACCATGAACAGGGTGATCACCACGGTGATGATCGACCGGTAGACGATCAGCAGCATCACGGTGATGACCGCGAACGTCAGCATTTCGATCATTTCCATGCTGGCGTCACCGACCGCGTTCTGGTCGGTCGTCGTCGCGGCGGGTCCGGTCACGTAGGCCTTGACACCCGGCGGCGCCTTCGTGGTGTCGACGATGTGCCGGACGGCTTCGACGGACTCGTTGGCCAGCGCCTCACCCTGGTCACCGGCGATGTACACCTGGACGTAGCTGGCCTTGCCGTCGATGCTCTGCGCGCCGGCCGCGGTGAGGGTGTCACCCCAGAAATCCTGAACGTGCTGAATGTGTTTGGTGTCCGCGCGCAGGGTCCGGACCATCTCGTCGTAGAACGCGTGCGCGTCCGCGCCGAGTTTGTCCTGGCCTTCGAGCACGATCATCACCGAGCTGCTGGTGTTGTACTCGTCGAACACATGGCCGACCCGCTTGGTGGCGATCAGCGCCGGTGCGTCGTTCGGGCTCATCGACACCGCGCGCATCTTGCCGACTTCTTCGAGCTGCGGCACAACGGTATTGAGCAACCCGACGATGACCAGCCAGCCCAGCACGATCGGGATGGAGAACATGCGGATGAAGCGCGGCAGCCAGGGCCGGGCGGCGTGGCCGGCGGGCGGCAGCGCCTCGGTCGGGGTGTCGTCGGTAAACGTGGTCATGCGGCCTTCACCAGGCAATACGTCGCGGCGTTCACGCCGGTCGCCGTCCTCTCATCTTTGACCTCGTCGTCGACGGTGACGCGGCAGCCGATCGACTGGCCGTCACCTTGGGCGAGGAGGTTGGGCTGCACGGACGGGATGGTCGTCTCCAGCCGCAGGGTCCAGGGCAGTGCGGCTTGCGTGCGCTGCGGGAGACCCTGGAGGTCCATGTAGTTGATGGTTGCGGTGGTTCCGGTGCCGAAGACCTCGTACACGACGACCTTCGGGTTGAACTTGTCCGCGGTATCCGAGCCGACCGGCGTCACCACCGCGCCGTCGGAACCGAACACCGACCGCAGATACGAAACGCTCACCCCACCGATCGCCACCGCCGCCACGATCAGGACGGGCAGCCAGACGCGTTTGAGTACCGCAATCAAGGTCAAGCCTTTCCGGAATGTGACAGCCGCAGGTCAGGCGACGGCGAGTGACCTAGCTAGGCAATCTAAAAGGATAAGTGGATAGAGTCAATCCACTTATTGGCATACGTAAGGCACGTCACTAATGTGGGGCCTGTGATTGACAAGCCATGCCGCGGGCTGCGCAAGGACGCCGAACGCAATCGGCAGCGCGTGCTCGCGGCTGCCCGCGAGCTGTTCGCGGTCAAAGGCATGGAGGCCACGCTCAACGACGTGGCCCATTACGCCAATGTCGGCGTGGGAACGGTGTACCGCCGCTTCGCCACCAAAGAGGATCTCATCGACGCGATCTTCGAAGACGCTATCGAAGAGATCGTGGCGCTCGCCGAACAGGCGCTGCGGCATGAAGATTCGTGGGATGGCTTCGTCTGGTTCGTGCAGCACATGTGCGAACTGACCGCGACGGATCGTGGTCTCCGAGAAATGGTGTACAGCAGGGCCCATGGCGGGTACGGCGTCGACTGCGCACGAGACCGCCTCGCACCGTTCATCTCGACGTTGGTCGAGCGGGCTCGCGACGACGGACACCTGCGCCCGGATATCGAGCACACCGACATGCCGGTGATGGGCCTGCTGGCCGGCACCGTCAGCGAATGGGCCGGGCATGTGCAGCCGGACCTGTGGCGCCGCTACGTGGCGCTGCTGCTGGAGGGTATGCGCAGCCGGGATGACTGCCGTTCCCTGCAGGTCGACGCGCTGGACGAGGATCAGACCGATGCGGCAATGCAGGGCTCGGGACGGGCAGGCGACGCCTAAACCAGGCCGGGGATGATGCGCTGCAGGTCGACGTGTGCCGGTTGTTCCAGCTGGGTGAAGGTGCACGAGCCCGGGTCTCGGTCGGGCCGCCAGCGGTTGAATTGCGCAGTGTGGCGGAACCTTTCACCTTCCATGTAGTCGTAGCGCACCTCAACCACCCGCTCCGGGCGTAACGGGACGAACGACAGATCCTTACCCGCATTCCAGCGCGAGCCGCCGCCGTAGCGGCCCGCCAACTCGGGATCCGCCGCCACCTGTGCCGCCCAGTTCCACGGGTGGTGCTCGAAATCGGTGACCAGCGGCTGCAATTCGGCGATCAATGCTCGCCGGGTGGCCATCGGGAAGGCACCGATCACACCCACCGAGGCCAGGCTGCGGTCATTCTTGTACAGCCCCAACAGCAAGGACCCCACGGCGTCGGGACCCGATTTGTGCGGCCGGTACCCGGCCACCACACAATCGGCGGTGCGTTGATGTTTGATCTTGAACATGACCCGTTTGTCCGGCAGATAGCGCAGGGCGGCGGGCTTGGCGATGATCCCGTCCAAGCCGGCGCCCTCGAACTCGGCGAACCAGCGTCGCGCCGTGTCCAGGTCGGTGGTCGCGGGCGTGAGATGGAACCGCGCACCCGCCCGGTGCAGCTCTTCGGCAAGCCGGGCCCGCCGGAGGTCGAACGGCTGCTCCATCAGGTTCTCGGCACCGACGGCCAGCAGGTCGAAGGCGACGAACGAGGCCCTGGTCTTCACCGCGAGCATCCGCACGCGGCTGTCGGCCGGGTGGATACGTTGTTGCAGCGCTTCGAAATCGAGCCCGGATGCGGTGGTCACCACGATCTCGCCGTCGACGACGCAGCGCTCGGGAAGCTCGGCCCTGGCGGCCTCGACGAGTTCGGGAAAATACCGGGTCAAGGGTCGCTCGTTGCGGCTACCCAACACGATGTCATCCCCGTCGCGGAAGCAGATCGACCGGAAGCCGTCCCACTTCGGCTCGTAGATCGCATCCGGCGGGATCGCTGCGACGGCCTTGGCGAGCATCGGCTTGATCGGCGGTACGACCGGCGGTGGCGTGCGCATATCTCTTTCTAGCCGCGCAACCGTGGGATGTGGTGATGCCACCAGCGCGGCGCCGCCGAAATATTCGCTTGACCTCAACCGCGGTTGATGTTGAAGGCTGTAGCCATTGCAGCGAGGAGGCACCCATGCGACAGATCCGCGCCGACCTGTGGGAAACCAGCGTCGATCGGCCGTTTCCCGGACTCACCACCCACGCGTACCTGTGGACGGGCGGCGAATCCGGCAACGTCCTGTTCTACAGCACCCAGACCGACCGTGACTTCGCCGACTTCGAAGCCCTCGGGGGCGTCGCCCACCAATACCTGTCGCACCGCGACGAGGCGGGCCCGATGCTGCGGTCCATCCGCGAACGGTTCGGCGCCAGCCTGCACGCCCCGGCGACCGAGTTGCTCGAGATCGGGATGCACGCCCACGTCGACGTCCCGCTCGGCAGCAGGCACGTCGACCGCAACGGTATCGAGGTGATCCCCACACCCGGCCACTCGCCGGGCAGCACCTGCTATCTGGTGCCCGGGGTCAACGGGCAGACCTACCTGTTCACCGGCGACACCATCGTGCTGGATGCCGACGGAACCTGGGTTGCCGGTTATATCCCGTCGTTCAGCGAGGCAGCGCCCCTGGCGCAGAGCCTGCAGGTGCTGGCGGGCCTGCATCCGGATCTCGTGATCACCAGCGCCTTTCCCGGTAAGTCCGGTGTGCATGCGCCCGGCGCGCAACGCTGGGCCGAGTGCGTCGAGCAGGCCAGGGAGCGACTCGCGCTGGTGGCGTGACCGCGCCGGGCTAACCTGGCGAGCATGACAGCAGCCGGCCGGTTCGCGCCCAGCCCGTCGGCCGACCTGCACATCGGCAATCTCCGCACGGCGCTGCTGGCCTGGCTGTTCGCCAGATCCACCGCGCGCAGATTCCTGGTGCGCGTGGAAGACCTCGACGATCGCACCTTCGCCGACGTGGCAGCGCGTCAGATCGCCGACCTGGCAGCGATCGGCCTGACCTGGGACGCGCCGCCGGAATACCAGCGCAGCCACCGGGATCGCTACGCGGCGGTGATCGCGGGGCTGACCGAGCGCGGCCTGGTGTACGAATGCTATTGCAGCAGAAAGGACATCCTTTCGGCGCCGCGCGCACCGCACGCTCCCGAGGGCGCATATCCGGGCACCTGCCGGGATATGCCCCGGCACCGCGCCCGGGCAGACCGGCCACCGGCGCTGCGGTTGCGCAGTGACGTCACCGAGTACACGGTCACCGATCTGCTCCATGGCCAATACAGCGGTGTGGTGGACGATTTCGTGTTGCGGCGCGGCGACGGGGTCGTCGCCTACAACCTGGCCGTGGTGGTCGACGATGCCGCCCAGGGTGTCGACCAGGTGGTGCGTGGCGACGACCTGTTGTCCTCGTCACCGCGGCAGGCCTATCTGGCCCAGTTGCTCGGCCACCCGATTCCGGTGTATGCGCACGTGCCGCTGGTGCTCAATGCCGAAGGCAAGCGGCTGGCCAAGCGCGACGGGGCAGTCACCCTGGCCGAGATCGGGGTACCGCGGGCACTCGGCCAGATCGCTGCGTCGCTGGGTCTTTCGGGCGCCACACCGGCCGAGATGCTGACCGGTTTCGACCCCGCCGCGCTGCCCACCGGACCCTGGATTTACCAGCCGGGTTGATCCAAACCGTTGGGTTATTCGCAGCGGGTTGCTAGGTTGCGCCGGTGAGCTCCCCTCTTCGACGACCTGCCAGGTTGCGCGCGGCGCTGTTGGTGATCGCCCTGCTCGGCATGCTGCTGGCCGCATGCGGCACCGAGAAGGCCGGCACCGACCCGATCAAGTCCGCCGGCGTGCTGCGCATCGGCACCGAGGGAACGTATGCGCCGTTCAGCTACCACGACCCCAAGACCGGGGAACTGACCGGTTATGACGTGGACGTGGCCAAGGCGGTCGGCGAGAAGCTGGGCGTAAAGGTCGAATTCGTCGAGACGCCGTGGGATTCGATCTTCGCCGGGCTGGAGGCGCAGCGGTTCGACGTGGTGGCCAACGAGGTCACCATCAACCCGGAACGCCAAGCCAAATACGACCTTTCCCAGCCATATTCGGTTGGCGAAGGGGTGATCGTCACCCGCGCCGGTGACACCTCGATCAGATCGCTTGCCGATGTCAAGGGCAAGACCGCGGGCGAGAGCGCCACCAGCAACTGGTCGGAGGTGGCGCGCAAGGCCGGTGCACGGGTCGAGTCGGTCGAGGGCTTCGCCCAGGCCATCACGCTGCTCAACCAGGGCCGCGTCGACGTGGTGATCAACGACAGCATCGCCGTGTACGCGTACCTGGCGCAGACCGGGGACAAGTCGGTGAAGATCGCCGGCACCGTCGGGGAGAAGAGCGAACAGGGTTTCGCAGCCCGCAAGGACAGCGGCTACATGCCCGAACTCAACGGCGCGCTCAACGAGTTGCGCGCCGACGGCACGCTGGCCAAGATCTCGCAGAAGTATCTGAAGACCGACGCCACCGGCGCCCCACCGGACACCCCGATCAGATCGTCCGGCGTGCTGCGGGTCGGCACGGAGGGCACCTACTCACCGTTCAGTTATCACGACCAGGCGACCGGTCAGCTGACCGGATACGACGTGGACGTGGCCAAGGCGATCGGTGAGAAGCTGGGCGTCAAGGTCGAATTCGTCGAGACGCCGTGGGATTCCATCTTCGCCGGGCTGGAGGCCAAGCGATTCGACGTGGTGGCCAACGAGGTCACCATCAACCCGGAACGCCAAGCCAAATACGACCTTTCCCAACCATATTCGGTGGGCGAAGGGGTGATCGTCACCCGCGCCGACGACACCTCCATCAGCTCGCTTGCCGACCTCAAGGGTAAGACCACCGCGCAGTCGAGCACCAGCAACTGGGCCAAGGTGGCCCGGGACGCCGGCGCCAACGTGGAGGCCGTGGAGGGCTTCGCGCAGGCCATCACCCTGCTCAACCAGGGCCGCATCGACGCGACGGTGAACGACAGCATCGCCGTGTACGCCTACCTGGCCGAGACCGGCGACAAGTCGGTGAAGATCGCGGCCCAGACCGGCGAGAAGAGCGAGCAGGGCCTGGCCGCCCGCAAGGACAGCGGCTACCTGCCCGAGCTCAACGGCGCACTCGACGAACTGCGCGCCGACGGCACGCTGGCCGAGATCTCGCAGCGCTACCTCAAGGCCGACGCCACCGGTGCCGCCGGCCAGCAGGCTAAACAGGGCGGCCAGGGCGCGCCGGCGCCTGCCGTTCGGTCCGGACTGCAGCTGGTGCTGGACAACCTGTGGCCGCTGGCCAAGGCCGCGATCACCGCGACCATCCCGCTCACGATCATCAGCTTCGCGGTCGGGCTGGTCATCGCGCTGGCGGTGGCGCTGGCCCGGATGTCCTCGAATGTGGTGCTGAGCAATATCGCCCGGTTCTACATCTCGATCATCCGCGGAACTCCGCTGCTGGTGCAGTTGGTGATCGTCTTCTACGGCCTGCCGAAGTTCGGGGTGACGCTGCCGGCGTTCACCGCCGCCGTCATCGCCTTCAGCCTGAACGTGGGCGGGTATGCCGCCGAGATCATCCGCTCGGCGATCCTGAGCATCCCCAAGGGTCAATGGGAGGCGGCCGAAACCATCGGGCTGAGCTATGCCGGATCCCTGCGCCGGATCATCCTGCCGCAGGCCGCCCGGGTCGCCGTGCCACCGCTGTCCAATACGTTGATCTCCCTGGTCAAGGACACCTCGCTGGCCTCGGTGATCCTGGTGACCGAGCTGTTCCGCAAGGCTCAGGAGATCGGCGCGCCCACCTTCGACTTCTTCTCGACCTACACCGCGGCCGCCGTGTACTACTGGGTGATCTGCCTGGTGTTGTCGTTCGGCCAGAGCCGCCTGGAACGCCGACTGGAAAGGTATGTGGCGCGATGACCGAGGACGTGACCGACTACCGGGTCCAAGCCGATGGCGTCGAAAAGGCCTTCGGCGACAACAAGGTTCTCAAAGGCGTCTCGTTCAAGGTGGCACGCGGGACCGCCACCACCATCATCGGGCCGTCCGGGTCGGGTAAGACCACACTGCTGCGGGCGCTGGCCGCCCTCGACCTTCCCGACGCCGGGGTCATCCAGGTCGGCGGCGAGCAGATCGATTTCGCCGGACCGGTCACCAAGGATCAGCTGCGTCGATACCGGGCGCAGAGCGGTTTCGTGTTCCAGGGCCACAATCTGTTCCCGCACAAGACGGTGCTGCAGAACGTCACCGAGGGTCCGGTGATCGTGCAGAAGCGGCCGAAGGACGAGGCCGAGGCCGAAGCGCTGGAGTTGCTCGACAAGGTCGGGTTGGCCGACAAGCGCGACCAGTACCCGTTCCAGCTGTCCGGTGGCCAACAACAGCGGGTGGGGATCGCCAGGGCGCTCGCGCTCAAGCCCAAGGTGGTGCTGTTCGACGAACCGACCTCCGCGCTGGATCCCGAACTGGTCGGCGAGGTGCTCTCGGTGATCAAGGATCTGGCCGTCGAGGGCTGGACACTGGTGATCGTCACCCACGAAATCCAGTTCGCCAAGCAGGTTTCCGACCAGGTGCTGTTCACCGACCAGGGTGTCATCCTGGAGCAGGGACCGCCGGCCGAGGTGATCGGAAACCCGCGCGAGGACCGCACCAAACAGTTCCTCGACCGCATCCTGAACCCGCTGTGACGCCGAGGTGGCGACAAACCAAACGGTATGTCACCAATCGCTGACATACCCCTATGTTTGTTTGTCTGGACATAGTCGAGAGGTGCCGTTACCGTCATGCCCGGACGGTGACCGCGGTCACTTTTCGGTACGCACGGCAACAGCTAGGAATCGCAACGATGGGCGCAGTCACAGCACCTGAGACGCCAGCGGTACGGCGACGTCAGGACCGGGAATGGCAATTGCATGCCCGGTGCCGCTATGAGGACCCCAGCCTGTTCTTCCATCCCGACGGGGAGCGAGGTTGGGCCCGCAAGAACCGGCAACAGCGAGCCAGGGCGGTCTGCGCGGCCTGCCCGGTGGCGCGCGAATGCGGCGAGTACTCGATCTCGTTCCAGGAGGCGTTCGGCACCTGGGGCGGGTTGTCCGAGGACGACCGGAAACGGTACCTGCAGGACGGCATCACCCGCCGGTAACCGCTGGGTGGCCAAAGTGCCACTGCGACAACACCATCGACGCGGTCGGCGATGCCGACCCACTCTGTCGACGGCGGGGCCCGAGGCGCCGCGCTGGGGATAACCCCCGCAGAGATGTCGGGCCAGCACCGCTGTCCCGGGAGGACGAAACAGCCAGGCTGAATTCATCCCTCCCGAAAGGACAGTTACATGCGCACCGTCTCGCTCCTCGTCACCACCGGATTGGCCGCCGGAACCCTGGCCGCCGCCATCGCCATCGCCGCGCCGGCCGCGGCCGCACCGTCGGGGCCGCCCTGTGAACCCCTGGGCACCGGCGCCACCATCTGTCAGACCGCCGGCCACATCCTGGTCAGTGCCACCCCGACGGTCAAGGCTCCGCAGGCTCCCCAGTTCAACGGTTGGGTGGGCATGGTGCACCACCCCTAGCCCAGCGGCAGCGACGCCAGCCCGCGCAGGGTCACGTTCGGCTTGTACACCGGCGCGCCGCGCAGGTGAGCGTCCGGCCACCGCCGAGCCAGCTCCGCCAGCGCGATACGCGCCTCCAGCCGGGCCAGCGGCGCACCCAGGCAGAAATGCGGACCTTTGCCGAAAGCCAAGTGCCGCAGGTCTTCCCGATCCGGATCGAAGGCGTCCGGCCGGCCGAAGGCGTCCGGGTCGCGCTGGGCCGCGGCCAGCAGCAACAGCATGCTGTCGCCTTGGCGAACCACCACCGAGTCCCGGTCGCCGATCGTCATGTCCGCGCCGGCGATCCGCATCACCAGCTGCACCGGCGGGTCGTACCGCAACGTCTCCTCGACGATCGCGTTGGCCCGTTCCGGGTCGGCCGCCAGCGCGCGCCAGTGCTCCGGTTCACGCAGCATCGCCAGCACCGCATTGCCGATCAGGTTGACCGTCGTCTCGTGCCCGGCGATGAGCAGCAGGTTGCAGGTCGCGACGATCTCGTCGGCGGTGAGCTGATCGCCGTCTTCCTCGGCAGCGATGAGCGCCGAGATCATGTCCTCGCGCGGTGTCGCCCGGCGGCGCTCGATGAGATCGACGAGGTACTCGCGCATCCACTCGCCGGCCTGCAGTCGTTCGTCGGCGTCCTCGGAGGCCTGGCCGGTCAGCGTCATGATCGGATCCAGGCCCTGCGCCAACAGCGCGGCCGCCCGGCTGAACTGCGGTTCGTCGTCCAGGGGAACGCCCAGCAGCCGGCATATCACCGCGACCGGCAGCGGGTAGGCCAGATCGGTCACCACGTCCAGTTCACCGGAGGTGGGCACCTTGTCGAGCAGTTCGCCGACCAATGCGCCGATCTCGGGCTCCAGGGCCCGGACCGCCTTGGGCGAGAAGGCTTGTTGCGCGAGCTTGCGCAGCCGGGTGTGGTCTGGTGGATCCAGGAACAGAAATCCCGGCGTGGCGGTGCGCTGCGGCGTGACGCCCTCGGCGATCTGGCGTTGCACCACCGCGGATTTCATCCCGTCGCTGCACGACGCCGGGTGCCGCAGTACCTCGTCGCAATGCGCGAAGCCGGAGAACACCACCATGTTCATCTCCGGCAGCGCCATCGGCCCGAGCTCTCGGATGCGCGCGAACAGCGGGTAGGGGTCGGCCCGGATCGCCGGGTCCAGCATCTGGACCAGCAGCGTCTGCGCTTCCGCGGTTCTCGCGCCCGTCGTCATGCACTTATTGTGCACGCGTCTAAGAAGACCGCTGGTCCGTCCCGTAGTACCGCCCCAGGACGTGCTCACGCAGCTCGTCGAACTCCCCGGCGACGATGGCGGCGCGGATCTGGTCGACCAGCCGGATGGTGAAGCGCTCGTTGTGGATGGTGCACAACGTGGCCGCCAGCATCTCCTTGGCCTTGAACAGGTGATGGATGTAGGCGCGGGTGTAATGCGCGCAGGTGTAGCAGTCGCATTCGGCGTCGATCGGGGTGAAGTCCCTGCGGTAACGCGCGCCGGTGATGTTGTACCGCCCGCGTGCCGAATACACGGCGGCGTTGCGGGCCACCCGGGACGGCGACACGCAGTCGAAGGTGTCCGCGCCCGCGGCGACGGCGGCGAACAGGTCGTCGGGCTCACTGATGCCCAGCAGGTGCCGGGGTTTGTCGTCGGGTAGTTCGCTGGTGACCCAGCCGACGATGGTGGCCAGGTTCTGCTTCTCCAGCGCGCCACCGATGCCGTACCCGTCGAAGCTCAGGCCCTCTGCGGGCCCCGGACCCTCTCCGATCCCGACCAGCCCGCGCGTCGCCTGCCGGCGCAGGTCCTCGTATTGCGCGCCCTGCACCACCCCGAACAGCGCCTGGCGCGGCTTGTCCGGCCGGGCCGCGGTGAGCTTGTGATGTTCGATCAGGCAGCGCACCGCCCAGTCATGCGTGCGGCGCACCGACTGCTCCTGATAACCGCGGGTGTTCACCAGGGTGGTCAGCTCGTCGAACGCGAAGATGATGTCGGCCCCGAGCTGATGCTGGATCCCGATCGACACCTCGGGGGTGAAGCGGTGCGACGACCCGTCGATATGCGACCGGAAGGTGACGCCGTCCTCGTCGACGTGCGCCAGCCGCTCCTTGCCCTCGGCGATGATGTCGTCGTTCTGCAGCCGCGTCGCGTCCATGGCGAGCACCTTCTTGAACCCGACGCCCAACGAGAGCACCTGGAAGCCACCACTGTCGGTGAAGGTGGGGCCCGGCCAGTTCATGAACGCACCCAACCCACCGGCCTCGTCCACGACATCGGGCCCGGGCTGCAGATAGAGGTGATACGCGTTGGCCAGAACTGCTTGCGCGCCAATCTCTTTCATCGTCTCGGGCAGCACGGCCTTGACGGTGGCCTGGGTGCCGACGGCGATGAACGCCGGCGTCTGGATGTCACCGTGGGGAGTGTGGATCACGCCGGCCCGGCCCTTGCGCCCGGGCAGCTGCGCCCGCACCTCGAAATACTGCTCGCTCACCCGGACATTCAATCAACAGCGAACTCCACGCGTTCGGCCCGTGTCGGTCGTAGATTTCACTCCATGAGGACGCGATCGGTGATCGGCACTGCGATACTGGCCGGCGTCACGGCGGGCGCCGCCGCATGCTCGTCGTCCCCGCCGCAGGCGACCACCCCGCCGGGTGCGCTCAGCCCGGGAACGGCCCAGTTCACCATCGACGGCCGCGACGCCGGGACCACCCATGCGGTCCGCTGCTCCCCCGCCGGTTTCCTCACCACCATCAGCACCGGTGACGACACCTCCGGGATCAGCGCGATGGTGTCCAACGAGGACGAGCTCACCGCGGAATCGGTCAGCTTCCGCGACGTGGGCGGATTCACCGGCAGCTACAACGCCGGCCTCGGCGAACCCGCCGCCACGGTCAGCATGACCGGACGCACCTACGACATCTCCGGCACCGCCCGCGGCTTCCGGACCGACAACGCCAGCTTCAGCACCCAGAGCCGGTTCACTGTGAAGGTTGCCTGCTGAACTGGGGATTACCCGCCGATGACCCGTAGTCAAGTATTTAGCGCATAACGGTGTCTGTGTGTCCGCTGAGCACCATACTGCTCTGGGATCATCAGGCGATCTTGAAACGGATCGCTCAACGTAAGGAGATCAGTGGTGAAGCGTGAACTCGTGGTCGCCCTGGGCGGTGCGGCGGTAGTCATCGCCGGGCTGGCCGGCTGTTCCTCGGATGACAAGAAGTCCTCCAGCTCGTCGAGCGAGGAGAAGACCACCACCTCGGCGGCCGCCAGCGCATCGGCGTCGCCGACGGCGGCAGCGGGCACCGGTGGTACCAAGGTGACCATCGACGGCGCGGACCAGGCCGTGAACGGCCAGGTCGTGTGCGCCACCATGGGCGGCAACGTCAACATCGCGATCGGCGAGGCCGCCACCGGTATCGCCGCCGTCCTCAGCGAGGGCGATTCCCCGACCGTCACCTCCGTCGGTCTCGGCAACGTCAACGGCGTCACCCTCGGCTACCAGGCCGGCGCCGGCCAGGGCGAGGCCAAGGCCGAGAAGGACGGCAAGACCTACAAGATCAGCGGCACCGCGACCGGTATCGACATGGCCAACCCCATGACCCCGGTGAACAAGCCGTTCACGATCGAGGTCACCTGCCCCTGACCGGATCTCCCCGGCCGACACCGACGGCGGCGTCCCTACCCGGGGCGCCGCCGTTGTCGTCGGTACTCAGGCCGGGACGGTGTAGCCGCCGGCCGACTGGCGCAACTGCCAGATCTGCGCCGGGCACAATTCGTTGACCGCCTGGTTGATCAGATAGGCGCCCTGGTAGTAGTCCGAGGTGTTGAAGTCCGCCTTCACCTGCTCGACCAGCTGGCCGTACGGCATCAGCGCGGCCACCCGGTCACAGATGCTGTTCCCGTAGCCGACGGCGGCGTCGGCGTTGGGGAAGTTGTAGCCGGGCCGCACCGTGACATTCACCAGGTACGCGACGACGTCCGCGTGCGCGTCGGGAGCGGGCAGGGTTGCGGCCCCGACCAGTCCGGCGGCGACCGCACCGGCCAGCACCGCTGCTCGTAATGCGCGCATGGCAGAACTCTAGCGCCTCGGCACCGGCGCGGAACCCGATCAGGGACGCCCAGAGACCGGCGCCGGCGCGGGGTGCCGGCGCTGATGCCGCCGCAAACGCGCCAGCAACACCCGCCGGTGCACCTCGAAGGACAACGACAACGGGTCACGCCACATCGCCGGCCTCTTGCTGGGGTTCGTCATGATGACTCCACTGTGACACAGGTCGGCCGCCAATTCTTCTGCCGCGCCGGACCTTTGACCAATCTCACGAACATGCCGAATAGGCGGTGAACGTATCCCGACGACGCGCACACCGCAACGTGACGCGGATGTGTCAAAGCCCACACAGCAACTTCACCACGGAGTAACCTGCGGTTCAGGTGCCCTACGGCAGTGCACCGAGGGGGAATCATGGCGACCCATACTTCGACCCGAAAACTGCCCGCACTGTTCGCAGCGCTGGGAATGGCGATTGCCCTGGCCCTCTCTCAGGTCCCCGAACCGCCGCTGCACGGTCTCCTGCCCAGGCTGCTGAACACCGTCATCGGGATCGGCGGCCGCGACGACCCAGACGCGGCGAACATTCCACACAAACTGCGCGGCGAGGTCATCCCCGACGGTTACGCATACGTTCCGCTGTCCTACCCGGCTTCGCTGGACATGATCGGCAGCGTCCGCACCGGCATGCCAGCGCTGCACCAACTGGTGACGACCACGCCGGGCAAGGTCATCGTCGTGTCCTACTCCGAAGGTTCCCTGCTGGCCGAGCAGGAGAAACGCAACCTGCGCGGCGGCGCCGGCGCGCCCAAACCCCAGGACCTCAGCTTCCTCGAGATCGCCGCGCCGTTCATCCCGAACGGGGGGATTTTCGCCCGGTTCCCCGGTGTCGGGATCCCGCTCATGATCCCGGGGATGGGCCCGGCGCAGCCCTCGGCGTACGACACCACCTACGTGACCAACGAGTACGACACGTACGCCGACTTCCCGGCCTATTTCAATCCGCTCGCGCTGCTCAATTCCCTGGCGGCGGTCGCCTACGCGCACCCCGACGCGTATTACGACAGCGACGACATCGGCAGCCCGGACAATTACGTCAAGGTGGTCAAGAACCCGGCGGGCGGTACCGACACCTACGTCCTGATCCCGAGCGCGCATCTGCCGCTGCTCGCCCCGGTGCGCCAGGCGGCCGCCGCGCTGCGCCTCACCGAACCGGCCGAACGCCTGCTCGGCGCGGTCGAACCGGTACTGAAGGTGATGGTCGACATGGCCTACACCGATCGCCAGAACCTCAACCCCGAAGTCCACCAGCCCTTCTCGATGGTGACACCGCCGCACAAGGTCGCCGAGGCGCTCGCCGCCACGCCCAGGGCGTTGCGCGAAGGACTGGACAACCTGCTGGGCCGCAATCCCAAGAAGCCCGCGCCGGTCACGACCACGACGACGGCCACCGCGGGGGCGGCCCGTGGCCCCACCGACATGACCGACGGCAACAAGGTGTCGCCGACGACGTTCGCCGGGACGAAGCCGGCCGACACCGACCCGGTGAAAACCCCGCCGAGCGTCGATGGCCCCCCGGAACCGACGGGCACCGCACCGGCCGACGCCGAGCAGCCCGAACCGGACGAGCCGGATAACACCGAGCCGGCAGCAGCCGCGGCCTGACCCATTCCGGCCCCACAACTGCTGACACCTGTCAAGATCGGGACGGGTTCGTGTGAGAAGGGGTCCGCTGTGCAGCGTTTGTCGACGTGGGTGAGTGCCGGTCTGCTCACCGCGGGTCTATCGGCCGCGCTGCTGAGCGGGGCCGGTCTCGCCGCGGCGGACGCCGGCTCGCCGCCCACCGACTCGACGTCGTCCGCCGCCGCGGCGGAACCGTCATCGTCGGGATCGACCACCGGCGCCACCGAGACGGAGCCGTCGGACACCAAACCGGTCGAGTCTGCCCCACCCAAGAAGAAAAAGAAGAAGAAACCGGGCACCGGTGTGGCCGCCGCGCCCGAGGCCCGCCCCAAGACCGGATCCGGCACCGACGGCCCCGAGTCCGGCTCCGAGTCCGCTTCAGCCAAGACCGAGCCGAAGAGCGTGCCGGATTCCGAGCCGGCCGCCCCGGCCATCACGGTCAAGCCCACGACGTTGCGGTTGGCCCAGGACCCGATCACACCCAAAGCCGCCGCCGCGCCGCCCAATCCGATCAAGGTGGTGGCCAGGGCCGTCACCAACCTGATCACCAATATCGGTTCCGCCGCCATCAACGCGCTGCAGGCGCTGGAGAAGTTCGTCACCGGGCCGCCGGTGCTGCCCGCCAAGACCACGGTGACCGTCGGCTCGTCGACGATCCTGCTCGGCAACGGTCAACGCGTACAAGCCAATTGGTACTACCCCAAACCCTCGGGCACCGGGGCACCGCCAGAGAAGATGATCCTGTTGCAGCACGGGTTCTTCGCGCTGGGACCGATGTACAGCTTCACCGCGGCAAACCTGGCCGAACGCACCAACAGCGTCGTCGTGACCCCGACCCTGCCGTCGAACTTCTTCGCCGCCGACGACCGGTGGCTGGGCGGATCCGGGATGGCGACCAATATCGCCGACCTGTTCCGCGGCGACCGGGCGGCCCTGACCGAGAGCGCGCTGGCCGCCGGGTACGCCACCCGGTACGGCCTGGACCCGGCGACGGCGGCGCTGCCCCAGAAGTTCGCGCTGGCAGGTCATTCCGCCGGTGGCGGCTTGGTCTCCGGGGCGGCGGGATCGCTTGCCGCGAGCGACGACGCCGCCGACCTGGTGGGTGTCATCCTGCTCGACGCGGTACCCACCGGCAACACCCTCAAGGACGCGCTGACCGAACTGGACGCCTATCAAGGCCGCGGCGGGCAGTACATCCCGGTCCGCGCGATCGGGGCCCCGCCCAACGCGTTCAACTTCATCAGCACGGTCAACCAGACGCTGTCGGCGGCGCGACCCGGCCGGTTCAACGGGGTGGTGCTCGCCGGTGGCGTGCACATGGACTCGATGCAGGGCGGCAACTCGCTGATCCAGTTCGTCGCGCAGCTGCTGGCCGGCGTGCCGCAGGCCCAGAATCCGCCCGCGGTCACCGATCTCGCGGTGGCGTGGTTCACGGACTGGTTCGCCGGCGACACGGCCGACGGCGACGAGTTGGTGCCCGGCAGCACCATCGACATCCCCACCCCGAAGGGCACGGCGCACGGTCGGGTGATCGGCACGGCGCCGGCGGCCATCGCGCCCACCGCCGGGACCACGGCGGCCTGAGCGGCTTCGGAGTCTTCCAAGGATCTTCCAACCGCGGATCCCTAACTTCCTCGTGATCGCATCGCACACCGCTTCACGAGGAAGGTATCCACCGATGACCGAACAACCACTGCCGCAGGGGGCAGCGACCGCGAATGCCGCCGCGTACACACCATGGCTGACGCGCGTGCTGGCGTTCCTGATCGACTACATCCCGTACGGGATCATCCTGGGGATCGGCTACGCCGTCGAGGCGCTGACCCAGGAAACCGCCTGCGTCAGCGACACCTCGGAGTACAACCTGGGCCAGTTCTGCGCGACCGGCAACTCCACGATCGGTGTGGCGGCGTTCCTGCTCTCGGCGGCGGTCGGGTTGGCCTACCTGCTGTGGAACTACGGCTACAAGCAGGGCACCACGGGCTCCAGCATCGGCAAATCGGTCATGAAGTTCAAGGTGGTCAGCGAAGCGACCGGCCAGCCCATCGGGTTCGGCATGTCCGTGGTCCGCCAGCTGGCGCACGTCCTCGACGGCCTCATCTGCTACCTCGGCTTCCTACTGCCGCTGATCGACGCCAAGCGCCAGACCATTGCCGACAAGGTCATCAAGACCGTCTGCGTGCCGGTGTCCTGAATACGAGAAACCCCCGCCGGACTCGGTTCGGCGGGGGTTTCTGCTATGGCGGTGGCGGAGGGATTTGATCCATCCTTGATCACCTGGTCAGAAGGCTCCGAACCGGCTCTACCTGCACGCCATCATCACACTTACCTGTATCTGTGGGCAGATCGTGGGCACGCGGCATGTCGCGCAGCGTGTGGCTTCGACGCTTCGTTCATACCCGTTCGGGTGCGCCCGGTTCGTATCGCATAACCACGGCGCGGTCACGGCGCAGGGACAGCCACCACGGTCCGTCGATTGCGGTCTGACGTTCGACGGCTTCCCATCGAGTGGTCAGCCTGACGAGCTGTTCCCACGCAGGCCGGTTACCGACCTCCCCGTGCAGATGCACGACCTTCAGCTTGTGCGTGATAGCCAGGTTGGCCTCGGTCGGCCGTGTGCGCAGACGCCGATCGTTGGTGATCACCGTCCAACCCCGCTCGCCGACGACGGGTATCCAGTCCCGGTCGAGAATCCCGGCGTACAGGAGCTCATGCACAGGTGGGCGACTAAACCGTGCCGTGTCACGCCGCACTGCGACAAGTCCATTACCTAAGCGCAGCAGGTTCTCGTCCACGACGTAGGTCACCTGCTCCACGTCCATGCCGTCGCCGGTCTACGCGGCCAGCTTGTACTTGGCCGCGTAATCGACCGCTGCCTGCACCTGCTCCAGGCTCAGCCCGTAGTCCGCGGCCAAGTCCTCGTGACGCTCACCCGCACTAGCCATCCCTGCGATGGTGGCCACTGATACCCGACGCCCGACAAAGGTCGGCTGGCCGCTGTAGCGGTCAGGGCTGATCACGATGTCGGGAAACTCGAGGTCTGGCCGCAACTCAGTAACGATCTTCTCTCCGCGCTCGTCTTGAGCGAGTGACGCTTGCACAATCAGGTTCCAGCTAGCACCCCCGAGAAGCTGCTGGCCGGTGCGAACCACCATCTGCTCATCTTCGGACAGACCGACATCATCACCGCTGATCGTCAGGTCGCGGTCGTGTACTGCGAGGTACGGACGTAGATGCGCTAGCGGGTAGTCGATCCCGTACAGGCGACGTAAGCCGCCGATGGCACCACGCAGTCGGGCAGTCGGGATGTTCTCGTCGCGGTACTCGGCAAGGATGCGCGCCTCCACGAACTCGCCCCATGTCGCCCACTCGGTGTCACGGGGCGCGACGCGGAGGATCGGCGGGTACGCCGTCCCACTGCGCTCATAGCCGTTGATCCAGCGGCGGGCGGTGCCTACCGAGAGGCCGATCAGCCTGTCTACCTCGGCATACAGGTAGACCTCTCGGTCGAGCATCGAGGTAACCGACATGCGCGCAAGCATGACACAGAGGTATCAGCCGAGACCGACAATAATGGACGGAGGCGAGCGCCGGCACGTCGCTGGGATGCCCGACGACCGCCATTCAGGGCTGCCCGTCCACGGACACCGCCTGCACGCCGACAGTCTCAGCCATCGAGACAAGCCATGAGCCGCAAGGTATGTCCGAACTGCGACGACATGTGGGCAGAAGTCGCAAACCGTGCGCAGGCAGCACTCCATCAAGTGGCAAAAACCGCCCTTACCTGCGCGAGCAGGCGGGCGGTGTTGGCGGTGGCGGAGGGATTTGAACCCTCGGACGGGGGTTACCCGTCACACGCTTTCGAGGCGTGCTCCTTAGGCCGCTCGGACACGCCACCGGGAGGCAGCTTACCGGGCGAGTGCGGATGGCCCTAATCGCGCCGTTTTCCGCGCCAGGGCCGTGCCCGGCGGCGGATCACGACCCTGCCGAAGAAAGCGGCGCGTCAGCGCTGGCGGGCGAAAAACTCCTCCAGCGGCGCCGCGCACTCGGCGGCCAGCACCCCGCCGCGCACCTGCGGCCGGTAGGTCAGCCGCCGATCGCGCACCACGTCCCACAACGATCCGACCGCCCCGGTCTTGGGTTCCCACGCCCCGAATACCAGCAGGCCCACCCGCGCCATCACGATGGCGCCGGCGCACATGGTGCAGGGTTCGACCGTCACCGCCAGCGTGCAGCCCTCCAGCCGCCAGCCATCCCCCAGCCGGGTCGCGGCCGCGCGCATCGCCAGGATCTCGGCGTGCGCGGTCGGATCGCCGAGTTCCTCGCGTGCGTTGGCGGCGCGGGCCAACTCGGTGCCGTCGGGCCCGAACACCACCGCGCCGATCGGTACGTCCCGCGGACCGGCCAGCCGGGCGGCGTCCAGCGCCTGCCGGATCAGCTGTTCCTCGGTCACCGACCGATCTTGTCGAGCACCGCGGACAGCTCCGACTCGAAGCCCATCCGCTGCGCGATCGCGGCGATCTGCTCCTCGATCTCCATGTCGATATCGGAGACGATCACCCCGAGTACGCCCTCGGGCAGCCCGATGTCCGAGAGCACCCCGAGGTCGCCCTCCTCGAACGGATCCGCCTCCTCGAGGTCCTCGTCGTCGAGGTCGGCGTCCAGCTTGTCCAAGGCCTCGGCGGCGATGTCGTAGTCCAGCGCCGCGGTGGCATCCGACAGCAACAGCCGGGTGCCGGCCGGGGCGGGCCGCACGATCAGGAAGAACTCGTCGTCGACGTCGATCAGCCCGAAAACGGCACCGGCGCTGCGCAACTCACGCAACTCGGTCTCGGCGGCGGTCAGGCTGGTCAGCGCTCCTCGGCGCATCTGCGAGCAGCGCCACTTCCCGTCCTCGCGGACGACCGCGACACCGAAACCCTCCGGCTGGTCGGCAGCTTCCTGCGCCGGCGCACGCTGTGCTCCCATGGTGCTAACGCTAGTCGCAGACCAGGGGCTTTGACCACCTATCGACCGGCTGCGCGGACCGTATGCCAACCTTGAACGGTGACCGACACACCGGTGTGCGTGCTGGGGCTGGGACTGATCGGCGGCTCCCTGATGCGCGCCGCCGCGGAGGCTGGCCGCCAGGTCTTCGGCTACAACCGATCCGTCGACGGCGTCGCGGCCGCCCGCCTCGACGGTTTCGACGCCACCGCGGCACTGGACCAGGCGCTGGCGCGCGCCGCCGAGACCGATGCGCTGATCGTGCTGGCCGTCCCGATGCCCGCCCTGTCGGGGATGCTCGACCACATCGGCCGCATCGCCCCGGACTGCGCGCTGACCGACGTGATCAGCGTGAAGGGCGCGGTCCTGCGTGAGGTGCGCGAGCACGGGCTGCTGTCCCGGTTCGTGGGCGGGCACCCGATGACGGGCACCGCGCACTCCGGCTGGGCCGCCGGTAACAAGAAGCTGTTCGCCGGCACCCCGTGGGTGGTCAGCGTCGATGACCATGTCGATCCGCAGGTGTGGGCGGCGGTGATGAACCTGGCGCTGGACTGCCGCGCGTTCGTGGTCCCGGCCCGCTCCGATGAGCACGACGCCGCCGCGGCCGCGATCTCGCACCTGCCACATCTGCTGGCCGAGGCGCTGGCCGTCACCGCCGGCGATGTGCCACTGGCGTTCGCGCTGGCCGCCGGTTCGTTCCGGGACGGCACCCGCGTCGCGGCGACCGCCCCCGACCTGGTGCGCGCCATGTGTGAGGCCAACTCCGAGGAGCTGCTGGCCCAGCTGGACCGCACCCTGGAGCTGCTCACCCAGGCCAGGGAGCACCTGGCCGCGCAGACCTCGGTGGCCGACCTGGTGGACGCCGGCCATGCCGCCCGCGTCCGCTACGACAGCTTCAGCCGGCCCGACATCCTGCACGTGACGATCGGCGCGGAGAACTGGCGCGACGAACTGGCCGCCGCCGGCCGGGCCGGCGGGGTGATCAGATCCGCTCTGCCAGTCCTGGATAGTCGAGGATGAAACCGTCGGAGTCGACGGTGATGGTGGTCTCGGCGATCGGCGATTTCAGGCTGATGCCGGCGCCCTCGCCGGTGCTGCTGTAGCTGATGGTCTCCAGCTCGACGGTGAGTTCGGGCAGCCGCACGTAGACCACCGGCAGGCTCAGCGTGTCGGCCCGCTGGTGCAGGCCGGTACGCCGGATGGGCAGCGCGTTGAAGAACGGGCTGAACACCACGTCGACGTCGAGCGCGCCCTCGTAGGCGGCCCGCCTGGTCTGGTTCTGGTGGTCCTGCACCAGCCACATGTTCTCTTCGTCGCGGGCGATGGACAGCTGGCGTTCCCGCTCGGCGAGCGTCATGGTCAGCGACAGCCGTTTGGTGGCACCGGCCTCGTCGGTGACCAGATCGTAGGAGGCGCTGAAGGCGGGATGTGACTCGGTGGCGGCGGCCACGATGCGGCCGTAGGCCTTGATCCGGTTGCCGGACAGCTGGACCCGCACCGACTCCATGCGGGGCAACTCGTGGGCGCGCCAGGTGAGAATCGCCGGCCATGCGCCGTCGGACTCAGTGCCTGATTGAGGGGCTGCGTCAGTCACCTCTCTACCGTAGGCGACGCGCCCCTGGCTTCGTAGCCGCGTTCCGAACTCCGACCCCGCACGGGCCCCGATCGTGATTCGAGCGCGACCTCGTCGTCGATCAGCGGCTGGGGTAGCCGCCGCCACCGGCCGACCCCCGGCTGGGACAACCACACCGCGAAGGCCAGCGCGGCGTCCAGGATCAGCGCCAGCGCGGTCACCATCAGGGCACCCACCAGCGCAATGTGGAATTGCCTGATCTTGATGCCGTCGATCAGGTAGCGGCCCAGCCCGCCCAGGCTGGCATAGGCGGCGACGGTGGCGGTGGCCACGATCTGCAGGGTGGCGGTGCGCAGCCCACCCAGGATGAGCGGCAGCGCGTTGGGCACCTCGACCCGGGACAGCACCTGGCGTTCGGTCATCCCCATGGACCGCGCGGCGTCGACGACGGCGGCGTCGACGTTGGCGATGCCGGCATACGTCCCGGCCAGCAACGGCGGGATGCCCAACAGCATCAGCGCAACGGTGGGCGGTATCAGTCCCAGACCCCACAGCAGCACCCCGAGCAGCAGGACCCCCAGCGTGGGCAGGGCACGCAGCGCGTTGACGCCGCTGACCACCAGGAAGGTGCCGCGGCCGGTGTGCCCGATGAGCAGCCCGACCGGGATCGCGACCAGCGCCGAGAACAGCACCGCGATCGCGGTGTACTGCAGGTGTTCGACGATCCGGATGCCCAGCCCGGCCGGGCCGGACCAGTGCTCCGCGGTGAAGATGTAGGACAGGGCCTGCTGCAGGAAGTTCATCGCGCCCCCGCCGTGGCCCGGGTCCAGGGAGTGATGATCTTGCCCGCCAACAGGATCAGCGCGTCGATCACCACGGCCAGCACGAAGATGGCGATGATGCCTGCGATGATCTGGCCGCTCTTGTTGGCCTGATAACCCTCGGTGAACCAGGTGCCCAGGCCGCCGATACCGATCACCGACCCCACCGACACCATCGAGATATTGGTCACCGCGACCACCCGCAGGCTGGCGATGAGAACCGGAACGGCCAGGGGCAGTTCAACTTTCACGATGCGGGTGAAGGGCCGGTAGCCGACGGCGGTGGCGGCGTCGAGCACGTCGGCGGGGACCGCGTCCAGCGCCTCGGGCACGGCGCGCACCAGCAGCGCGGTGGTGTAGAGCGTGAGGGCGACGATGACGTTGGCCTCGTCGAGGATGCGGGTCGGGATGATCAGCGGCAGCGCCACGAACAGCGCCAGCGACGGGATGGTGAAGACGATGCTGGCGATCACCGTGATGGTGCGGCGCGGTACGGTGGTGCGCTGCACGGCGGCGCCCAGTGGTATCGCGATGAGCAGTCCGAGCACGATCGGCACCAGCGACAGGCGCAGGTGGATCAGCGTCAGCGCCCACGCCTTGTCCAGATGGGTCAGCAGATACGTCACTACCCGACCTTCGGCACCCGGCGTTGTCGTTGCAGGGCCGCCAGCACGTCGTCGGCCCGGATACCGCCCAACAGCCGGCCGTCGTCGTCGACGGCCACCCCCAGCCCCGACGGTGAGGACAGCGCGGCGTCCAGCGCCTGGCGCAGCGAGCCGTCCGGCGGGAAGAACGAGCCTCCACCGATCGTGCTGTCGTACAACGCACTTCCCTTGCGGTGGACGTCGACGCCCTCGGCGTTGATCCACGCGAACGGCTTGCCGTCGGCCCGGATCACCAGCAACCATTCCCCGGGATCGAGCTGCTGGGCGTCGATCTCGGACTCGGCCACCTGCGGGATGTCGTGCAGCGGCAGTCCGTTGCCCTCGAAGAACTGCAGCCCGCGGTAGCCGCGGTCGGCCCCGACGAAACCGGACACCAGTTCGTTGGCCGGATTGGACAACACGAACGCCGGCTCGGCGTACTGCTGCAGCACCCCACCGCGGCCGAACACCGCCACCTTGTCGCCGAGTTTGACCGCCTCGTCGATATCGTGCGTGACGAACACGATGGTCTTGCGCAATTCGCTTTGCAGCCGCAGGATCTCGGTTTGCAGTTCCTCGCGCACCACCGGGTCGACGGCGCTGAACGGTTCGTCCATCAGCAGGATGGGCGGGTCGGCCGCCAGCGCCCTGGCCACCCCGACGCGCTGCTGCTGGCCGCCGGACAGTTGCGCCGGATAGCGGTTGGCCAATTTGGGGTCCAGGCCCACCCGCTCCAACACACCGAGGGCGGCTTTGCGTGCGGCGCGGCGTGTTTCGCCTTTGAGCACCGGTACGGTGGCGACGTTGTCGACGACCCGCTGATGCGGCATCAGCCCGGCGCTCTGGATGACGTAACCGATGCCCAGGCGCAGCTTGACCGGGTCCACCTGGGTCACGTCGTTGCCGTCGACGGTGAGCGTGCCCGAGGTCGGCTCGATCATCCGGTTGATCATCCGCATCGAGGTGGTCTTGCCGCAGCCCGACGGCCCGACGAACGCCGCCAGGGTGCCCTCCGGGATGTCGAGGGTGAGATCGTCGACCGCGACGGTGCCATCCGGATAGGTCTTGGTGACGTTGGTGAAGGTGATCATCGCAAACTCACTTACCGGGAAGGGGTTTGTCGAAACCGTTGTCCGCGATCCACTTTCCGGCCGCCTCGTCGGGGTCGACACCCTTGTTGCCCTCGACCGAGGTGTTGAGGTCGATGAGCGCCGCGGTGGACAGTTTCGCGCTGACCGCATCGAGCACGGATTTCAGATCGGTGGACAGTTTCTGCGAGGCCACCAGGGGCACCACGTTGGCGGCGAGGAAGACGCTCTTGGGATCCTCCAGCACCACCAGCTTGTCCCGCACGATGGCCGGTGAGGTGCTGAAGACGTTGGCTGCGGTGATGGCGCCGCTGGTGAGGGCCTGCACGGTGGCCGGCCCGCCGCCGTCGCTGATCGCCACGAAGTTGGCCGGGGCAATGGTCAGCCCGTACTGGTCCTTGAGGCCCACCAGTCCGGTGCGCCGGGTCTGAAACTCCGACGGGCCGCCGACTTTCACCTCCGCCGAGTGGGCGGCGAGGTCGGCGATGGACTTCAGTTTCCAGCGCTGCGCGGTGGCCGCCGAGACGGCGAGGGTGTCCTTGTCCTCGGCCGGGGACGGGTAGGTGATCGACAGGTCCCCCGGCAGCGCCTTGAGCAAGGCCAGCAGCACCGCGTCCGAGGTGGTGGCCGTGCTGGCGGCATCGAAGTACTGCAGCAGGTTTCCGGTGTATTCCGGAATGAGGTCGATGGAATGGTCCTGCACGGCGGGGATATAGGTTTCGCGGCTGCCGATACCGAATTGCCGCTTGATGGTGAAACCGTTGGCCTCCAGCGCCTGGGCGTAGATCTCGGCGATGATCTTCGACTCGGTGAAGTCGGCCGAGCCGACGGTGATCGCTTTCAGATCACCGGAGACCGTGCCACCGCCGAGCGGGTCGGCGCTACCGCAGCCCGCGCTCAGCACGGCGAGCAACGTCGCGAGGACGAGCCCGACCGCCGATGTTCCCCGTCTGCAGCGCATACCATCCCCTCGGCCATGCCGACTGTGATACGTGGCAATTCCCCCGACAGTAACGGGCCACGGCGCGACATGCCGGGCTTTGATTCAGCGTGAAGTAGTTTGCTTCGGGCGCCGAAGGGGCAAGGATGGGGGCATGAGCAACGATCCGATCGCGCCGGACCCGGTCCCGGAACCGCCGGCCGACCCGTCCCCGGCGGCCCCACCGGAGGACGCGGTCAAGTTCACCAGGGCGGCCGCACTGTGGTCATCGCTGATCGTGGGCTTCCTCATCCTGATCGTGCTGCTGATCTTCATCGCGCAGAACACCGATTCCGGCACCTTCCACTTCCTGGGCTGGAACTGGTCGCTGCCGCTCGGGGTGGCGCTGCTGCTGGCCGCGGTGTGCGGCGGATTGCTGGCGGTGCTCGTCGGCGCCGCCCGGATCGTGCAGCTGCGCATCGCGGCCCGCAAGAACCTCAAAGCCGCTCGGCGACTCTAGACCAGCCGCAGGCCCTCGGCGATCAACGGCGCCACGGTCGCACCCACGACGGACTGTTCGCCGCCCTCCCTGGCGCGGAAGTCGATGCCGGCCGCGATGATGGCCAGCTTGAAATAGGCCAGGGCCATGTAGAAATCCCAGTGGCTCAGTTCCTGCCCGCTGGCCACCGCGTACCGCTGGGCCAGACCGTCGGCCGACGGCAGCAGCGGTGACGTCCAGGCCGCCCGCATGCCGAGTACATCGTCGAAGTTCGGGTTGCGGTACACGCACATCAGGGCCGCATCCGACAGCGGGTCACCGAGGGTGGACAGTTCCCAGTCCAGCACCGCACGCACCACGGTCGGGTCCGAGTTGTCGAGGATGGTGTTGTCGATGCGGTAGTCGCCGTGCACGATCGAGGCCCGCGAACTCACCGGAATCCCTTGTGCCAGAGCGGAATGCAGCCGCTTCACGTCGTCGTCGCGGGGGTCGTCGGGCAGCCGCACCAGATCCCACTGCGACCCCCAGCGCCGCACCTGCCGCTCCAGGTAGCCCTGCGCCTTCCCGAAGTCACCCAACCCGACAGCCTGCGGATCGACAGCATGCAGGTCGGCCAGCACCTGGATCAGCGCGTCGACGCAGCCCTCGATGACCGTCGCGTCGCCCAGGGCCTGCAGTTCGTCGGCGCTGCGCACCACCTGGCCGTCGACGTTCTCGACCATCTGGAACGGCGCACCCAGCACGGAGTCGTCGTTGCGCATCGTCACCGCGCGGGCCACCGGCACCGGGGTGCCTGCCAGCGCGGCCACCACCTTGTACTCGCGGGCCATATCGTGCGCCGACGGGGTCAGCCCGTGCAGCGGCGGCCGGCGCAACACCCAGGCCGACGCGTCGTCGAACACCCGGAAGGTCAGGTTGGACCGGCCACCGGAGATCAGTTCGGCACGCAGCTCACCGGAGCGGGGAATCCCTTCGGCGCGCAGGTGGCGGTCCAGGGCGTCGAGGTCGAGTCCATCCAGAGAGGTCACCGGAACTGTTTACCACCGCACATTTCGCGGCAGCAGATCCCATACGTGTTCGGTGCCGTTGACCGCGGCAACGGACAGCTTGCCGCTGCGGGAGGCCAGCAACCGGGTCACCGAGGCGTAGTCGACGTGGAACGACAGCAGCCGCTCGGTACCCAGGATGTGATGCAGCAGGACGTTGATGACGCCGCCGTGGCTGAACAGCACCAGGGTGTCGTCGTGGCCGGCCGCGGCGATGAGGTCGTCGACGGCGGCGACCACCCGGTCCAGGAACGCCTTCTCGTCGACACCGGTGGGCAGATGCCCGGCTGCCAGCCGGGCCAGTTCCTCGGGGTTTTCCTGCGCGATCTGTTCGATGGGCACGTAGTGCGACATGTCGCGGTCGTATTCGGCGAGCCGTTCGTCGATGTCGACGGTCAACCCCAGCTTGTCGGCGAGCGGGCCCGCGGTCTGCACGGCACGCCGCTGCGGGCTGCTGACCAGCCGGCCGACCGGGAACCGGGACAGCGCGTCGGGCAGCCGCGCCGCCTGCGCGATGCCCTGCTCGGACAACTCGGGATCGGAGCCCTGGCCGGGCTCGCTGCGCAGGGGGAGCGCATGTCGGACCAGAAGCAGTTGCATCGTGACACCATATGGCCGCATACCGAGGAGGTCCGGAGATGGGTTATGCCGACGAGCTGTTCGACCTCACCGACCGCGTCGTGTTGATCACCGGCGGCAGCCGCGGACTGGGCCGGGAGATGGCGTTCGCGGCCGCCCGCTGCGGGGCCGATGTGGTGATCGCCAGCCGCAACCTGGAGTCGTGCGAAGCGACCGCCGCGCAGATCACCGCCGAGACCGGCCGGGCCGCGCTGGCCCACCGGGTGCATGTCGGGCGGTGGGATGAGTTGGAGCCGTTGGCCGATGCCGCCTATGACCGGTTCGGCAAGGTGGACGTGCTGGTCAACAATGCCGGCATGTCGCCGCTGTACGACTCGCTGGGCTCGGTGAGCGAGAAGCTGTTCGACTCGGTGGTGAACCTGAACTTCAAGGGGCCGTTCCGGTTGACCGCGCTGATCGGCGAGCGGATGGCGGCCGCCGGCGGCGGGTCGATCATCAACGTGAGCTCGTCGGGATCGCTGCGGCCGGACGCGTCGATGCTGCCCTATGCCGCGGCCAAGGCGGCGCTGAACGTGCTGACCGAGGGGTTCGCCAAGGCGTTCGGCCCGGCGGTGCGGGTGAACACCCTGATGGCCGGCCCGTTCCTCACCGATATCAGCAAGGCATGGTCACTCGGGGATCCGGCGGCTTTCGCGCATCTGGCGTTGCGGCGCGCCGGTGATCCGGCCGAGATCGTCGGCGCGGCACTGTTTCTCATGTCGGACGCGGCCAGCTTCACCACCGGGTCGATCCTGCGCGCCGACGGCGGGTTGCCCTGACTACGGCGTGATGATGGCGAAGCCCGGGTCGGGCCGGTCCAGGGCGCCCAGCAGCTGCGCCAAGGCGTTTGGATCGCCGGTGAACTCCACCCCCGGTGAGTCGCGGTCGCCGGCGGCGAACGTCAACAGCCGGCCCTTGGTGGCGAACGTGACGGTGGCCGTCGCGGTGGCCGGATCTGCCGGGGCCTTGCGGTGCACCAGCACCCCGTTGCGCAGCGTCAGCCGGTAGTCGGCCGCCAGGTCGACGAACGTCACGTCGATGGTCAGGTCCAGCTCCCAGGCTCGCGGACCGTTGACGTTGATGGCGAAGGTGTCGAACATCTGCTCGGGGGTCAGCTGGGCGAGCACCGTCGGTGACGTGGTCTGGGTGGGGGTGCCGAAGTTGCCGTCGCGCAGCTCGGTCGCCCCGGACAGGAAGAAGTTGCGCCAGACCGCGTTCTCGGCGCCGTACGCCAGTTGTTCCAGGGTGTCGGCGTACAGGTCGCGGGCGCCGGAGTGGTTCTCGTCGGTGAAGATGGCGTGGTCCAACAGTGTTGCCGCCCAGCGGAAGTCGCCGTCGTCGAAGGCTTGCTGCGCCAGCTCGACGACGCGGTCCAGCCCACCGATGGCCTGCACATACCGGGGCCCGATGGCCTCCGGCGGGTGCGGCCAGAGCCGGCCGGGGTTGCCGTCGAACCAGCCCATGTAGCGCTGGTATACGGCCTTGACGTTGTGGCTGACCGAGCCGTAGTAGCCGTGGGTGTGCCAGGCCTGCTCCAACGCCGGTGGCAGCGCGAAGTTCTCGGCGATCTCGGCACCGGTGAACCCCTGGTTGAGCTGGCGCAAGGTCTGGTCGTGCAGGTAGGCGTACAGGTCGCGCTGCACCGAGAGGTATTCGACGATGTTGTCCCGGCCCCAGGTGGGCCAGTGGTGCGAGGCGAACACCACATCGGTGCGGTCGGCGAAAGTGTCGATGGCCTCGGTGAGGTAACCGGCCCAGCCGTGCGGGTCCCGCACCAGCGCACCGCGCAGGGTCAGCAGATTGTGCAGGTTGTGGGTGGCGTTCTCGGCCATGCACAGCGCCTTGAACTGCGGGAAGTAGAAGTGCATCTCGGCCGGCGCCTCGGTGCCGGGCGCCATCTGGAATTCGATCTCGACCCCGTCGATGGTGTGCTTCTCGCCGGTGTCATGGACGTCGATGGTGGGGACGATCAGCGCCACCTCCCCCAGCGACGGGGCCTGGCCGAGCCCGCAGCCGACCTGGCCCTGCGGCCCGCGCGCCAGCACCGCGCCGTACATGTAGGCGGCGCGGCGGGTCATCGCGGTGCCGGCATAGACGTTCTCCTGCACCGCGTGGTCGGTGAACCCCTCCGGCGCGATGATGGCCACCGTGCCGGCGTCCACCTCGTCCTGCGAGGTCACGCCCAGCACGCCACCGAAATGGTCGACGTGGCTGTGGGTGTAGATCACGGCTTTGACGGGCCGATCCCCGCGGTGCTCGCGATACAGCGCCAGCGCGGCGGCCGCGGTCTCGGTGCTGACCAGCGGGTCGATCACGATGATGCCGGTGTCACCCTCGACGAAGCTGATATTCGACAGGTCCAGCCCGCGTACCTGGTAGATCCCTGGTGCGTCGTTGGCCGTCGCTCCACTGGCCTTGGTGACCTCATACAGCCCCTGCTTGGTGCACAGCTGGGACTGCCGCCACAGGCTCGGGTGCACCGAATCCGGCGCCTCGCCCGCCAGGAAGGCATAGGAGTCGTTGTCCCATACCACTTTTCCACCGGAACCGGTCACCACGCACGGGTCCAGTGCCCCGATGAACCCGCGGTCGGCGTCGGCGAAGTCGCGGGTGTCGTCGAACGGCAGGCCGGTGCGGTGGCCGCGGTTGGCGGCGGCGATGGTGGCGGTGGGCGGCTTCTGCTCCATGGGCACGACCATGCCACGTAAGGCGTTTCCGCGCGCCGGATTACGGTGTCAGCACGCTGATCTCCTTGGCGCCGTTCCCGTCGGCGATGGCCTTCTCGACGACGCCCGCAAACGCCTGCAGCGCCGCGTCGTCCATCCCGGCCGAGCGTGCGGTGGCGATCAGATGGTGCAGCGACGCGGCCACCGATGACACCGATGCGCTGGGGTCATCGTGGTGACCGGTGTCGGCGCGTTCGGCGATCTCGGTGAAGATCGGGGTCAGGATGTCGACGATGCCGGTGGCGTGCGGCAACAGTGCGGTGGGGCCGATGCCGTGCGCCTTGGCGATGCCGACGGCATGCAGGAACCCGGCCACCGAGGTCCAGAACAGGTCCAGCAACGCCATGTCGAACGCGGCAGCGCGGTCGTACTCGGGGCCCAGCCAGGTGGGGGTGCCCAAGGCGTCGAACACCTGCACGCCGGCGTCATAACGGTCCCGCGGGCCGGCGAAGAGGATGCTGGCGGCCGGGGTTCCGATGGTCGCGGTGGGCGTCATGATGGCCCCGTCGAGATACCCGCCGCCGAGGCCGGCCACCAACTCTGCGGTGCGGCGGGCGCGCTCGGGCGTATCCGAGCTGAGCCCCACCACCGTTTTCCCCGCGACGGCGTCGCCGGCCGCGGTGAGCACCGCGTCCACCGCGTCGTGGTCGACGACGTTGACCAGGATCAGGTCCGCCGCACCGACGGCCGCGGCGGGCGTGCCGGCGGCCACGGCGCCGCGGGCCTGTAGCGGGCCGGCCTTGGCGGCGGTCCGGTTCCACACCGTGGTGCGGTATTTCGCGTCGAGCAGCGCGCCGGCCAGCGCCTGGCCCATGGGTCCCAGTCCGAGCACGGCGACGTTCATGCCGCACGCTCCTGGCTGCGCAGGCCCTCGATGATGCGGGCGAACCCTTCGTGCCCGTGGCCGGCGTCGATCTGCCGGTGGATGAGCCGTTGCACGACGTCGACCACCTCGGTGCTGACGCCCTGTTCGCGGCTGGCCGACACGATGTCGCTGATATCGGAGAACAGCAGGCTCTGCTGGCCCGGCACCGTGTAGTCGGCGCCGTCGATGACCTTGGCGTAGCCCGGGAGCTCGGCGGTCATCGCCTGCAACCACGGCACGGCCATCGCCGCGAAGTCACCGGCCGGCACGCCCGCCGCCCCGACCATGGCCGCACCGTGGAAGAACCCGGCGAACATCACGTACATGGCCGACAGCAGGGCCAGGTCGTACAGCGCAGCCATGCCCGCGTCGGCGCCGAAATACTCTGCTGTGCCCCACAATTCGAGGACGGATCGGAAGTCGTCGAGCACTGCGCGGTCGCCGCTGTAGAAGATCCGAGCGCCAGGCGCACCGATCATGCCGGGGGTCGCCATGATGCCACCGTCCAGGTATTGCGCGCCGGCGGCGCGGGCCCAGTCCGCCAGTTCGCGCGCGCCGGCCGGTGAGGTGGTGGTGAGGTTGACGATGCGGACGCCGGTCAGGTGCGCGGCCACCGGGTCCAGGACCTCGTGCACCGAGCGGTGGTCGAACAGGCACACCACCACCAGGTCGGCATCCAGCGCCGCGCCGACCGTCGGGGCCACCCGGGCGTCCGGCACGGCCTGCGCCTTGGCCGCGGTGCGGTTCCACACCGTGGTCGCGTGCCCGGCTCGGACGGCCGCCGTGGCCAGTGCCGTACCCATCTCACCGAGCCCGAGGAAACTGATCCGTTGCGAGGTGTTGGTCATGCGACCATCGTTGGTGTCATGCGGAAGATCCGACAAGTACCCACTATAAAGTGCGGTACTTACCGAAACGTAACCATTGGCTTTGACCTGCGAGGGGATGATCGATGACTCAGCTGGGCAAGTTCACCTGCGGCCTGGACGCGGCGTTCGCGGTGGTGGACGGGAAGTGGAAGCCGCTGATCCTGTGGGAGTTGCAGGCCGGTCCGAAACGGTTCAACGCCCTGCACCGCAGCCTGCCGGGGGTGTCGCAGAAGATGCTGACTCAGCATCTCAAGGAGTTGCAGCGGCACGGGGTGGTGCACCGGGAGAGCTACCACGAGGTGCCGCCGCGGGTGGAGTACTCGATGACCCCGGCCGGCGCGGAGCTGCTCGACTCGCTCGAACCGCTCAGCGATTGGGCCACCAAGCACATCGACCTGATCTGCGCGGCCGAGGCGGGCTGAGGCTCACAACCGGTGCAGCGTGACGTCGGCGAGCGCGCCGGCGGTCAGCGTCGCGGTCATGTAGGTGCAGTGCGGCTGGCGCCGCCGGTCGGTCGGCGAACCCGGATTCAGCAGCCGCAGGCCGGTGGACGCGGTGGCGTCCCACGGGATGTGACTGTGCCCGAACACCAGCACGTCGGTCTCCGGGTAGAGCCGCGCCATCCGCTCGTCCCGGCCGGCCGCCGCCCCGGTTTCGTGCACGACGGTGAAGCGCAGCCCGTGCAGTGTCGCGTCGGCGCGTTCGGGCAGCCGGGCCCGCAGTTCGTCACCGTCGTTGTTGCCCCAGCACGCCAGCAGCCGGCGCGAGCGCGCCTCCAGTTGATCGAGCAGGTCCGGGGACACCCAGTCACCGGCGTGGATCACCACATCGGCGGTGTCGACGGCCGCCCAGACCGCGGCGGGCAGATCCCGCGCCCGTTTGGGGACGTGGGTGTCCGCGATGAGGAGCAGGCGCACGGCACCACCGTAACGCGGTGCCGGAATGCGAGATGAGTGCGCCCGAAGGGATTCGAACCCCTAACCTTCTGATCCGTAGTCAGATGCTCTATCCGTTGAGCTACGGGCGCTTGGTCGTGCCTGGTACTGCTATTCAACTATCCGGCGGAGGCGAGAGGATTTGAACCTCCGGTCCCCTGTAAGGGGGACAACTCATTAGCAGTGAGTCCCATTCGGCCGCTCTGGCACGCCTCCTGAACGATCTGAGGGTACCGGACCCCCGGAACCGCCGAGCGCACAGATTACACAGGCCGGACGGCGGAAGGCAAAGCGCGACCTCGGACGGCCACCACGGCACCCCTAGAATGGCCGGGTGACCGCCCGCCTGCGCCCCGAGATGGCCGACCTCCCGGCTTACACCCCCGGCCGTACGGTGCCCGGCGCCATCAAGATCGCCAGCAACGAGACCGTGGACGGCCCGCTGCCCAGCGTGCGCGAGGCCGTCGCCGCCGCCATGGACACCATCAACCGGTATCCGGACAACGGCTACCAGGACCTGCGCGAGCGGCTGGCCAAGCACGTCGACTTCGCCCCCGAGCACATCTCGGTGGGCTGTGGCTCCGTCAGCCTGTGCCAGCAGCTCATCCAGATCACCGCGTCGGTGGGCGACGAGGTGATGTTCGGCTGGCGCAGTTTCGAGATCTACCCGCTGCAGGTGCGCACGGCGGGCGCGACCCCGGTGCCGGTGCCCCTGACCGACCACACCCACGACCTGGACGCCATGCTGGCCGCGATCACCGACCGCACCCGGCTGATCTTCGTGTGCAATCCGAACAACCCGACCTCCACCGTGGTGGAGCCGGCCGAACTGGAGGCGTTCGTCGCGGCGGTGCCGTCGGACATCCTGGTGGTCATCGACGAGGCGTACGTCGAGTACATCCGCGACGGACTGCTGCCCGACAGCCTGGCACTGGTACGCAACCACCCGAACGTCGTTGTGCTGCGCACTTTCTCCAAGGCATACGGGCTCGCCGGCCTGCGCGTCGGGTACGCCGTCGCCGACCCGGAGATCGTCACCGCGCTCGGCAAGGTCTACGTGCCGTTCACCGCGACGACGGTGTCGCAGGCCGCCGCCATCGCCAGCCTGGATGCCGCCGACGAGTTGCTGGCCCGCACCGACAAGGTGGTCGCCGAACGCAGCCGGGTCAGCACCGCATTGCGCGACGCCGGGTACGAGTTGCCGCAATCCCAGGCCAATTTCGTCTGGTTGCCGCTGCCCGGCCGCACCGAGGAATTTGTCAACGCCGCCGCCGAAAGCCGCATCGTGGTGCGGCCGTACGGGCAGGACGGGGTGCGGGTGACCGTCGCCGCTCCGCACGAGAACGATGCGTTCCTGGCCTTCGCCCGCAAGTGGATCGCCGCGTCAGGAGGACAGAAGTGAGTGCCCGCACCGTCTTCGAGGACTTCAAGCGGCGTGACGGCCAGATCGCCGACGCCGAGCTCGACGAGTTCTGGGCGACGCTGCCGCCGGCCGGTATCGACTTCATGCTGGGCGAGTGGAAGGGCGGCGAATTCCAGACCGGCCACAAGGCCAACGGATTCATGAAGCGGCTCAACTGGTTCGGCAAGACGTTCAACTCTGCCGCCGATGCCCAGCCATTGGTGTGCCTGGATGCCGACGGCAACAAGTTCTCCAACACCGAGGCGATGAACGGCGAGGCCAGTCTGTGGCTGGAGGAGTTCCGCGGCGAGTCGACGGCCACCATGGTGTACGACGGCAAGCCCGTGCACGACCATTTCAAGGTGATCGACGACAACGCGGTGCTGGGCATCATGAACGGCAAAGGTGCTGTGGTGGACGGGAAATATCTCTACTTCTATCTGGAACGCGTGTAACCGTGCGGCGGGCACTGGCGGCAGCTTCTCTGGTGACGATGGTGCTGCTGGCCGGCTGTGCCCGCACCACCGAAGGTTCGGTGGCGATGACCACCGAACCGGGTCCCGCGCTGACCACCCGACCGACGGCGCCGGCCACGCCGACCACCCCGAGTCGTACCCCGCGGGGGTCGACGGTGCCCGATGTGCCCGCGCCGCCGGATGCGCTGACGATGAGCTGCTCGGACTACACCCAGCTCGACGAGGCCACCCAGAAGGCCGTCGTCAACGCGATCCTGGAGCAGGAGCAGTCGATCCTGACCCCGGACAACATCGACGTCGCCAAGACCCTGGCCGACGCGGTGTGCCAGTTCCTGGGCGACAGCACGGTCAGCGAGGTGCTGCTCGGGGGTCCGGTTCCGTAGCGCGTTAGCCTTCAACACATGGCTTACGAATCCGTCACCGTCGACATCGCCGACCACGTCGCACGGGTCACGCTGATCGGGCCGGGCAAGGGTAATGCCATGGGCCCGGCGTTCTGGGACGAGATGCCTGACGTGTTCGGCACGCTGGACGCCGACCCCGAGGTCCGTGCGATCGTGCTGACCGGCTCGGGGAAGAACTTCAGCTATGGGCTGGATCTGCCCGCGATGGGCGCCACGCTGCCGGGTCTGGACGCCGGCGCGAAGGCCCGGGCCGAGTTCCACACCAAGCTGCAGCGGATGCAGGCGGCCATCTCCGCCGTCGCCGACGCCCGCACCCCGACCGTCGCCTCGATCCACGGCTGGTGCATCGGCGGCGGCGTCGACCTGATCAGCGCCGCCGATATTCGGTACGCCAGCGCGGACGCCAAGTTCTCGGTGCGGGAGACCAAATTGGCCATCGTCGCCGACGTGGGGTCGCTGGCCCGGCTGCCGCTCATCCTGTCCGACGGCCACCTGCGCGAGTTGGTGTTGACCGGCAAGGACATCGATGCCGCCCGTGCCGAGAAGATCGGTCTGGTCAACGACGTCTACCCCGACGCCGAGGCCGCGTTGGCTGCCGCGCACGCCACCGCAGCCGAGATCGCGGCCAACCCTCCGCTGACCGTGGCCGGGGTGAAGGACGTGCTCGATCAGCAGCGCATCGCCCGGGTGTCGGAGAGTCTTCGCTATGTGGCGGCCTGGAATTCGGCGTTCCTGCCGTCGAAGGATCTGGCCGAGGCGGTGACCGCGATGTTCCAGAAGCGGCCGCCTCAGTTCACCGGCGAATAAGCGTTCCACAAATTACACCGGCGTGAGTCGCGACACGGTCACGGATGGATATCCATCGATGCACCGCTAGCCACATCGGCCTCACCGGACACTAGCGTCACAGCTGTACAAGTGCAGGCGTCGATCCGGCGTCCGCCCCTGAAAGGTGTGACATGTCGCGGCGTCGTCGAATTGCCCCGCTGCCGGTGGTCGTGGTGACCGCCGCCGGACTGTGCGCGGCGATCGGCGGCTCACCGACGGCGCTGGCCGAACCCTGCACCGGTGCCGCGGCGGCCGCGCAACCGCCCGCGGGCACCGGCGCCATCCCCGAAGCTCCCGTCAACGGTGGCCCGCCTTTGGGGCACAAACCATCCGGCGCCAACGACAACGCGCCCCTGCCCCGGCTCGGGCAGTTGACCCGGTCGATCATCAGCGCGCTGACCCCGCAGCAGGTTCAGCAGCAGGCAGCGGTGGCGCCCACCCCGAAACCGACCAAGACGGCGGCGCCGGCCCCGCCCCCGGCGCCCGCGTCGGCCCCGATGCCGGCTCCGGGCACCGCACTGATCGGCTGGGTCACCGGTCCGGAGAGTTCGAACAACACCATCGCCAAGTACTCCGTCACCGGCACCGATCTCGGAATCATGTGGGACAACGGCAATCCCGGCAATCACCAGGTGTTGATGGCCTTTGGTGACACCTACGGGTATTGCAGCACCCCGCAGAAGCAGTGGCGCTACAACGTGTTGATGCGCAGTCAGGACACCGCGCTGACCAACTCCGTCGCGGCCTCCAGCGCGCCGTCCTGGCGGCCCGGCCTGGCCAAGCAGATCATCAACAGCATCGGCTGGGCCCCCGTCGAGAAGGGCATCATCCCGACCGCCGGGATCTCGGTGGGCGGCAACCAGTACGTGAACTTCATGTCCATCAAGAACTGGGATGCCGACGGCCGGTGGTCGACCAACTTCTCGGCCCTGGCCGTCTCGCCGGACAACGGCGAGCACTGGGGTGTCTACCCGAACACCGTCCGCACGCCGTCCCCGGACAGCATCGACCGCGTCGGATACACACCGGGGAACGAGAATTTCCAGATGGGCGCCTTCATGAAACCGGGCCCCGGTGACAACTACCTGTATTCGTTCGGCACCCCGCCGGGACGCGGCGGCTCGGCGTATGTCGCACGGGTGCTGCCGGCCTTCCTGCCCGACCTGAGCAAGTACGAGTACTGGAATTCCGACAACAACGCCTGGGTGCCGGGCAATCCCGGGGCGGCCACCGCCGTCATCCCCGGACCGCTCGGGGAGATGTCGGCGCAGTACAACACCTACCTGAAGCAGTACGTGGTGCTCTACTGCAACGGGCTCAACGATGTGGTGATGCGCACCGCGCCGGCCCCGCAGGGTCCGTGGGGGCCGGAGGCCATGCTGGTGTCGCACTCGGAGTTCCCCGGCGGTATCTATGCTCCGTTCCTGCACCCGTGGTCGACGGGAAAGGTGTTGTACTACAACCTTTCCCTGTGGTCGGACTACAACGTGATGCTGATGCGCACGGTGTTGCCGTAACCGGCGATCACACCTCGATGCGTGACCCGATGATGACGGTACGGTCCAGCGGCAGCCCGAAATGGCCCGCGGCATCCGCGGTGATGTGTGACGTGGCGATGAAAAGCCTTTTCCGCCACGGGGCCATCGTGTCGGCGGGGCCGGGGGTCAGCTCGAGTTTGGACAGGTAGTAGGTCGCGTCGTCCGCCGACAGCGGCCGGTCGGCGAACGGTAGCGGGCCCAGAAGACGCAGGGCCGCAGGGACATCCGGCCGCTCCATGTAACCGTATTTGGCGCTGACGAAGATGATGCCGTCGTCGGTGTAGCCGAGATTGTCGATGGTGATCCGGTCCTGGTCCGCGACGCGCGGCACCGGCTGCACGTCCAGCGACATGATGATGGCCTGCTCGTGCAGCACCCGGTTGTGTTCCACGTTGGAGCGCATGGCCAGGGGCGCCGTCTCACCGCCCCGGTTGAGGAACACCGCGGTGCCCGGAATCCGGATCGGCGTGCCGCGGTCGGCCGCCAGCTTGTCGACGAAAGCCTGCAGCGGGCCTTCGGCCTTCTCCCGCGCCACGGTCACCACCTCGCGTCCGCGCTGCCAGGTGAGCATCACGGTGAACGCGGTGATGGCGATGAGCAGCGGCAGCCACGCCCCGTGCACCAGTTTGGTGAGGTTGGCGGCGAAGAACATCAGATCCACCACCAGCAGCGCGCCGCCACCGCCGATCAGCAGCCACAGCGGGGTGCGCCAGCGGGCCCGGGCCTGATAGAGGAACAGCAGGGTGGTGATGGTGATGGTGCCGGTGACCGCCATCCCGAACGCGTAGGCCAGGGCGGCGGAGCTGCGGAAGGCGAACACCAGCGTCAACACCGCCACCATCAGCACGCCGTTGATCCACGGCACGTAGATCTGACCGATGGACGACTCCGAGGTGTGGGCGATCCGCAGCCGGGGCAGGTAGCCGAGCTGCGCGGCCTGGGCGGCCACCGAGAACGCGCCGGTGATGACCGCCTGGGACGCGATGACCGTCGCCGCGGTGGCGAGCACTACCATCGGAATGCGCGCCCACTCAGGGGTGAGCAGGAAAAACGGTGCGCTGACGGCATTTTCGTCGCCCAGCAGCAGCGCGCCCTGCCCCAGATAGCTGAGCACGCAGGCCGGCAGCACCAGCCCCAGCCACGCGGTGACGATGGCGGGTCTGCCGAAATGGCCCATATCGGCATACAGCGCCTCGGCGCCGGTGACGGCCAGCACCACCGCGGCCAGTGCGAAGAACGCGATGTGCAGATGACCCGCCATGAATCCGAGCGCATAGGTCGGCGAGAGTGCGCGCAGGATGTCGGGGTGCGCGACGATCCCGGCGACCCCGCAGGCGCCGATCGCGACGAACCAGGCGATCATCACCGGGCCGAAGAACCGGCCGATGGTGGCGGTGCCGCGCCGCTGCACCGAGAACAGCACCACGATGATGATCACCGTCAGCGGGATGACCCAGCGGTCCAGTCCCGGCTCGACCACCTTCAGGCCCTCGATCGAGGACAGCACCGAAATCGCCGGGGTGATCATGCTGTCGCCGAAAAATAGTGCCGCGCCGAACAATCCGAGGCCCGACAGCAGCGCGGCCGTCCGTTCGTGGCCGGCCGGGCAACACCGGCGCACCAGCGTGATCAGCGCCATGACCCCGCCCTCGCCGTCGTTGTCGGCGCGCATCACCAGCGTGACGTAGGTGAGGGTGACGATGAGCATCACCGACCAGAAGATCAGCGACACCACGCCGTAGACGTGCGTGGCACTGATCGGCACCGGATGGGGATCGCCGGGGTTGAACACGGTCTGGAGGGTGTAGATGGGGCTGGTGCCGATATCGCCGAAGACGACGCCGAGCGCGGCGATGACCAGCGGCGGCCGCAGGGACTGCGCATGACTGTGCACGGAACGTATTGTGCCTTGCAGGGAGTCGCCCCGGACTTGGTCCGGGACGCTCGTCACCGCGGAGCGGGTTCTAAACTTGCTGTGTGCCACGTTCTTCGATCGACACCCACTGCGCGCGGTGCTTGCGGACTGCACCGCCGGACGGTGATCCCGAGGAAGCGTCGTGGACGCCGCTGATCCTGAATTCGCGCTGGTCGTTCGTGATCGAATGCCCCAATTGCGGCCCGGGTTCGACGGCGCGCCCGAGACGGTCGCGCTGACCTTCGCCGGCCGGCCTATGCGTCGTCGGCGCCGTCCCGCAGGGAGTGGATCATGCTTCGCAGGGCCCGGGAGGCGCTCGCCTGCTCGGTGTCGGTCAGGCCGGCGAGCATCCTGACCTCGACGGACCGGACGGCCGCGCTCGCCTTCTCCAGGCTGCGTCGGCCGCGTGGCGTGAGCCGGGTGGGCAGCGCCTTGCCGACGGGCGGCTGTGCCGGCCTGGTCACGTAACCGTCGCGTTCCAGGGTCTGGAGCAACACGTTCATCGACTGCCGGGTGACGAATGCGCCGCGTGCGAGCTCGGAGTTGGACAGGCCGGGGCGTTGCGCCAGCAGCTCGAGGCAGGAGTAGTGCGTGATGCTCATGCCGAGCGGTCGCAGCACCTCCTCCATGGCGGCACGCAGCACGCTCGAGGCCTCCTTCAGCAGGTAGCCCAGCGACGTCTCGAGGTCCACCCGGTCTTGCGTCATGTCAGTATTCTGACATACGGTGGTTTGTGTCAGATAACTGACATGATTGGAGGAGCACCATGCCAGCAACCGGCCCCGACTTCATCTCGCTGCAAGCCCGCGACCTGCCTGCGTCGCAGTCGTTCTACGAGCGCTACCTCGGCCTGGTCCGCTCTCCCGCCGGACCACCACACGCCGTCGTCTTCGAGACCAAACCCATCGCATTCGCGCTCCGCCATGTCATCCCGGGTACGGATCTCGACTCGGCCCCGCGACCGGGCGTCGGTGCGGCGATCTGGCTGCACGCCACCGACGTCCAGGAAATCCACGACGCGCTGGCCGCCGACGGGCACACCATCGTGACCGCGCCTATCGACGGGCCGTTCGGCCGGACGTTCACCTTCGCCGATCCGGACGGCTACCACGTCACGCTGCACGACCGGGCCTGACCCACGCCCCTCGCGTTCGCTGGGCCGACATCAGTTGCACAAAACAGGTTCGGCGCGAACGCTTTGCGTCGATGTCGTGGAGCAGCTAAGTTAGCTGGTGCTATCAGCCCGTTTGAAGTCATGAGCCGGTGTCACCTGCTCGCTTCAGACGATCAAGAAGAGGGGGAACCGTGCGCACTGCCGGCCGTAGCGTGGCACCGATATCGTTCGCAGCGACGGCCGTGGTGGCCGCAGCGGTTGCCCTTCCCGTGATGCCGCAGTCCGGCCATGTGGCGCATGGGGCGGCGTTGCCGACATGCGCACCGCAGACGCTGCAGGTGCAGCTCGCCGGCCTGGTGGAGTCGGTGATCGACGAGGCGGTGGCGACCGGCGCCATCCCCACCAGCACCGATCCGGTCAGCGTGGCGCGAAAAGCCGTGCCGGCCAACGCGACCGCGGCGGCGGTACCGCCGCCACCGGCGTACAGCCCCTGGTATCCGTTCACCACGCCCACCACACAGCCGGGATTGTGGTTGACGTTGCCGATCGCCATCCCCGGCCTGGTTTTCAACAGCCTTGCCCAAAGCTGGACACGAGACCTGACCGATAAAGGCCTGGATCCGCGTCTGGCCAACCAACCCGAACTGCTCTCCCGTTACCTGCTGGTGCCGATCGCGGTCACGGTGCAGACCACGCTCACGGGTCTCATCGGAGGCGGCACCTTCGAACTCGGGCAATTCACCATCCCGCAGGCGTTGACCTGGGCGGCCAACAACCTGCGAGTGGCGATCACGAACACGATCGCCGCGGAGAAGGACCTCCTCAGCGGCGGAACCGGCGTCCTGCCCGACGTGACATCGGCCCCCGTGGACAAGCCCGCCGCGCTCACCGCCGCGGCGCCTGCGCCCGCCGGTACCGCCACCACCGGCCAGAAGGTCACCAAGCGGGCGGTCGGCGCCGACACGGAACCGCAGGCCGAAGAGCACGCCGGCAACACCTCGGGAACCGAGGTCGACCAGTCACCCAAAGCGGCACCGCCGAGCGAGAAGGCCGCCGAGAAATCCGAATCCGATGGCAAGCCCGAGGCCAAACCCGAAGCCGCATCTGAGGCCAAATCCGACGCCACCACTCAGTCGCCGACGGTGAAGACGACCACCGATCGCGGTCACCGGTTTAGGCTCGGCCGGATCTCGCTGCCTAATCCGTTCCCACGCACGAAGACGGCGGCCGTGTCCCCGGCATCACCCGCGGGGCAGCCGGCAGACTCGGGAAGCGCCGCGGGCGCCAAAACAGCCGGTACCGACGGGGACTCGGCCGCCGGCGACACGCGGTGACGGTCGACCCTATGGCGGTGGCGGAGGGATTTGAACCCCCGGACGGTGTTAGCCGTCTCTCGCTTTCAAGGCGAGTGCATTAGGCCGCTCTGCCACGCCACCGCCGATAAGCGTAAGCGGTCTACACCCGGCCGAGTCTGGCGGGCGGGGCATCGGCCATCAGTCCCGCGCTGATCCGGCGGCAGTTCTCCCCCACCGCCGCCATCTGCGGCCGCGACAGCCGGCCCAGATAATGCGTGCGCACGCCGTCCCCGTAGGTTTCGAGCGCCTCCTTGAGCAGTGCGCGCCCGTCCTCGGTGATGGTGGCCAGCACACCGCGGCCGTCCTCCGGGCTGGCCACCCGCTTGACCAGGTTGAGCTTCTCCAAGCGGTGGATCTGCCGGGTCACCCGGCTGGGCAGCGACATCAGGTTGTCCGCGAGGTCGCCCATCCGGGCCGACCCCGTCATCGAACGGTCCAGGATGTCGAGGAGACGCACATCATTGAGCGTCAGCCGATGCGCTTCCACCAGTGAGCGGTTCAGCGTTGCATAAAGCCGTAGCGCGGCGTCCAGGAAATTTTGCCAGGACCTCTGCTCGGCGATATCGAGACCGGGCATCGTGCTGGCGGTTCGCCCGGCGATAGTGCCTTCCATCGCGCCATCGTAAGGCGCTACCACCGGGTAGCGTTCACCGAATGCGCGCCATTCTTGCAGAGTCAACCGAACGTATGACAATTCAAGTAGTTCCCGACGTCGCAGCTCACACCCGTCAAGTTGTGATCCGCGTGGCGGCCGCCGCCGTCAACCGAGCCGATCTGCTGCAGGCCGCCGGCAACTACCCGCCGCCGCCGGGTGCGAGCGACATTCTCGGGCTCGAGGTGTCGGGCACCATCGCCGAGGTGGGCAGCGAGGTCACCGGTTGGTCCGTGGGGCAACCGGTATGCGCTTTGCTGGCCGGTGGTGGCTACGCCGAGTATGTGGCGGTTCCCGCCGAACAGGTGATGCCCGTTCCCGACGGGGTCGGCTTGCACGAGGCGGCCGCCCTCCCGGAAGTGGCGTGCACGGTCTGGTCCAACCTGATGATGACCGCGCACCTGGATCCCGGCCGGCTGCTGTTGGTGCACGGTGGCGCCAGCGGTATCGGCACTCACGCCATCCAGGTAGCCCGCGCGCTGGACAGCCACGTCGCCGTCACCGCCGGCTCCGCCGAGAAGCTCGCGGTGTGTGCCGACCTGGGTGCCGATATCACCATCAACTACCGGGAAGAGGATTTCGTCGAGCGGGTGCGCGCCGCCGGTGGCGCCGAGGTGATCCTCGACATCATGGGCGCGAAGTACCTGGACCGGAACATCGACGCCCTCGCCGACGGAGGCCGGCTCGTCATCATCGGTATGCAGGGCGGGATCACGGCCGAACTCAACATCGCCAAGTTGCTGGGCAAGCGGGCCGGTGTCATCGCGACGGCACTGCGATCGCGCCCGGTCGACGGGCCCGACGGCAAGGGCGCCATCGTCGCGGAAGTGGTGGCCAACGTGTGGCCGCTGATCGCGGCGGGCAAGGTCAAGCCGATCGTCGGCGCCGAGCTGCCGCTGGAGGAGGCGGCGCGGGCGCACGCGCTGCTGGCCGCCGGCGACGTGCACGGCAAGGTGCTGCTGCGGGTGAGTTAGCCGTCAGCCGAGCGAGGCAAGCGCGCGCACCAACTGATCGACCTCGGCCGTCGTCGTGTAGGGCGCCAGTCCGACGGTCACGGCACCGCCGATATCGCTGACACCGATCAGGTCGAGCACCCGCGAGGTGGGGTCGGTGCTGGCCAGGATGCCGTTGTCGGCCAGCCGCTGCAGCACCCGCGCGGCGGGCACACCCTGCACCGCGAAGCTCAGCACCGGGATGCGCTCGACCGGGCTGCCCAGCACCATCACCAGCGGCAGTGATCGCAGCGACGCCAATAGGTAGGCGAACAGCCGGTCCATGTAGGCGGCCGCGGAATCCATTGACACGCCCAGTCTTTCGCGCCGCGTGCCCTGCGCCGACTCGTCCAGGGAAGCCAGGTATTCGATGCTGGCCACCACGCCCGCGAGCAGCCCGTACTGGTGGGCGCCCATCTCCAGGCGCGCCGGGCCCGTCGCGTGCGGATCCAGCGAGACCGAGCCGAACATGTCGATGACCGCCGGATCGCGGAACACCAGCGCACCGATCGGCGGCCCACCCCACGCCACCGCATTGAGCGCGACGACGTCGGCGTCGATGTCGTCGATGTCGATCAGCCGGTACGGCGCGGCCGCCGAGTGATCCACGATGACCAGCCCGCTGTTGGCGTGCACCAGCTTGGTCACCGGTTCCAGATCGGTGAGCGTGCCCAGCGTCGACGACGCCGACGTGATGGCGACCAGCCGAGTCGGCTTGGTGATCAGGTTCTCCCACTGCCAGCCCGGCAACTCACCGGTCTCGACGTCGACCTCGGCCCATTTCACCTTGGCGCCGTACCGATTCGCCGCCCGCAGCCACGGCAGGATGTTCGCCTCGTCGTCGAGGCGGGTCAGCACCACCTCATAACCGAGACCCACCCGGGACGAGGCGGCATCCGACAGCGAGGTGAGCAGCACGGCGCGGTCGGCGCCCAGCACGACGCCCTCCGGACGGGCCCCCACCAGATCGGCGATGGCCTGCCGGGCCGCCGCGAGCACCGCGGCGCTGCGCCGGGCGGAAGGGTGCGGTCCCGATGCCGAGGGCATGGACCCGCGGAACGCCGTCGACACCGTGGTCGACACGGAGTCAGGCAACAGCATCCCGTGCGGGGCGTCGAAGTGCACCCAGCCGTCGCCAAGTGACGGGTGCAATCCGCGCACCCGGGCGACGTCATAAGCCATGCAAGCCACCTTAGAACGTCTGCGATCGAGCCAGACGGACACAGTTCAGGTAAGTGCCCGGCCGCGCCACACGGTCCCGGCCCGGATCACTTCGGCAGCCATACTAGTGCAGTGGGCTTGTCGTTCGGGGTGCTAATTGCCCTGCTGTTGCTGGTGTGCCCGGGAGCAATCGTCGCGCGGACGGCGGGCCTGACCTGGCCGACCGCGGTCGCGGTGAGCCCGGCGGTCACGTACGGCGTTGTGGCACTGGCAATCGTGCCGTTGGGCGCCGTCGGCATCCCGTGGAACGGCTGGACCGCCCTGGCGACCCTGATCGTTGTGACCGCCGTCACGTTCGGTTTGCGAAAACTGCTCGCCCGGTTCGGCGACGCGGAGGCCGAGTCCCTGGCCGCCGGTCGCGGGCCCGCGCTGGTGGTGGCCGCCGGCGTGCTCCTGGGGGCCGCCCTGATCTTGCTGGCCGCGGTCAAGGGCTTACCGAATTGGCAGTCGATTCCCAGCAACTGGGACTCCGTGTGGCACGCCAACACCATCCGCTGGATCCTCGACACCGGTCAGGCGTCGCCCACCCACATGGGCGAACTGCGCAATGTCGAGACCCACGACGCCCTGTACTACCCGTCCACCTTCCACGCCCTGGCGGCGGTGTTCAGCCAGGTCAGCGGGTCCGCGGCAACCACGGCGTACACCGTCAACTCACTCGTGGCGGCCATCTGGCTGTTCCCCGTCAGCGCCGCCGTGCTGACCTGGCTGATGCTGCGCCGGTCGACCACGCAATGGCGTACCGCGGGCTGCGCGGCCGCCGCGGCCGCGCTGGCGGCGAGCTTCACCGCGGTGCCCTACGTCGAGTTCGACACCGCGTCGATGCCCAATCTGGCGGCCTACGGGGTGGCGGTGCCCGCCGCGGCGCTGACCATCTCGGCGCTGCGCCACCGGGACCGGATCCCGTTGGCGGTGGTCGCCGTGGTCGGGGTGTTCTCCGTGCACATCACCGGAGGCGTGGTGACGGTGTTGTTCGTCGCGGCGTGGTGGCTGTTCGACGGGCTCTGGCGGCCGGTCCGCGGCCGGGTGGCGGACTTCATCACCCTGCTGACCGTCGGGGTGCCGACCCTGGTGCTGCTGCTGCCCCAGTTCGTCGGGGTGTTGCAGCAGGCCGAGATCATCGTCGGGCACGCCTTCGTCACCCATGAGGGCAAGAAGCGCGGGCTGATCGACGCGATGGTCCAGCACACCCGCCATCTCAACGACTTCCCGATCCAGTGGTTCCTGATCGTGGTGGCCGCCGCCGGTGCGGTGGTGCTGCTGTACCGCCGGGTCTGGTGGCCGCTGGCGATCTGGCTCCTGCTGGTGGTGTCGATCGTGCATTCGTCGGCGCCCTTCGGCGGCATCATCGGCACGCTCACCGGCCGGTTCAGCGACCTGTTCTACAGCGATCCGCGCCGGCTGTCGGCGGTGGTGACCATGCTGCTGACCGCCGCCGGCGGGATCGGGCTGTACACCGTGGTGGCGCTGGCCTTCGGTCGGTTGCGCCGGCTGGCCAACCGTGGCACGCCACGCCTGTGGTACGGCGCGACCGCCGCGGTGCTGGCGGCCGTCGCCGTGGTCAGCGCCTGGCATTACTTCCCGCGGCACCGCTACCTGATCGGCGAGAAGTACGACCAGGTGATGATCGACAACAAGGACCTGGAGGCGTTCGCCTACCTGGCCACCCTGCCCGGCGCCCGCGACACCATGATCGGCGACGCCAACACCGACGGCACCGCGTGGATGTACGCGGTGGCCGGCCTGCATCCGTTGTGGACGCATTACGACTATCCGCAGCAGCAGGGGCCCGGCTACCACCGGTTCATCTTCTGGGCCTACGCCGACGACGCCGACCACGATCCCCGGGTGGCCGAGGCCGTGCGAGCGCTCAACATCCGCTACGTGCTGACCAGCACCCCGGTGGTGCGCGGGTTCGTGATGCCCGACGGACTAGTGTCACTGGACAAGTCGAAGTCGTGGGCCAAGATCTACGACAACGGAGAGACGCGCATCTACGAATGGCGCGGCGACGCTGCTTCGACACCGACGAACGGCTGAGGACGGGGTACTAGGAAGGCCATGACGATCAATCCCGACGACGAGAACATCGAGATCCTGGCGGGCGAACCGGGCGGATCCAGCGGCGACGACGACAAGTCGCTGACCGACCTGATCGAGCAGCCGGCCAAGGTCATGCGGATCGGCACCATGATCAAGCAGCTGCTCGAAGAGGTGCGCGCCGCACCGCTGGACGACGCGAGCCGCAGCAAGCTACTGCAGATACACCGCAGCAGCATCAGCGAACTCGAGGACGGCCTCGCCCCGGAACTCCGCGAAGAGCTGGAGCGGCTCACGCTGCCGTTCACCGATGACGCGGTGCCCTCGGATGCCGAGCTGCGCATCGCGCAGGCCCAGCTGGTCGGTTGGCTGGAGGGCCTGTTCCACGGCATCCAGACCGCGCTGTTCGCCCAGCAGATGGCCGCGCGTGCCCAGCTGGAGCAGATGCGCCAACTGCCGCCGGGCATGGTCCAGCAGCGTGGCCCCGGCCACCCCGGCACCGGGCAGTACCTGTAGCCGATTTGCATGAGTAGACCGCACATCGAGACCCGCAATGCGTGGGTGGAGTTCCCGATCTTCGACGCCAAGTCGCGCTCGCTGAAGAAAGCGTTTCTCGGCAAGGCCGGCGGCGCGATCGGGCGCAACGAGTCCAACGTGGTGGTGATCGAGGCGCTACGGGACATCACCATGTCGCTGGAGATGGGCGACCGGGTGGGCCTGGTCGGGCACAACGGGGCCGGCAAATCGACGCTGCTGCGGCTGCTGTCGGGCATCTACGAACCGACCCGCGGTTCGGCGACGGTGCGCGGACGGGTGGCCCCGGTGTTCGATCTGGGCGTCGGGATGGACCCGGAGATCTCCGGATTCGAGAACATCATCATCCGTGGGTTGTTCCTCGGGCAGACGCGCAAGCAGATGCTGGCCAAGGTCGACGAGATCGCCGAATTCACCGAGTTGGGCGACTACCTGTCGATGCCGCTGCGCACCTACTCCACCGGTATGCGGGTGCGGCTGGCCATGGGCGTGGTCACCAGCATCGACCCCGAGATCCTGCTGCTGGACGAGGGCATCGGCGCCGTCGACGCGGAGTTCATGCACAAGGCCCGCAGGCGGCTGCAGGATTTGGTGGCCCGCTCCGGAATCCTGGTGTTCGCAAGCCATTCCAACGAGTTCCTGGCCCAGCTGTGCAACACCGCGATGTGGGTGGACCACGGCACCATCAAGATGACCGGCGGCATCGAGGAGGTGGTCGGCGCCTACGAGGGTCCCGACGCCGCCCGGCATGTGCGCGAGGTGCTCGAGGAAAATGCCCGCACCGACCAGTGACACCGTCGTGGCTGTCGTCGTCACCCACCGCCGCGTCGACACGCTGGCCGCCTCGCTGGCAGCGGTGTGCGGCCAAGAGCGCGCCCCCGACCACCTGATCGTGATCGACAACGACGCCGACGATCGGGTACGCACCCTGGTCGAGGGCCAGCCGGTGCCGTCCACCTATCTCGGTTCGCGCCGAAACCTCGGTGGCGCAGGCGGTTTCGCGCTCGGGATGTTGCATGCGCTGACGCTCGGCGCGGACTGGATCTGGCTGGCCGACGACGACGGCCGACCCGCCGACGCCACCGTCCTCGGCACGTTGTTGCGTTGCGCTGCAGCGCATTCCCTGGCCGAGGTGTCGCCGGTGGTGTGCGATATGGACCAGCCGGACCGGTTGGCGTTCCCGCTGCGTCGCGGGCTGGTGTGGCGCCGGTGGGCCGCCGAGCTGCGTGAGGGCAGCAGCGACCTGCTCCCGGGCATCGCCTCGTTGTTCAACGGGGCGTTGTTCTCCGCGGCGGCCGTGGAAGCCGTTGGCGTTCCGGACCTTCGGCTGTTCATCCGTGGCGACGAGGTGGACCTGCACCGCCGGCTGGTGTTGTCGGGGGTGGCCTTCGGCACCTGCCTTGAGGCGGTGTACCTGCACCCCTACGGGTCCGACGAGTTCAAACCGATCCTCGGTGGGCGGATGCACACCCAGTACCCGGACAACGACGTCAAGCGCTACTACACCTACCGCAACCGGGGCTATGTGCAAGCCCAGCGCGGTCAACGCCGCCTGATCCCGCAGGAGTGGCTGCGATTCGGCTGGTACTTCCTGATCACCCGCCGCGACCCGGCGGGGCTGCGAGAGTGGTTGCGGCTGCGGAAGCTGGGGCGGCAGGAGAAATTCGAGAGGTACAAGGGCCAGGGCGAGCGAAGCGACGGGAGGATAATTCAGTGACGTTCACCGACGCGGCAGCACAATCGAAGACCTTCACCCGCGCCTGGGGTGACCTGGTTTCCGGTTTCGGCAAGCGGGAGCTGTGGCTGCACCTGGGGTGGCAGGACATCAAGCAGCGGTACCGGCGCAGCGTGCTGGGCCCGTTCTGGATCACCATCGCCACCGGCACCATGGCCGTGGCACTCGGCGGGCTGTACTCGCAGTTGTTCCACCTCAAGCTGGCCGAGCACCTGCCCTACGTCACCCTCGGGCTGATCATCTGGAACATGATCAACGCGGCCATCATCGAAGGCGCCGAGGTGTTCATCGCCAACGAGGGCTTGATCAAACAGCTCCCCACGCCGCTGAGCGTGCACGTCTACCGGCTGGTGTGGCGCCAGGTCCTGCTGTTCGCGCACAACATCATCATCTTCGTCATCATCGCGATCATCTTCCCGCAGCCGTGGAAGTGGACCGACCTGATGTTCATCCCCGCCCTGGCCCTGATCGTGGCCAATTGTGTCTGGGTCGCACTGTGTTTCGGCATCCTGGCGACCCGATACCGCGATATCAGCCCGCTGTTGTTCAGCCTGGTGCAGCTGCTGTTCTACATGACGCCGATCATCTGGAACGACCAGACGCTGCGCGACCAGGGGGCCGGCGGGTGGGCCAAGATCATCGAGTTCAACCCGCTGCTGCACTACGTCGACATCGTCCGGGCGCCGCTGCTGGGCGCGGATCAGGAGCTGCGGCACTGGATCGTGGTGCTGGTGTTCACCGTGCTGGGCTGGCTGATGGCGGCGCTGGCCATGCGTCAGTACCGCGCCCGGGTGCCGTACTGGGTGTAGTTCGGCCGTTCACCTCGACGCCATCGCAGATTCGGGTCCGGCGCGTTGAATGGCGCTCAGCGCACATCTGACGTCCCAGATTCCCAGGAGCAGCCATGACCGATGTCATCAACGGCGAAACCGCCACCCCCGCCCCGGAGAACGTCATCGAGGCCGAACTCATGCCGATGGACGGCGAGGCCGACACGCAACGCCCGGTGCTGGCGATTCGGGAGGTGCTGGGCCGCCAGCTCGCGGCCGGGCACAGCCTGTCCGGCGAACTCGTCACCGTCGCCACCGACACCGCCGCGGCCCTGGTGGAAGCACCCGCGAAGGTGATCGCCGCGATCCGCGACGGCGCCACCCTGCCGACCGCGTTCGGTGAGACGGGCGACGCCGTGCAGGTGGCCGTCGGCGATGCCGGGGCGCGGCTGCGGCACGCCGTCGGCGATTACGTCGGCCAGCAGGCCACGCTGCCCAACGCCGTCCTCACCGGTGCGGCCGAGGTGGCGGGCTCGCTGGTGCGGGCCCAGGGGTCGCTGGCCGCCTCGGCCGTGGACGGCGTCTTCAGCGTCGCGACCGTCGCCAGCCGGGGCGGTGACGTCCGCGATGCCCTCGACCAGGAGTGGAGCGAGCTCAACGCCACCGCCGTCGCCGCGCGCGACGCCGTGCAGGCGCGGGTGTCGGCCGCCCGCCAGGGCATCCGGGACGCGATCGCCTGACCCAGGCGCGGCGAGCGTGAACTCGTGCTCGACGGATCGCCGATTCATCGCACACGAGATCACGTTCACAGGCACTTCCCAGCCTGTTCGTGCGTTGACGACTCATGAGCATTCCGCCATATGAGCCGCCGACGTCTCCCGGAGCGCCCCACGTGGGCAACACCCTGCTGTGCCCGAAATGCGCCGGGGTGATGAAGACCTACGAACGCAACGGCGTGCACCTGGAACAGTGCGACACCTGTCGTGGCATCTTCCTGGACTTCGGCGAACTGGAGGCGCTGACCCAGATGGAGAACCGGTTCGTCGCCGCGCCGCCGCCCCCGCCGCAGCAACAGGGCTACGGGTACGGCCCGCAGTGGGGGCACCGGGGCAACAAGCACTACCGCAAGCAGGGTTTCGGGCGGCTGTTCTTCTCCAGTTAGTCCATCCGGGCGCAGGCCGCGGCCAGCAGCGGATCCTCGGGATGCCGGGCGGCCGCCGCCAGGACCGCGGCGCGCGCGAACGGTTCCAGCACCGGCCACGGGTCACCGGGTGGGATCGCCGGGCCCGCCCCGGCGCGGTAACCGTCGACGAAGCGGTACCAGTCGGCGTCCGGGATCATGCCGGCCGCCCAGAATCCGGCCGGCCGCGCCAAATCCCACGCCGGGTCGCCGACGGCGAGGTCATCGATGTCGATCAGCACCCATTGGCCGGCGGTGTGGCCGAGCTGGCCGAGGTGAAAGTCACCGTGTACCAATGTCGGTCGGGCCTGCCGGGCAGCGGGCGGGGCGGCCAGGGCCGGCAACTCACCCAGTGGCTCGTGGTGCAGCCGGGCCAGTAGCCGCCCCGCCTGGTACCAGGGCAGGTCCACCGGCCGTTGGGCCACCACCTCGACGCGCGGCCACCGGGTGACCCAGCGGTCGCCGCGTGGCTCGGGGTCGACGCTCAGCGGTGTCAGCAGCTCGGGGCAACGCGCGGCGACCCGCAGGCGTTGACGCAACGCCTGCGGGTCGGTGCCCGGCGCATGCAGCTTCGTCACGATGTCACCGTCGACGGTGACGACGGCGCGGCCACTCAGCGGCGCGGCGCCTTCATCCGGGTCGCGACGTTGAACCGGTTCCACGCGTTGATGGTGACAGCCATCGCGATCACCTGCGCCAGCTCCTTCTCGCTGAACACGGCGGCGGCCTTCGCGTACACCTCGTCGGAGACGTGGCCGTGGTGCAGTTCGGTGATGGCCTCGGTCAGCTCCAGGGCGGCACGCTCGCGTTCGGTGAACAGGTTGCCGGCCTCCTCCCAGGCCGCCACGAGGGCCAGGCGCTGCTCGGTCTCGCCGTGCTTGCGGGCGTCCGCGACGTGCATGTCGAGGCAGAACGCGCAGTGGTTGATCTGGCTGGCCCGGATCTTGATGAGCTCGCCGATGGTCGGGTCGACGTCCTGGGCCGCGGCGCCGGACAGCTTCATCATGGCGTCGTACAACTCGGGCGAGACCTTGTAGATCTGCACGCGGTCCAGGGCGGTGGGGTGTTCGAGTGTCTGTGTCATGCCTGCAACGCTAGCCACCAAAGACCCATCTACATGGTTCAATTCGATGGTGACTTCGTGGGCCAATTCTGGGCCGGCCAATTCTGGCGCGCGGGACCTGCATCTCGACCTGCGCGAGGTCATCACCCCCGGCGCCCGCGGTGCCCGAGAACTGCTGCTCAACGCCCTGCGCCAGGCCGTGCGATCCGGGCGGCTGACGGCCGGCACCATGCTCCCGCCGTCCCGCAGCCTGGCGACCGATCTCGGGCTGTCCCGCAACACCGTCGCCGACGCCTACGCCGAACTGGTTGCCGAAGGCTGGTTGGCGTCGCGCCAGGGCGCCGGCACCTGGGTGGTGAACACCGGCGCCACCCCGCTGCCCGCCCGGCCACGCGGCACCCCGGGCGCCCCACGCCACAACCTGATGCCGGGCTCCCCCGACGTCGCGGCCTTCCCCCGCACGGCCTGGCTGGCCGCCACCCGCCGCATGCTGGCCACCGCACCGAATGACGCTCTGCGCATGGGTGACCCGCGCGGTCGCATCGAATTGCGCACGGCGCTGGCCGAATATCTGGCCCGGGTGCGCGGGGTCCGCGCCACCCCCGACGAGATCGTCATCTGCGCGGGCACCCGGCACGCCGTCGAGATCCTCGGCCGGGCGCTGGGCGGACCGTTCGCGGTGGAGGCCTACGGCCTATTCCTGTTCCGCAACGCCCTTGCCGCCCAAGGCGTCTCGACCATACCCATCGATGTCGACGACCGAGGCGCCGTCGTCGAAGATTTGCCCGACGGTGTCCGTGCCGCGTTGCTGACCCCGGCACACCACTTTCCGCACGGGGTGCCGCTGCACCCGGCCCGGCGCACCGCCGCGTGCGAGTGGGCGCACCGCACCGGGGCATACCTCATCGAGGACGACTACGACGGCGAGTTCCGCTACGACCGCCAGCCCATCGGGGCGGTGCAGGGCCTGGATCCGGACCGGGTGGTGTACTGCGGCTCGGCCAGCAAGAGCATGTCACCGGTGCTGCGGCTGGGCTGGATGGTGGTGCCCGGCGACCTGCTCGACCCGGTGCTCGCGGCGATGGGAGGTGACCAGTTCTACGTCAGCGGGCTGGCCGCCCTGACCATGGCCGACTTCATCGCACATGGCAGCTACGACAAGCACATCCGGCGCATGCGGCTGGCCTACCGACGCCGGCGCGACCGCCTGGTCGCGGCGCTGGAACCTCTGGGCGTGGGGGTCAGTGGACTGTCGGCCGGGCTGCATCTGCTGCTCACCCTGCCCGAGGGCACCGAGGCCGAGGTGGTGCGCCGGGCGGGGGACGCCGGGATCGCGTTGTCCGGCCTGGCCATGCTGCGGCATCCGGACGCCGGCCCCGGCACACCGGTCCGCGACGGGGTGGTGGTGAGCTTCGGCACGCCGGCCGAGCATGCGTTCGGCCCCGCGGTGGACGCGTTGTGCGAAGTGCTGGCCGGGATCAATCGGTGAGCGAGCGCAGTTCGGCGGACAGATTGGCCCGCGCGGCGGCCTCCCACAGCCGCCTGCCCCGCTCGGTGCGATACAGCGACGGACCGGCCAGCAGCGCCCTGATGACCCGCGCCCGCCCGGCCCGGAAATCCGCATCGGCAACGTGCCCGTACTCGGCCCGCACCTTGGCGGTGTTGGTCCGGTACTCCTGTGGCGGCAGCCCGAGGACGGCCAGGTCGGCGTCGGAGAGCACCTGCCCGTTGCGGTCGTCGTCGGCCGGGTCGTGCTCGACCGTCAGCCGGACCAACCGGGCCACCTCGGCCACCAATGCCGGGGCCACCCCGAGCGCGGTGAGATCCGACTCGGCCAGCAGGGCGCTGTTCTCCTCGTCGTCGGGCCGGCCCGCGTACACGGCGTCGTGATACCAGGCGGCCAGCCGGACCGCGTCGACGTCGTCGGCGGCATCAGCATCCTCGGCCAACTGATCCACCGCCTGCAGCACCCCGCGCAGGTGCGAAAGGTCGTGGTAGCGGCGATGCGGTTCGGTCCACCTGGCCAACAGCGCGGCACCCGTGGCGTCGACGGCCGGCGCCGCGCTGTGGCGCGTCAGCAACCGCCGCCACGCCTCGAGCAGATCGGTCACGCGCACATTGTTGCAGCAGCGCGCGCGGTTAAGCTTCGCGGCGATGACTGAGTCAGCACCTCTGAGCCTGCGCACCCAGGCGTGGCGTTTCCTGGTCACCGGCGGCCTGTCCGCCTGTGTGGACTTCGGGCTGTACGTGCTGTTGCTGACGGTGGGGCTGCAGGTCAACGTGGCCAAGACGCTGAGCTTCATCGCGGGCACCACCACCGCCTACCTGATCAACCGGCGGTGGACCTTCCAGGCACCGCCCAGCACGGCCCGCTTCATCGCGGTCGTCGCGCTGTACGCGCTGACCTACGCGGTACAGGTCGGCATCAACTATGTGTTCTATCTCAAATTCGCCGGCCAGCCCTGGCAGGTGCCGGTGGCCTTCGTGATCGCCCAGGGCACCGCCACCGTCATCAACTTCGTGGTGCAACGCGCGGTGATATTCAGGTTGCGCTGAATCCGCCCCGGTAGCCGGACCGGTATCGTCTGGCACTGATATGTCTACCGACCTTCCCCTTACGCCCCGATCCCTGACCGGGTTCGGCCGGACCGCGCCCAGCGTCGCGCAGGTGCTGTCCACCCCCGACGTCGAGGTGATCGCGGCGGCCGTTCGGCAGGTGGCCGACGCCGACGCCGCCAGTCCGTCCCATCTGCGGCGCGGCATCGTGGCCCGCGGACTCGGCCGCTCCTACGGTGACCATGCCTGCAACGGGGGCGGCATCGTCGTCGACATGACGCGCCTGAACCGGATCCATTCGCTGTCGTCCGAGACGGCGATCGCCGACGTGGACGCCGGGGTGAGCCTGGACCAGCTGATGAAGGCCGCGCTGCCGTTCGGGTTGTGGGTTCCGGTACTGCCCGGCACCCGGCAGGTGACGGTCGGCGGCGCCATCGGCTCCGACATCCACGGCAAGAACCACCACAGCGCGGGCAGCTTCGGCAATCACGTGCTGTCGCTGGACTTGCTGATGGCCGACGGTGAGGTGCGCACGCTGACCCCCGAGGGGTCCACGAGTGAGTTGTTCTGGGCCACCATCGGCGGAAACGGCTTGACCGGCATCGTGATCCGGGCCCGCATCGCCATGACCCGGACCGAAACCGCGTACTTCATCGCCGATGGTGTCGCGACGGCCGACCTGGACGAGACCATCGCCGTGCATCTGGACGGCAGCGAGGACAAGTACACCTACTCCAGCGCCTGGTTCGACCTGATCAGCCCGCCGCCGAAACTGGGGCGCGCCGCCGTCAGCCGCGGCAGCCTGGCCAGGCTCGATCAACTGCCCAAGAAACTGGCCAAGAATCCGCTGAAATTCGATGCGCCGCAGCTTCTCACGGTGCCCGACATCTTCCCCATCAGCGCCATGAACAAGCTGTCGTTCACCGCGATCGGCGAGGTGTACTACCGGCTCGGCGGCACCTATCAGGGCAAGATCTTGAACCTGTCGCAGTTCTACCACATGCTCGACCTGGTCAGCGGCTGGAACAACGCTTACGGCCCAGCAGGTTTCGCGCAACACCAGTTCCTGGTACCGCCCGATGCGCTCGACGAGTTCAAGGACATCATCCGGTGGATCCAGACCAGCGGGCACTACTCGGCACTCAACGTCTTCAAACTGTTCGGCCCCGGTAACAAGGCGCCGCTGAGCTTCCCGATGGCCGGCTGGAACGTCGCCATGGATTTCCCGATGAAACCCGGCGTCAACGAATTCCTCAACGAACTGGACGACCGCGCAATGGAATTCGGTGGCCGCGTGTACACCGCGAAGGACTCCCGGGTCAGCGCCGAGAAGTTCCACAAGATGTACCCGCGCATCGACGAATGGATTGCCGTGCGCCGCAAGGCCGATCCGAACGGTGTGTTCGCCTCCGATATGGCCCGCCGTCTAGAACTGCTGTAGAAAGGCACCCCGCGTAACCATGATCGACGCCACCGGCAACCCACAGACCATCCTGCTGCTGGGCGGAACATCCGAGATCGCGCTGGCCATCGCCGAGCGGTACCTGCGCAACGCGAAGGCACGGGTCATCCTGGCCGACCTGCCCAACGCACCCAAGCGCGAAGCCGCCATCGCCCAGCTCGAGTCCGCCGGCGCGAAGTCGGTGCAGTACCTGGATTTCGACGCCCTGGACACCGCCTCACACCCGAAGGTGATCGAAGCCGCCTGGGCCGACGGCGACGTCGACGTCGCGGTGGTCGCCTTCGGCGTGCTCGGGGACGCCGAGGAGTTGTGGCAGAACCAGGCCAAGGCGGTGGCCACCGCCCAGATCAACTACGTCGCCGCGGTATCGGTGGGCGTACTGGTCGGCGAGAAGATGCGCGCCCAGGGTTTCGGACAGATCATCGCGATGTCCTCGGTGGCCGGCGAGCGGGTCCGCCGCTCCAATTTCGTGTACGGCTCCACCAAGGCCGGCCTGGACGGTTTCTACCTTGGGCTGGGAGAGGCGTTGCGCGAGTTCGGGGTTCACGTGCTGGTGATCCGGCCCGGTCAGGTACGCACCACCACCACACTCGAGCACTGGAAGGCCACCGGCGCCAAGGAAGCCCCGTTCACGGTGGACAAGGAACAGGTGGCCGACCTGGCGGTGACCGCGGCCGCCAAGGGCAAGGACCTGGTCTGGGCGCCCGGGCAGGTGCGGGTGCTGATGTCGGTGCTGCGGCACATCCCGCGCCCGGTCTTCCGCAAGCTACCCATCTGATGTTGCCCGGGGCTGGGGGCACCACCCGAGTGCGGGGGAGAGCGGAGCGACCCGGGAAATGAGGCACACTCTGCCGGCCTCCCCGGCTCGGGTCCTGAGCCAAATGGTGGTCGCGGTCATCCTGTCGGCCACCGTGTCCGCCGTGGCGCTGATCGCGATCGACCGCGTCGAATGGCCGGCGTACAACTCGTCGAACCAGTTGCACGCGTTGACCACCGTCGGCCAGGTCGCCGCCCTGGCCGGGATCTTCGCCGCCGGGTGGCTGTGGCGGCGCGGCCGGCGGGTGCTGGCCAGGGTCACGGCGGTGGCCATGCTGTCGGCCCTGTCGGTGGTCACCCTGGCGATGCCGCTCGGCGCCACCAAGCTGTACCTCTTCGGCATCTCGGTCGACCAGCAGTTCCGCACCGAATACCTGACCCGGCTGGCCGACAGCCCGGCCCTTCACGACATGACCTACCAGGGCCTGCCGCCGTACTACCCGCCCGGCTGGTTCTGGATCGGCGGCCGGCTGGCCGCCCTGACCGGCACCCCGGCCTGGGAGATGTACAAGCCGTGGGCCATCGTCTCGATCACCGCCGCCTGCGCCGTCGCCTTCGTGCTGTGGAAGGCGATGATCCGGTTCGAGGCCGCCCTCGTGGTCACCACCGCGACCGCCGTCGTCACCCTGGCCTACACCTCCACCGAGCCGTACGCGGCCGTCATCACGGTGCTGCTGCCGCCGGTGTTCGTGCTGGCCTGGTCGGGACTGGGCGGGAAGGCCAGAAACGGCGGCTGGGGCGCGGTGCTCGGGGTCGCGATCTTCCTGGGTGCCGCTGCACTGACCTACACGCTGCTGCTGGCTTACGCGGCCTTCACCATCGCCCTGATGGCGCTGGTGTTGACGGTGTCCCGGCGCAGCCTGGACCCGCTGCTGCGGCTGGTGGTCGTCGGAGTCCTCTCGGGGGCCATCGCACTGATCGGCTGGGGGCCGTGGCTGCTGGCCGCCGCCACGGGCACCCCCGCCGACACCGGTACCGCCCAGCACTATCTGCCCGACGACGCGGCGGTGCTCACCTTCCCGATGTTCCAGACCACCCTGCTGGGGGCGCTCTGCCTGCTCGGCACCGTGTGGCTGGTGATGTACGCGCGGTCGTCCACCCGCGCCGGCGCGCTGACGGTCGGCGTGGTGGCCGTCTACCTGTGGTCGCTGCTGTCCATGCTCACCACCCTGATGGGCACCACGCTGCTGTCGTTCCGGCTGCAGCCGACCCTGACCGTGCTGCTCGCCGCCGCCGGCGCCTTCGGCTTCATCGCGGTGACGCAGGCCGTCGCGGCGCGCTACCAGCACCCGGGCCGGCATCTGGTCGCCGTCGCCGCCACCATCGGGGCCATCGGCGCCGTCACCTTCAGCCAGGACGTGCCCGACGTGCTGCGCTCGGACATCACCGTCGCCTACACCGACACCGACGGCTACGGGCTGCGCGCCGACCGCCGCCCGCCCGGGTCCGAGCAGTACTACCGGGAGATCGACGCCCGCATCCGGCAGGTGACCGGCCGGCCCCGGCACGACACCGTCGTGATGACCGCCGACTACAGCTTCCTGTCCTATTACCCGTACTACGGCTTCCAGGGCCTCACCTCGCACTACGCCAATCCGCTGGCCCAGTTCAAGGAGCGCTCCGCGGCCATCGAGAGCTGGGCGCTGTTCACCGAACCCGACCAGCTCATCGGGGCGCTGGACACGCTGCCGTGGGCCCCGCCCACGGTGTTCCTGATGCGCCGGGGCGGGCCGGACAGTTACACGTTGCGCCTGGCGGCCGACGTCTATCCCAACCAGCCCAACGTCAAGCGCTACCAGGTGGAACTCAACGCGGCCATCTTCGACGACCCGCGCTGGGACGTCTCGACGGCCGGTCCGTTCACGCTGGCGATCCGGCGGTGATCGACGCCGTGCACCTGCCGTTAGCATCACAAGCCGTGAGCGACGCCTGCGGAGCGAACCGACAGATGACACGCGGCTGCCGAACCTGCGAGGCCGCCGCGTGACCAACCACCGCACTGCGCGGCTGATTGCCATCGTCGCGGGCCTGCTGGGCACCGTGCTCGCCGTGGCAACCCCGCTGCTGCCCGTCACCCAGACCACCGCGCAGCTCAACTGGCCCCAGAACGGGACACTCACCAGTGTCGACGCCCCGCTGATCGGCTACGTCGCCACCGACCTGAACATCTCGATCCCGTGCAGCGCCGCCGCGGGCCTCTCGGGGCCACGCAACGTCCTGCTGTCCACCGTGCCCAAGCAGGCACCGAAGGCCGTGGACCGCGGGCTGCTCATCGAGCGGGTGGGCGACGACCTGCTGGTGATCGTGCGCAACACCCCGGTGGTCAGCGCGCCGCTGAGCCAGGTGCTCAGCCCGGCCTGCCAGAAGCTCACCTTCACCGCCCATGCCGACAAGGTCACCGGCGAGTTCGTCGGCCTGTATGCCAGCCCCGACCAGAACGGCGAGGTCGACCCGGACCGGCCGCTGCGCGGCGAACGCGGTGGCTATGACTTCCGCCCCCAGATCGTCGGCGTCTACACCGACCTGGCCGGCCCCGCCCCGCCCGGCCTGACCTTCTCGGCCACCATCGACTCGCGCTACAGCAGCTCGCCCACCTGGATCAAGATGCTGGCGATGATCCTCGGGGTGGCCGCCACCGCCATCTCGCTGCTCGCCCTGCACCGCCTCGACGTGGCCGACGGCATGCGGACCCGCCGCGTCCTGCCACCGCGCTGGTGGTCGGTCACCCCGCTGGACGGCGTCGTCACCGCGATCCTGGTGTGGTGGCATTTCGTCGGCGCCAACACCTCCGACGACGGCTACATCCTCACCATGGCCCGGGTGTCCGAACACGCCGGGTACATGGCCAACTACTACCGCTGGTTCGGTACACCCGAGGCCCCGTTCGGCTGGTACTACGACCTGCTCGCGCTGTGGACACACGTGTCCACCGCCAGCGTCTGGGTTCGGCTGCCCACCCTGGTGATGGCGCTGGCCTGCTGGTGGGTGATCAGCCGGGAGGTGATCCCCCGCTTGGGCCGGGCCGTGAAACGCAGCCGCGCGGCGGCGTGGACGGCGGCGGCGATGTTCCTGGCGTTCTGGCTGCCGCTGAACAACGGGCTGCGCCCGGAGCCGATCATCGCCCTGGGCATCCTGTTGACATGGTGCTCGGTGGAACGCGGGGTGGCCACCAGCCGACTGCTGCCGGTCGCCATCGCCACCATCATCGGCGCGCTGACCCTGTTCTCCGGCCCCACCGGGATCGCCGCGGTCGGTGCCCTGCTGGTGGCCGTCGGACCGCTGCGCACGATCGTGGCCGCGCACACCTCACGCTTCGGGCGCCTTGCTCTGCTGGCGCCGATCGCGGCGGCCGCGACGGTGACGATCATCCTGATCTTCCGCGATCAGACGCTGGTCGGTGAGATCGAGGCCAGCAGCTTCAAATCGCTGATCGGGCCGAGCCTGAGTTGGTTCGACGAGCACATCCGCTACGAGCGGTTGTTCACCACCAGCCCGGACGGCTCCGTGGCCCGCCGTTTTGCCGTGCTCACCCTGCTTCTGGCGCTTGCCATTTCGGTGGCGGTGTCGCTGCGCAAGGGCCGTATCCCCGGCACCGCGGCGGGTCCGGCGCGGCGGATCATCGGCATCACCATCATCTCGTTCTTGGCGATGATGTTCACCCCCACCAAGTGGACGCACCACTTCGGCGTGTTCGCCGGGCTGGCCGGTTCGCTCGGCGCGTTGGCCGCGGTCGCGGTGACCGCGGCGGCCATGCACTCCAAACGCAACCGCACCATCTTCACCGCGGCGGTGCTGTTCATGATGGCGCTGTCGTTCGCCACCGTGAACGGGTGGTGGTACGTCTCGAATTTCGGTGTGCCGTGGTCGAATCAGTTCCCCGAGTGGCATTTCGGGTTCACCACCATGCTGCTCGGGCTTTCCGTGCTCGCCTTGTTGGTGGCCGCGTGGCTGCACTTCTCCGGCCAGGACCGACCCCGGCCGTGGTCCCGGTTCACCCACGCCCCGTTGGCGGTGGCGGCCTGGGTGGTGGTGATCTTCGAGGTGCTGTCACTGACCCTCGGGGTCACCGAGCAGTACCCGGCGTGGTCGGTCGGCCGGTCCAACCTGGACGCGCTGACCGGCAAGACCTGCGGCCTGGCCGACGACGTGATGGTGGAACAGGACCCCAACCTCGGCATGCTGCTGCCGGTCGACAAGCCGATCGGCGAGGCGCTCGGGGGTACCACCGCTGCGAACTTCGGGCCGAACGGGATTCCGGCGGACGTGTCGGCCGACCCGGTGATGGAGCAACCGGGCGGCACCAACTTCGCCGATACCGACTCGGGCCCGGTCACCGCGAGCGAACCCGGCACCGAGGGCGGCACCACCGCCGTGGCCGGCGTCAACGGTTCCAAGGCGCGGCTGCCGTACAACCTGAACCCGGCCCGCACCCCGGTGATGGGCAGCTGGCGGCCCGGTGCCCAGCAGCCCGCCGCGCTGCGCTCGGCGTGGTATCGCCTGCCACCGCGCGGCGAACGCGGCCCGCTGCTGGTGGTCGCCGCCGCCGGCCGGTTCGATCCCGGTGAGGTGGTGGTGCAGTGGGCCACCGACGAGCAGGCCGCCAAGAACACCCCCGGCGGGGGCCTGGGCTTCGCCGATGTCGGGGCCGCGCCCGCATGGCGCAATCTGCGCGCGCCCATGTCGGCGATCCCCGAGGATGCCACCCAGGTCCGGCTGGTGGCCACCGACGACGACCTGGCGCCCCAGCACTGGATCGCGGTCACCCCGCCACGGATCCCGCACCTGCGCACACTGCAGGACGTCGTCGGGTCGACGGATCCGGTGCTGCTGGACTGGCTGGTGGGCCTGGCGTTCCCGTGCCAGCGTCCGTTCGGCCACCAGAACGGTGTCACCGAGGTACCCAAGTGGCGGATCCTGCCGGACCGGTTCGGCGCCGAGGCAAACTCACCGGTGATGGACTACCTGGGCGGCGGCCCGCTGGGGATCACCGAGTTGCTGCTGCGTGCCACGCCGGTGCCGACGTATCTGAAGGACGATTGGTTCCGCGACTGGGGATCACTGCAGCAACTCACCCAGTTCTATCCCAACGCCGTCCCGGCACGCATCGATCTGGGCACCGCGACCCGCAGCGGATGGTGGAGCCCGGCACCGCTTCGACCTTCCTGAAAATCCTTGACAGTGTTCTGATCTCGCTCTAAGCGGGGATTAAGGAAACGGCCGCACTTCGGCGCGCCCGCTATCGTGGAGCCAGGACTGCACAACTGGTGAGTCGTGATTGTTTGCTGACAACGATGTCACGCACCACGATCGAGAACAGACAAGACAGGGATTGCGTGGTAATGGACGTCGTGCTCGGGATAGCGCTGACGGTCGACAGCGTTCGGTTGGTGCTGGTCGACGGATCCGACGGTGATCTGATCGATCAGGACACTTTCGACATCGACCGCACCGGCGGTGTCGAAAGTGCCACTGTCACAGAGCATGTCGTCAACGCGGTGCTGGGGACGTACGGCGTGGCCGCCGCCAACGGGCACACGGTGGCGCGCATCGCGGTCACCTGGACCGACGACGCGGCCGAGGACGCCGGGTTGCTGGTGGAGGCGCTCGGCGAGGTCGGGATGCCGAATGTCGTTGCCGTGACAGGCTGCGACGCGGCCGAGACGTTCGTCGAGCAGATGGCCGAGGCGGCCGGTGAGACCTGCGCGGCCGCCTGCCTGATCGAAGGCAGCCAGGCGCCGGTGGCGTATATCGCCGTCATGCACGCCACCGCCGCCGGGGTGCGGCGGATGCGCAGCCGGGTGGTGGACGCGGCCGATCACCGGCAGTTGGCCCTCTCGGTGCGCGGTGCCTGCGCGGAATGCGTCGCAGAAGCCGACCGGGTGGCGGTGTTCGCCGCCGGATCTGCGTCAGGGCTCACGGGATTGCTTGCCGGAGAACTCAATTCGATCCTATCGACGCAGGTGATCATCCCGCAGAACGCGACGCTGGCCTTTGCCCACGGCGCCGCGCTCACCAATGCCGGCACGTACCGGCGACTGCACGTGGTCGGTGCGCGGGCCGCGATCGCGTCCGGGGGCGGCGCGGTCCCACCCGCGGTGTTCGTGCCGCGCACCGCCAAACTGATGGCCATCCCGGGGCTCACCGACGTTCCGGAGCCGCCCGCCCCGGCCGTCCCGGACAGCACGCGGCAGGTCCGGACGCTGCAGGCCGTCGTCGGCGGCGGCGTGCTGGCCTTCGTCGCCGCGCTGTCCATGTACGTCGGCAGCCAGATCCGCGACACCGGTGAACAGACCGCGCAGGCCAAATCCCGCCCGGCAGAGGTCACTCCGGCGGCGGCCATCGAACCGGCACCGCCCGCGGCGGCCATCGAACCGGCACCGCCGGCAGCGGCCATCGAGCCGGCACCGCCCGCGGCGCCCCCGGCAGCTCCGCCGGCCGCACCCGCGCCGGCGCCCGTCGCGCCGGCCCCGGTGGTCATCCCGGCCGCGGTCACCGCCACCCCGCCCCCGGCGCCCGCCGTCCCACCCAACCCGTTGCAGCTGCTGGCCGCCGTGGCCGGACCGCAACTGGCGGCCCTGAATCAGGGCCTGCACGGCAACATGCCACCGGTGACCGACCCGGCGCTGAACAACACCGCGCTGCAGGTGGCGCAGAACGTCGTTCCGCCGGCGATCGACCGGGCGAATCAGCCCGTGGACCTACCCGCCGTGCCGCCGGTGACCAACGGCCCCATCACATTGCCGCCGCTGCGCGACATCATCGACGGCATCCGCCCGGACCGCCAGAATGAGGACGCGCACTTCGGTCCGAACGTGCCGACGCCGGCCACGCCGTATTACCAGCCCTCCGGGGCGAGCGTAGCGACGGGAGAAGCACCCGGGGCGAGCGTAGCGACGGGAGAGGCACCCGGGGCGAGCGCAGCGACGGGAGAAGCACCCGGGGCGAGCGCAGCACCGGCGGACCCGCCGCCGCTGCCCGCGGAGGCCCCGCTACCGCCGGCACCTTAGTGCCGGCCGGCCAGGATGGCTTCGATATTGCGCTCGGCCAGCGCGGTGATCGACATGAACGGATTGCAGCCGATATAGCCGGGGACCAGTGACGCGTCGTTGACGTAGAGGTTGTCGTAGCCGTTCACCCGGCCGAAGGCATCGGTGGCCTTGCCCCGGACACATCCGCCCAGCGGGTGAACGGTGTTGGAGGCGAAGACGTTTCCATCGAACAGGTCGTCGCGGTAGTCGACGCCGTTGGCCTGGGTGACCTTGTCGAAGACGACCTTGGCCCGCTCGATCAGATGATCGGTGTGACTCTGCGGCCAGTCGATGCGGATGGAGTCGGACGCCTTGTCGTAGGTGATCTCGGAGCGGTCACCGGTCTTGACCATGACGTAGTAGCCGAGGGCGTTGGTCTCGACCGGCAAAGGTAGCGAGAACATGCTGGCGTACACCGGATTGTCGGGGTCGTTGCGGCCGTCCAGGTTGATCATGCCCAGCAGGGACTGCTTGGTGCCCACCGGGTCGGCCGCGCCGGTGTTGTGCGCCACCATCACATCGCCGTTGTTGCCGTAGCCGCGGCCGATCTCGTCGGACAGGTCAGGCAGCGTGCCGGTCTCGCGGGCGCGCAACAACAGCTCGTTGGTGCCCAGCACACCGGCGGCCAGATACAGCTGCTCACAACCGAATTCGTCGCGGGACTGCTCGGCTCCCCACCGGTCGATGCGCCGGGTTGACACCACGTACTCACCGGATTTCTCGCGACGGATACCGGTGACCTCGGTCAGGGTCTGCAACGTCACCTTGCCGGTCTGCACCGCCGCCGCGATGTAGGTCTGGTCCACGCTGCCGTCGCGGCCGTAGTTGTTGCCGAACTGGCACTCCCAGTCCAGCGCCGACAGCGGCACCTCACCATTGGCCTCGCGCACCATGTAGTCGAACGAATAGGCGCTGCCGTTGTAGTCGACCTGGTATCCAGCGGCGTCGGCGTACTGACGGCCGACGCGCGCGTACTGGAAGTAGGGCGTCTGCTCGAACCAGTCCATGTTGCGGTAGTTGATCCGCAGCGCGGCCTTCGCGCGCTCGACATAGGTGCCCAGGAATTCCGCCGGGTCGATATCGGGAAAGGCCGCCCGCACCTGGTCCGGCGTCGGGATGGCCGCGATCGCGGCATTGACCATCGAGCCGCCGCCGACCCCCGTCCCGCGGAACACGTGATGGGCACCATGGGTGACCTTCTCGCAGATGCCGGCCTGCTTGGGCTGGGCGGACGGATTGTGGGCGGCGACCGCGGAGATGGACACACCCCGGTACGACGTCACGATGCTGGGCGGGACGTCGGCGAACCAGCCCGCTCGGGTGTCCGCGGGCAGCATCTTGGTGAACCGTTTGCCGTCCGCGTCGGCGGTGTCCCACAGCCGGCCGCGCTCCAGCACCAGGGTCTGCACCCCGGCCTGAGCCAGCCTCAGCGCACTGACCCCGCCGCCGTAGCCGCTGCCGATCACGATCGCGCGGTAATACTTGCGCGAATCCGGACGATGTTCCGATCTGGAAAGGAGATATGCCCCCGCACCGGCACCGCCGAGGACGATTCCCGTGGTAGCGCCCAGGAATTTACGTCTTGTCAACTTAACTTGCGGTAGTGTCACAAACACCTCTCAGCAAATAAACCCCGAACCGCCGCCCGCCTTTGCGTAACGCAGGATTCCAGGTTAAATAGTCACCACAGCTAATCGCTCGATACAACGGCAAGGACACAACGTGGCAGATCGAGAGGGCCTCCGCACGCCGAGGTGGCGTGACGCGAAGCGATACCTCTGGCTGCTCGGTGCCATTGTGCCTGGCCTTGTGCCGTTGGCGTGGCTACTCGTCCAGCTGACCGGCCAGGAAGTGTTCTGGTGGGTGGGGCCGGTCATGGCCTTCATGATCGTCCCTGTACTGGATCACCTGGTCGGAAGCGCCGAATCCGACGAATCCGAGCGCACCCTGGACTGGCTGGAAGACGACGCCTTCTACCGTTGGGTCACCTACCTCTACCTGCCGAACCAGTACCTGTCGCTGGTGTTCGCGTGCTGGCTGTGGAGCGGCGGCGGCTGGGTCACCATGAGCTGGCTGGACAAGGCCGGACTGATGCTCACCGTCGGAATTGTGGGCGGAATCTCAATCAACGCCGCACATGAGCTCGGTCACCGGCGCGCCACCGCCGAACGCCGGCTCAGCAAGCTCGCCCTGGCACAGACCGGCTACGGCCACTTCTACGTCGAGCACAACCGCGGCCACCACGTGCGGGTGGCGACCGCCGAGGATCCGGCCAGCGCGCGGCTCGGCGAGACGGTCTACCACTTCATCCCGCGCTCGGTGCTGGGCGGCCTGCGGTCGGCCTGGAGCCTGGAACGCAACCGGCTGGCCCGGGCCGGCAGGTCGCCGTGGACGCTGCGTAACGAGGTGCTCAACGCCTGGTTGTTGAGCGCCGTGATGTTCATCGGGCTCAACGTGTGGTTCGGCGCCGTCGTCGCACCCTGGCTGATCGGTCAGGCCGTCATCGGGGTGTGCTTGCTGGAGTCGGTGAACTATCTGGAGCACTACGGGCTGCGCCGGCAAAGGTTGGCCACCGGCCGCTACGAGCGGGTCGGGCCGCAGCACTCGTGGAACAGCAACACACTCATCGCCAATGTGTTCCTGTTCCATCTGCAGCGGCACTCCGATCACCACACCAACCCGCAGCGGCGATACCAGACGCTGCGCCACGCCGACGAGGCGCCGCAGCTGCCGTTCGGGTACGGCACGATGCTGGTGCTGGCCTGGTGCACCCCGATCTGGCGGCGGGTGATGGATCCCCGGGTGCTCGACCACTACGACGGCGACATCAGCCGGGCCGCCCTGCACCCGGCCCGGACACCGGCCGCGTAACGCATCCGAAAAGTCGGGCACCGCCGCGGGTCGCCCGGCCGGGCCCATAGCTACGTCGCATACTCTTGAGCCTCGTGCCCGCCAGGACTGCCCGACTCGTCGCCATCATCGCGGGCATCGTCGGCCTGCTGTTGTGTGCGCTGACCCCGCTGCTTCCCGTCAACCAGACCACGGCCACCATCACGTGGCCGCAGGCCCCGAGCGCCGACGGGTTCGTCGGCGACGTGACCGCCCCACTGGTCTCCGGCGCGCCGCTGGCCCTCGACGTCTCCATCCCGTGCCAGGCGATGGCCTCGCTGCCGGCCTCCGGCGGACTGGTGTTCTCCACCATCCCGCCCGGCGGCATCGACGCGACCCGCAACGGGCTGTTCGTGCGCGCCACCTCCGACACCGTCTTCGTCGCGTTCCGTGACACCGTCACCGCCGTGGCGCCGCGCGCCGCCGTCAGCTCCGGGGCCTGCAGCACGTTGCACGTCTGGGCCAACTCCGGTGGCGTCGGCGCCGACTTCGCGGGGATCCCCGGTGCCACCGGCACCGCGGCCGTCGAGAAGAAGCCTCAGGTGGCCGGCATCTTCACCGACCTCAAGGTCGCTCCCCAGCCCGGTCTGAGCGCGCGGGTGGACATCGACACCCGGTTCATCTCCAAGCCGACGGCGCTCAAGGCGATCGTGATGGATATCGGCCTGCTCAGCGTGCTGATCTCGATCGTGGCGCTGGCCCTGCTTGACCGCACGGCCGGGCACCGGGTGCGGCACGCCTGGGCACGGTTCTGGAAGGTCGGCTGGGCGGTCTGGCTTGCCGACGCGGCGGTGATCGGTGGGCTGCTGGTGTGGCATGTCATCGGCGCGATTTCCTCCGACGACGGCTACAACCTGACCATGGCGCGGGTGTCCGGCGAGGCCGGGTACGTGGCCAACTACTACCGCTACTTCGGCACCTCGGAAGCTCCGTTCGACTGGTACCAGCTGGTGCTCAAACACCTGGCCACCGTCAGCACCGCCGGGGTGTGGATGCGGCTGCCGGCCCTGCTGGCCGGTATCGGCACCTGGATCCTGGTGTCGCGCTGGCTGATCCCCCGGCTCGGGCGCACGCTGGCCACCAACCGGATCGCCGTGTGGACGGCGGCCGCGGTGTTCCTGGCCGCCTGGTACCCGTTCAACAACGGGTTGCGCCCCGAACCCCTGATCGCCTTCGGTGTGCTGGCGGTGTGGGCGCTGGTGGAGTACACCATCGCGGCCCGGCGGCTGTGGCCCACCGCCCTGGCCATCGTCGTCGCGGTGTTCACCGTGACGCTGGCACCGCAGGGGCTGCTGGCACTGGCCCCGCTGCTGGTCGGCGCCCGCGCCGTGGTGCTGGTGATCCGCGACCGTCGTGCGGTGCTGCCCGCCCTGGCGGCGTTCGCCGCGGCGGCGTCGCTCATCGCGATCGTCGTGTTCCGGCGCCAGACGCTGGCCACCGTCGCCGAGGCGGTGCGCATCAAGTACACCGTCGGACCGACCATCTCCTGGTACCAGGAATTCCTGCGCTACTACTTCCTCACCGTCGAGGACAGCGTGGACAGCTCCCTGACCCGGCGCTTCGCGGTGCTGACCATGCTGCTGTGCCTGTTCGGCATGATCGCCGTGCTGCTGCGCAAGCGCCGGATCCCCGGCCTGGCCGGCGGCCCGACCTGGCGGCTGATCGGCATCTGCGCGGTCGGCCTGCTGCTGCTGCACTTCACGCCGACCAAATGGGCCGTGCAGTTCGGCGCGTTCGCCGGCATCGCCGGGCTGTTCGGCGCGGTGACGGCGTTCACGTTCGCGCGGGTGGGCTTGCACAGCCGGCGCAACCTCGCGCTGTACGTGACCGCACTGCTATTCGTGCTGGCGTGGGCGACCTCGGGGCTCAACGGCTGGTTCTACGTCGGCAACTACGGGGTGCCGTGGTTCGACCGGCAGCCGGTGCTGGCCGGTCAGCCCGTCACCACCATGTTCCTGGTACTGGCCATCATCACCGGTGTGCTGGCCGGCTGGCTGCACTTCCGCATCGACTACGCCGGGCACACCGAGGTGGCCGACACCCGCCGTAACCGGGTGCTCGCCTCGACCCCGTTGCTGGTGGTGGCGATCATCATGGTGGTGCTCGAAGTCGGTTCGATGGCAAAGGGTTTCGTTCAGCGTTACCCCGCCTACACCACCGCCAAGGCCAACCTGTCGGCGCTGACCTCCGGGCTGTCGGGCACCAGCTGCGCGATGGCCGACGACGTCCTGGTCGAGGCCGACCCGAATGCCGGTATGCTGCAACCGGTTCCGGGCCAGACGTACGGCCAGTACGGTCCGCTTGGCGGGGAGAACCCGGTCGGCTTCACCCCCAACGGCATCAGCGACACCCTGGAACCCCCGAAGCCGGTGGTGGCCAACCCGGGCACGGTGAACTCCGACGGCTCGCCCAACAAACCCAACGTCGGCATCGCGTACGCCGCGGGTACCGGCGGTGGTTACGGGCCCACCGGAGTGAACGGCTCGAATGTGTTCCTGCCGTTCGGATTGGACCCGGCGCGCACCCCGGTGATGGGCAGCTACAAGGAGAACTCCACCGCCGCCAAGGCCACCTCGGCCTGGTACCAGCTGCCGCCGCGCACCCCGGACCGGCCGCTGGTGACCGTCGCGGCGGCGGGGGCGATCTGGTACTACGACGAGGAAGGCGACTTCCACTACGGCCAGTCGCTGAAACTGCAGTGGGGTGTGCACCGGCCCGACGGCAGTTATCAGGCCCTCGATTCGGTGCAGCCGATCGACGTGTTCGCCCAATACGCTTGGCGCAACCTGCGTTTCCCGCTGGCGTGGGCGCCGCCGGAGGCCAACGTCGCCCGGCTGGTGGCCGACGACCCGAACCTGTCCGACGACCAGTGGTTCGGTTTCACGCCGCCGCGGGTGCCGCAACTGCAGACCGCGCAGCAGTTCCTCGGCTCGCAGACCCCGGTGATGCTCGACATCGCCACCGCCGCGAACTTCCCCTGCCAGCGGCCGTTCGCCGAGCACCTCGGGGTGGCGGAGCTGCCGCAGTACCGCATCCTGCCCAACGTCAAACAAGTGGTGGTGTCGTCGAATATGTGGCAGTCCGCCCAGAAGGGTGGCCCCTTCCTGTTCATCCAGGCGCTGCTGCGTACGTCGACCATCCCGACGTATCTGCGCGACGACTGGTATCGGGACTGGGGCTCGCTGGAGCGGTACGACCCGGTCGTGCCGCCGGCCCAGGCTCCGGTGGCCGACATCCAGCAGGGCACCCAGCGGGTGTTCGGTTGGAGTAGGCCCGGACCGATCAGGGCGCTGCCGTGAACGGGGCCATGAGCGACATGAAAGACAACGTGAAGACCATCCGGTGGATCGCGATCATCGCCGGTCTCATCGGCTTCGTGTGCGCGGTGGCCACGCCACTGCTGCCGGTGGTGCAGACCACGGCGACGCTGAACTGGCCGGCGGCAAGCGCGACGTCGGGTACCACGGGGCAACTGAGCAGTGTCACCGCACCGCTGATCACCCAGACCCCGGTGGACATGACGGTGACGGTGCCGTGTGAGGTGATCAGGTCCGCACCGCCGGGCGGCGTGCTGGTGCTGGGCACCGCACCGAAGAACGGCAAGCAGGCCGCACTCAACGCGCTGTTCGTCAACGTCACGTCCTCGCGGGTGGACATCACCGACCGCAACGTGGTGATCGCCAGCGTGCCGCGCGCGAAAGCCGCTGCCTGCCAGCGCATCGAGGTCACCTCGTCGGAGCAGGGCACGTTCGCCACCTTCGTCGGGCTGCCGGGCGGTGACCAGCGCACCGGCTTTCCCGACCCCAACCTGCGCCCGGCCATCGTCGGGGTGTTCACCGAGCTGACCGGACCTGCGCCGCAAGGGTTGTCGCTGTCGGCGACAATCGACACCCGGTTCACCACCAAACCCACCGCGCTCAAACTGGCTGCCATCCTGCTGGGCATCGTGGCCACCGTCGTTGCGCTGTTCGCGTTGTGGCGCCTCGACCAGTTGGACGGCCGGCGGATGCAGCGGCTGATCCCGACCCGCTGGCGTACCGTCACCCCGGTCGACGGTGTGGTGGTCGGCGGGTTCCTGCTGTGGCATGTGGTCGGTGCCAACTCCTCCGACGACGGCTACATCCTCCAGATGGCCCGGGTCGCCGACCACGCCGGCTACATGTCGAACTACTTCCGCTGGTTCGGCAGCCCGGAGGACCCGTTCGGCTGGTTCTACAACCTGCTGGCCCTGATGACCCATGTCAGCGACGCCAGCATCTGGATGCGGCTGCCGGATCTGGTGTGCGCGCTGGTGTGCTGGCTGCTGCTGTCCCGGGAGGTGCTGCCCCGGCTGGGGCCCGCCGTCATCGCGAGCCGGCCCGCGCTGTGGGCGGCGGGGTTCGTGCTGATGGCGGCGTGGATGCCGTTCAACAACGGTCTGCGCCCCGAGGGGCAGATCGCCACCGGCGCGCTGATCACCTACGTGCTGATCGAACGGGCCATCACGTCGGGCCGGCTCACCCCGGCCGCCATGGCGATCATCTCCGCCGCGTTCACCCTGGGTATCCAGCCCACCGGGCTGATCGCGGTGGCGGCGTTGCTGGCCGGTGGCCGGCCGATCCTGCGCATCCTGGTGCAGCGCCGGCGTCGGGTCGGGTTGTGGCCGCTGATCCTGCCGCTGCTGGCGGCCGGCACCGTGATCCTGACGGTGGTGTTCGCCGACCAGACCCTGGCAACGGTGTTGGAGGCCACCAGGATTCGCACCGCGATCGGGCCCAGCCAGGAGTGGTACACCGAGAACCTGCGCTACTACTACCTGATCCTGCCGACCGTGGACGGCTCGCTGTCGCGCCGGTTCGGCTTCATGATCACCGCCCTCAGCCTGTTCGCCTCGATGTTCATCATGTTGCGCCGCAAGCGCATTCCGGGTGTGGCCCGCGGACCGGTATGGCGGTTGATGGGCATCATCTTCGCGACGATGTTCTGCCTGATGTTCACCCCCACCAAGTGGGTGCACCACTTCGGGCTGTTCGCCGCCGTGGGTGCGGCGATGGCCGCCGTGGTGACGGTGCTGGCGTCGCCGGTGGTGCTGCGCTCGGCCCGCAACCGGATGGCGTTCACCTCGGCCGTGTTCTTCGTGATGGCGCTGTGTTTCGCCACCACCAACGGCTGGTGGTACGTGTCCAGCTACGGGGTGCCATTCAACAACGACAAACCCGCGATCGGCGGGATCACGGTCAGCGCCATCTTCTTCGCGTTGTTCGCCATCACCGCGGTGTGGGCGTACTGGCTGCACTTCGCGCCGCGCAACGGTGGCGAGAGCACGGTGATCCGGCGGCTGACGGCCGCGCCGGTGCCGGTGGCGGCGGGCTTCATGGTGACGGTGTTCGTGGCGTCCATGCTGTTCGGCGTGGTGCGCCAGCACGGGACCTACAGCAACGGGGAATCGAATATCAAGGCGTTCGCCGGCGGCTGCGGCCTGGCCGACGACGTGCTGGTCGAACCCGACCCCAACCAGGGCTTCCTGACCGCGCTGCCCGGTGACTACGGTCCCCTCGGCCCGTTGGGCGGCGTCAAGCCGGTGGGCTTCACCCCCAACGGGGTGCCGGATCACATTGTCGCCGAAGCGATTCGGCTGACCCTGCCGATGCCGGGCACCGACTACGACTGGGACGCCCCGGTGAAGCTGACCACCCCCGGTATCAACGGTTCGACCGTGCCGCTGCCGTACGGCCTGGACCCGACCCGGGTGCCGCTGGCCGGCAGCTTCGCCAGCGGCGCGGCCCAGCAGGAGGCCCGACTGGCCTCGGCGTGGTACCAGCTACCGCCGCCGGACGCCGCGCACCCGCTGGTGGTCGTCACCGCGGCGGGCACCATCACCGGCAACAGCATCTTCAACGGCCTCACCCAGGGGCAGCCGGTGGAACTCGAGTACGGCAAGCCCGGACCCGACGGCACGCCGGTGGCCGCCGGGCGGGTGGTGCCCTATGACATCGGCCCGCTGCCGTCCTGGCGCAACCTGCGCTACGACCGGCGCCAGATCCCCGGCGATGCCACGTTCGTTCGTGTTGTCGCCGAGGACAAGTCGCTGTCGCAGGGTGACTGGGTCGCGATCACCCCGCCGCGGGTGCCGCAGCTGAAGACGATCCAGGAGTACGTCGGGTCGCAACAACCGGTGCTGATGGACTGGGCCGTCGGCCTGGCGTTCCCCTGCCAGCAGCCGATGCTGCACGCCAATGGCGTCACCGACGTGCCGAAGTACCGGATCACGCCGGACTACAACGCGAAGATGAAGGACACCGACACCTGGCAGGACGGCATCAACGGCGGCCTGCTCGGCATCAGTGACCTGCTGCTGCGGGCCCATCTGATGGCGACCTACCTGAACAAGGACTGGGGCCGGGACTGGGGTTCGCTGCGCCGATTCGAGACCATCGTCGATGCGCCACCCGCCGATATCGAATTGGGCACCGCGACGCACTCGGGCCTGTACTCCCCCGGCCGGATCCGGATCAAGCCGTAGCCTTCGTTCCGCGAGCGGCCGTGTTTGCACGCGACACGCCGTCAAAGTGTGGCAGTTTGGGGCCGCTCGCGGAGTTCAGGTGGGGCGCAACAGCTCCGCGGCCTCGGTCTGGTAGGCGTGCTCGGCCCAACCCTGCGGGGTGGCGTCGAAGCGCAGATCGGTGACGCCCGGGTCCGCCCCGGCCGCGAGCAGCCGCTCGATCAGATCCACGTCGCCCGCCCACGCCGCGTGGTGCAGCGGGGTGGCACCTTCGGCGTCGCGCTGGTTGGGGTCGGCGGGGAACGTCACCGGCCGCAACTGCGCGCCGGAGGTGTCGATGCCGTGCCGGGCCAGCAGCGCCAACCGCTCGGCGAAGCCGTGTTCGGCGGCCCACTGCACCTGCCGCCGCCACATCTGATCGCGGCTCTCCATCGCCTCACCGAGGCGGCGCTCCCACGGACTGGGACCGGCTCCGGCCAGCCCGTGGGCGAACAGCAGCCGCAGGTGCGAGTCGTCGGCGCCGAACATCCGGTTGTACAGCGTCTGCTGATCGGCCGGATGCGCCCCGCGCTGCAGCAGCAGGGCGGCCAGTTCGTCGGCGTCGGGGTGCCGTGGCTGCCGGCGCGGCCCCTGCTCACCCTCGCCGAACACCCCGGTCAGCACGGTGAACGGGGTCGACATGCCGCACCACAGGTAGCCGTCGTCGGGGTCGGCACCGGCGTCGAGCAGGACGCGGGCCGCGGCCGGAGCGTCACCGGGCACACGGCTGTAGGCCAGGTACAGCAGCGGCGACCACCGATACGGCCCGCCGCGGGCGGTCGCCGATTCGGTGCGCAGGTGATGGCGCAGGGCGTCCGGGTCGGCGGCCGCGGCGGCCGCCCAGATGTGTCTGCCCACCAGATCCGGCTGCGCGGCCAGCAGGTCCGCGGCGGCCTGCCGGCGCGGTGGGGCGTCGGCGGCGTCGTACCGCAGCACCGCCAGGGCGCAGAACCGGTCCTGCGGCGCCAGGGCATCCTCGTCCACACCGTCGGGGTCGACGCTGAGTCCGGCGGCCGTGCGCATGTAGCCCACCAGCGCCGGCCAGCCGGTGAAGCCGTACTGTCGCGCGACCGTCAGCTGCGCGTCGTGTAGCGCGAAAGCCGCTCGGGCAAGCGCTATTTCGGGTCGTGGATGGTGGCTGCGCACCGTCGCGCGGGCGTCCGCGGTCCCGGCGCGCACGGCCCGTTGCAGGGCGCGGGCGTCGGCGCGGAGCCGAACGAGGGACGGATTGGCGGGAAGTGTGCTGGCCATGACGGCCTCCTCTCGGGTGCCCGGCGTCCGCGAGGTCGGGCCGAGAAGAGGTCGGTCCTGGTGTGGTACTGCTGCAGGGGGGCTGAGCCCCTTCGAGCGGACGTCGGGCGGTCCTGCGCGCCTGCACCGCAACCTACCCGACTGCGCCGTACCGTCAAGGCATGGCCGACCGTGATTCGATTGCCGGCACCGCCGGCGGTGATTCGACTGCCGGCACCACTGGCGGGCATGTCCGCCTTGGGACCGCCGTGCTGACCCGTGTGGTGGAGATGATGTTCGAACCGTCGGCCGCGGTGTTCGGCCAGACGCCGGCGCAGGCATGGACCGACAACGCCGAGCTACTGGTGCCGACGTTCTACCGGCCCGACACGCAGAAGTGGCGGGTGTCCGTGCAGTCCTGGGTGATCGACGTCGACGGGTTGCGGATCGTGGTGGACACCGGCGTGGGTAACGGCAGGCGCCGTACCATCCCGGTGCTGGATCAGCTGAACACCGATTTCGCGGCCGCCCTCGGCCGCGCGGGTGTCCCACCGGAGAGTGTGGACGTCGTGGTCAACACGCATCTGCACAGCGATCATGTCGGCTGGAACACCTGGCGCGTAGACGACGCCTGGGTACCGTTCTTTCCCAATGCCCGATACCTGTTCCCGGAGGCCGATTTCCGGTTCTTCGAGCCGGGCGGCACCGGCTACGACGAGGCCACCGCGTTGGTGTTCGACGACAGCATCGCGCCGGTGTATGCCGCCGGGCAGGTCGAAATGTTCGGCGGCGATCATCAATTGAGCGAATCGGTGTGGCTACGGCCGGCGCCGGGACACACCCCGGGCTCCTCCGTGGTCTGGCTGGACGCGGGCACGCCGGCAGTGTTCGTCGGAGACCTCACCCACTGCCCCATCCAGATTCCCCGGCCCGACGACGCCTGCGCATTCGACGTGGACGGTCCGGCGGCCGCGGCCACCCGCAGACGGATCTTCACCGAGGCGGCCCGCCGGCGGGCCGCCGTGGTGCCCGCGCACTATCCCGGGCATGGCGGCGCGACCATCGTCGCCCGCGGGGACGCGTTCATGGTCGACGACTGGCTGGACCTGGAGCCGATCTGACCGGGCTCAGTTCGGCCCGGATCAGCCGGGAACTGTTCGCCACCACGGCGACCGAGGACGCGTTGTGCAGCACCGCGGCCAGCACGGGCGACAAGGCGCCGCCCGCACCGATGGCCAGGCCGATCGCGTTGACGGCGATGGACATCGCGTAGTTCTGCCTGATCACGGTCACCGCGGCGGCACCCAGCGAGCGCACGTCCAGTAGCCGGCGCAGGTCATCGCTGGCCAGGGCGACGTCCGCGGTTTCGACGGCGACGTCCGTGCCCCCGAGACCCATCGCCACGCCGATATCGGCGGCCGCCAGCGCGGGCGCGTCGTTGACGCCGTCGCCGACCATGGCCACCACATGGCCCGTCGCACGCAATTCGCGCACCACCTCCAGCTTGTCCTCGGGCAGCACCTCGGCCCGCCACTCGGTGATGCCGAGCTCCTCGGCGACGGCCCGCGCCGTCTCCGGATGATCACCGGTGAGCATCACGATCCGGCGAACACCCGCGGCGCGCAGCGCCGCCAGCACCTCGAGCGCCTCGGGACGCACCTCGTCGCGCAGGCTGATCAATCCGACCAGCGCACCGTCCACGGCCAGCAGCAGCGGCGTCTCGGCCTGCCGCTGCAGCCGCGTCACCCATTCGGTCGCCTTCTTGGTGACCCGCACCTTCTCCTGCCGGAGCAGCGCCGGGCTGCCCAGTAGCAAGGTCCGCCCGTCGGCGCGGGTCCGCATGCCCAGGCCGACCAACACCTCACATTCCTCGTGCGGTGGGATGACGATGTGGCGTTCCTCGGTCGAGCGGATGACCGCCTGAGCGAGCGGATGCCTGGCGTGGATCTCCGAACTGGCCGCGTAGGCGAGTACCTCGTCGGGCTGCCAATCCTTTTTGAAGGCAATGATATTGGTGACCACGGGCCGGCCCACGGTCAAGGTTCCGGTCTTGTCGAACACCACCGCGTCGACCTGGCCGGCCTGCTCCAGATGCGAGCCGCCCTTGACCAGGATGCCGCGCCGGGCACCATTGCCGATGGCGGCGCTGATGGCCGTCGGGGTGGCCAGTCCCACGGCGCAGGGGCACGCCACCAGCAGCATGGTCATGGCTCGGCGGACATCACGGCTGAGCAACAGGGTCACGCCGGCCAACAGAAACGAGGCCGGGACGAACCGTCTGGAAAAGTTCTCCCCGACGGTCTGGATGGGCGCCCGGTCGTGCTGCGCCTCCTCGACCCGCGTGATGATCCGGCCGATCGCGGTCTGCGATCCCACCGCGGCGGCACGCACCACGATCCGCCCCTGCATCACGACGGATCCGGCGTGCACCGGTTCGCCGGTGCGTTTGGCGACCGGTAGCGTCTCGCCGGTGATCGCCGACTGGTCGATCACCGCGTCGCCGTCGACGATGTCACCGTCGACCGGCACCGCGACCCGCTCGTGCACGACGACCTCGTCACCGACGGCGAGGGTGTCGATGGCGACCTGCACCTCGGTGCCGTCGGTCAGCCGGATCCACGCGGTGTCCTGGTTTCCGGTGAGCAGATCGGCGATCGCGCGCCGGGTCCGGCGCAGGGTCAGATCCTGAAGGTACTCACCGATATTCAGCAACCACAGCACCGTCAGCGCCACCACGTTCTCTCGCAGCACCAAGCTCGCGACGGTGGCCGCCGACACCAGCACGTCGGTGCCCATGGAGCGGCCGCGCCGCAGGGCACGCAGCGCCCCGCGCAGAAATGGATAGCCGGTGAAGATGGTGACCGCGGTGGCGAACAGCCTGGTGGTCGGACCGAGGATCGGTGGCCGCGCCAGCACATATCGCCGGATCCCCAACACCCCGAGGGCCGCCCCACCCAGGCCCATCCGCATGATGTCGCCGCTGCGCACATCGGCGGAATGCGGAGCTCGGGTCGACAGCTCGGACTTCGGCATGGCCAGCGCCTCGGTGACCGCCGCCAGCAGCGTGCCGACATCGGCACGGGCCGGCGAATACCAGATGACCACCGCACCGGTCCGCGGATAGGCGTGCACCGCACGCACCCCCGGCACGCGCAGCACGGTGTCCTCGATCAGCACCGCCCGCGGCGTCTCGTTGCGGAAGCCGTCGGCTTGCAACCGAATCCGGCCTGCCGCATCCGATATGACGGTGGGCATGACGGGACCCTCAGTGCTCGTGATCGTGGCCGGCCGCCGCGGGTGGAGGCGCCTCCTCACCGATGCGTTCGCGCGCCTCGGCGACCACGTCCCCGACGGCCAGGCGGGCGCGCTCGGCGCTCTCTTCGGCCTTGCGCACCCCACGCAGACCCCAGGCGGTCACCGTCACAGTCGCTTCCCGTGCGGGCAGCTTGGCCGCGGTCTTCCGTAACGCCTCGTACGCGGCCACTCCCACCGCACCCGTGACCACCGTGGACGCGGCCTTTGCCACCAATCCGTGCCACACCATCAGGCCATCCCCTTCCCGTCCGGCAAATTCGTTTCAGACTACTCGCCAGCTTGCCGTTCCAGCCGCCGTCGCTCACCGGGTGTGGTACCACCCCAGATACCGTGTGGTTCAACATTTTTGACGGCATGGTCAAAGCACTTCGCTTGCACCGCACATGCCCGGCAGATGCGCTTGGCGGCCTCTTCACGCTCGGCTCGACGCACCCGGCTCTCGTGATCCGGCGGAAAGAAGATGTCGGCCGACATCCCCCGGCAACGCGCCCGCAGACGCCATTGTGCATGCATCAAGCCGCGCGCGCGGCTGTCGCCGCGGCACCGGATGTGCGGCTCACGCATCACCCCACCGCCCGTCGATTTCGACAATGGTTTTCATTAGCGCGCGCTACGCTACCCACTCGACAGCGGTTTGTCGACGCGGTCCCTAGTGCGGCGGCCCCAGATACGGGAAGACGTCCAGGGTGTCGGTGTGCGGGTGCAGGCCGCTCGGCGGGCACTCGCCCTTGGTCAGCGAGGCCAGCCGGTAGTCGATGACATCGTCGGTGAACACCCGGCCGTTCGGGTACTTGGCGGGCTCGGCCGGGTTGTAGGTCAGCATGTCGGGCAAGATGCCTTCGGCGTCGATCGCGGCGACCGCCTCGTCGTGCGAGTAGCCGCCGGTGTGGCCGAGCAGGTGGACGAACTGACCCAGCCAGCGGGTGCGGTCATGGACGGGTTCGCTGGCGTTGTACTCCTCCTTGGTCTCATCGGTGTTGAAGAAGCTGCTCACCGAGGGGTGTCCGGCCCGGTCCACGTGCACCAGCTCACCGTCGCGGCGCACGCTGCACCGGCCCCAGATCCTGATGTCCGGTGCCGCACCGAGTTTCACCGTCGGCAACTCCAGCACCATCGAGCACACATTGGCCTCGATATTGGAATCCACACCGGTCCACGGTGATTCGCCGCCGAGATGCGGTGCGGTGAAATTCCGTCCGCCGGTGATGTCGAACAGGTTCTTGATCCCGTCGAAGTCGAAGAAGAACGCATCGCTGCGCGCCCCCGCGAAAAACAGGTACTCACCCTCGCGGGCGATGACGGGCGCCTTGTCGAAGGACACCGGTACGGCGTCGAAGATCCGCTCCCCCACCGCTTCCGGTGATCGGGCCTCCGCACCGACCGCGAGGTAGACGTCGACGGTCTGGCGGTCCTGCACGGGCTCGGAGAAGACGTAACTGAACGCGATGTCGTTGCGCAGGTCGCCGTCGTTGTCGATGGCGAGCCGGTAGATGGCGCCGGGATGCAAGGCGTCGGCGTTCGGGTTGGCGTTGAGGATCAGCACGGTGTTGGCGGGGTTGGCCGGTGACTGAAACGCGTACAGATCGCACAGATCCAGGCGTTGGTCACCGAGCGGTGGGCCGAGGGACAGACCGGTGAAGTGGTTCGACATACCGCCATCCAACTCCGGATCGGCGCTGCCCGCAGGACTTTGGGTCAGGGCCGCACATAACTGACCCGGCTGCCGAACACGATGTCCTGCAAGGACCTTCGCCGCCGGTCCACGGCCACCCACAGCAACCCGACGGGCAGCAACACACAGGCAACGGCGCGTAACAGCGCGACCGCGGGTGTCAGCCGGTTCCCGCTGCGCCCAGTTACCCGTAGCCCCATGGTCACCGACCCCACCGTGCAGCCCGAGACCGCCCAGCACGCGGTCAGGTAACCGACGGCGACGACGAACAGCACCGCGGTGGAGAACACCGCACCGACGGTGGGCACCCGGAACGCGGCGGGATGGAACATCAACCGGGTCAGCAGCAGACCGAGATAGATCGCCGCCATCACGACCCCGACGACCACCAGGTCGATCACGGCGGCGATACCGCGGCTGACGACACCGGCGGTACGGGTCTCAGGCACGCCCGCGGTGCGGCTATCAGACACGCCCGCGGTGCGGGCATCAGACACGGTCGCGGCCCAACAGTCGGTCGACGAAACCGGCCACCAGATCGTCGGCTCGTTCGCCCTGGCTGCGCACGTCGGTCATGACCTCGGCGGTGACGGACTCGGTGGACTGCCGGATGATGGCCTGCAGGTCGATTCCCTCGACCACCTCGTCGGCCAGTGCCACCAGATCCACCCTGCGCCGCACCAGTTCGTTGAGGTCGAGTTCGTCGAGCACCCGCTCCACCAGCTGCACCGCGACCGCGACGATCACCGCCGTCACCGGTTCGATGGCCCGCTCGCCGCGGGCGGCCAGGCCGGTGCGGGTCTCATGCAGCAGATGGCCGATCACCGGCAGCCGCTCGGCGCCCCGATACACCGCGGCCGCCCCGCCCACGGCGGTGGCAGCCATGCCGGCGGCGAGCTTCACCGCCGGCGGCGGCTCATCGGACATCAGGCTCTGCCGTTGCCGCGCATGATGTCCTCGAGGCATTTCAGCCGCGTCTGATGGGTCTGGTCCACGCATACCCGCACCGGTCCCTCGGTTTCGGGGGCATAGGTCTGCTCGCCCTCGCTGGGCGTGGCGGCGGGCGCGGACGGCTGCGTCACCTGCTGGCTCAGCGACCAGATGGTGGTGCTCGAATCCGGCAGCTGGGCGCAGTAGGCCGGTGCCCCGGACTCGGCGACGCCGGCCGCGCCCAGGGTCGCGCAGTCGGCGCCGATCACCACGACTGGGATCGGTGGGGCCTGCGGGGGTGGCGCCGGGGTCGGGGTGGGTTTGGCCTGCTGGGTCGCCGGCGCGCTGCCGGACCCGCTGAACGCGCCGAAGGCGAACGCGACCGCGGCGGCCACGATCGCCACCAGCACCACCACGGCGGGGATGAGCAGTTTGGACCGCGATCTGGCGGGGACGGCGTGCGCCTTGGCGTGCCGCGGCCCCGACGCCGGCACGGCGAGCATGGTGGCGTCGGATCCCGGCGTCCCGATGCGGTGTTCCAGGGCGCGGACGAAGTCCATGCACCGGCCGTACCGCTGCACCGGGTTCTTCGCCAGCGCCCTGTCGAAAACCGGACCGAGACTGGATAATTCGGGCCGGCGGTCACCGATGGGTGGCGGGTTCGCGGTCAGGTGCGCACTGATCACCACCGCCGGGTTGGAGTGCTGGAACGGCGGTGCCCCGGTGAGCAGTTGGTAGGCGGTGGCCGCCAGTGCGTACTGATCGGCGCGGCCGTCGATCTCGGCGCCGGTCAGCTGTTCGGGCGCCGCGTACGCCACCGTGCCGACGGTCATGTTGGTGCCGGTCAGATTGCTGCTCTCACCGGCCCGGCGGGCGATACCGAAGTCCGCCAACAGGATTCGTTCGTCGGGTGTACCCGGATTGGAGATCAGGATGTTGGCCGGCTTCACGTCGCGGTGCAGCAGGCCCTTCTGGTGGGCGTAATCCAGCGCCTCGGCGACCGCGGTGACGATGCGCACCACGTCGTCGGCGGGCATCCCGTCCGGGTAGCGCTCGGCGAGCAGTGCCCCGGCATCGGTGCCCTCGACGTAGTCCATGGCGATCCACAGCTGCCCGTCGACGTCACCACGGTCGTGCACCTCGACGATGTGCGGGTGCCACAGCGTGGCCGCGATATCGGCCTCCCGTTCGAAGCGCTGCCGGTATTCGGAGTCCGCGCACACGGTGGCGCCGAGCACCTTGAGCGCGTCCCGGCGGGGCAGCCGCGGATGCTGGGCGAGGTACACCTCCCCCATGCCGCCGGCGCCCAGTGACCGTACGACGGTGTACCCGGCGATCACCTGGCCTTCCTCGAGCGGCATGGCCGAAGTGTAATGGCTGATCAGAGCTGGTGTGCCGCATCTTCGCAGGTACCGGTGCGCACCTGGTCAGCGCGGTCGCGGGGCCCCTCGCTCACACTGTCAGCGCCGCAGATACGCCAGCGCGTCGGCGGCGGCATGGGCGCCGCACATGCCGTGGGCACCGGGGCCGGGCGGGGTGGCCGCCGAGCACAGGTACATGCCGGGGATGCCGAGCCGGTAGGGGTGCAGCGTGGGCCGCGGCCCGAAGACCAGCTGGCGGATGTCCTTGGCGCCGGTGTTGATGTCACCGCCGACGTAGTTGGGGTTGTACACCGACATCTCGGTGGTCGACCGGACCGCCATGCCCACCACCCGGTCGCGGAAACCGGGTGCGAAGCGTTCGAACTGCCCGATGATCGCCTCGGTGGCGTCCCCGCCGTACCCGTGCGGCACGTGCGCATACGCGTAGACCGGGTGGATGTCGCCGACCGAGCGGCCCGGATCGGCCAGGTACTGCTGGCCGACGATGATGAACGGGCGGGCCGGCATGCGGCCGGCCTGGATATCGCGTTCGGTGGCGGCGATCTCGGCCAGCTCCCCGCCCAGGTGCACGGTGCCGGCGCGGCGCGCCCCCGGGTTCGTCCAGGGCACCCCACCCTCGACGGCGAAGTCCACCTTGAAAGCCCCTGGGCCGTAACGGAACCGCCGCAGCGCCCGGCCGACCCGCAGGGGCAGCCGGTCACCGAGGATGCCGGCCACCGCGGTGGGTGCCAGGTCGAAAACCGTCACGTCGGCACGCGGCAGCTGGGCGGCGGCATCGATCCGCACCCCGGTCTGCACGGTGCCGCCGAGGTCGGCCAGTGTCGCGGCCAACGCATCGGCGATCGCCTGCGAGCCGCCTTCGGCGACGGCCCAGCCGTGCCGGTGCCCGGTGGTCACGATGCCCAGGCCGATCGCCGAGGTCATCGGCAGCTGCAGTGGGCGGAAGGTGTGCGCGGCGACGCCGCCGAACAGGGCCGCGGCGGCCGGCGTCCGGAACGCCCGGGTCAGCACCGTGACCGGCAGCAGCGTCGGCAGGCCGAACCGGGCAAGGGCCAGTGGGTGTTTCGGCACGTGCAGCAGCGGCCCCAGGATGTCGCGCTCCAGCAGGTCGTACCGGCTGACCGGGCCGGCGAACAGGGCCCGCCACCGCGCACCGTCGGCGCCCAGAGCCGCCGCGGTGGCCTCGACGCTGCGGTACAGCAGTCCGGCGCCGCCGTCATCGAGCGGGTGTGCGCAGTCGATTTCGGGCCAGCGCCAACGCAATCCGTGCCGCGCGAGGTCCAGTCCGGCAAGGAAGGGTGAGCCGACGGCCATCGGGTGGATGGCCGCGCAGTGATCGTGCACCAAGCCGGGGATGATCGCTTCCCCGGACCGGACGCCGCCACCGACCCGATCGGCCGCCTCCAGCACGGTGACCTGGACGCCGGCCCGGGCCAGGGTGACAGCGGCGGCCAGCCCGTTGGGGCCGCCGCCCACCACCACCCCCGTCGTCATCGGTTACAGCGGCGTCAGGCCGTGCTTGCGCTGCACCTTCTTCAGATTCTGCTTGTCCCGCAACAGATGCAGGGACTTGCGCAGCAGCAGCCGGGTCTGGTGCGGCTCGATGACGCCGTCGATGTAGCCGCGCTCGGCGGCGATCCACGGGGTGGCCAGGTTGAGGTTGTACCCCTCGATGAAGTCGGCGCGGATCTTCTGCACCTCCGGCGCGGTGGGATCCGGGAAGCGCTTGACCAGCAGCTGCGCCGCACCCTCGGCGCCGATCACCGCGATCCGCGCGGTGGGCCAGGCGTAGTTCAGGTCGGCGGACAGCTGCTTGGAGCCCATCACCGCGTAACCACCGCCGTACGCCTTGCGCACGATGATGGTCACCTTCGGCACGTCGGCCTCCACGATGGCGTTGAAGAACCGGCCACCGCGCTTGATGATGCCGCCCTTCTCCTCTTCGACGCCCGGCATGGCACCGGGGGTGTCGACGACGAAGACCAGCGGCAGGTTGAACGAGTCGCAGAACCGGATGAAACCGGCGGCCTTGTCCGACGCCTCGTTGCCCACCGCACCGGACATGTGCATCGGCTGGTTGGCGATGACGCCGACCGGACGGCCGTCCACCCGAGCGAAGGCGGTGATCATGGACGGGCTGCGCTGGTCGGCGATCTCGAAGACGTCACCGTCGTCGAAGATGCGCAGCAGGACCTCGTGCATGTCGTAGGCCTGGTTGTCCGAGTCCGGCACGATCGTGTCGAGCTCCAGGTCGGACGCGGTGATTTCGGGTTCCAGGCCCGGGTTGACGATCGGCGCATCGTCGAAGTGGTTGGGCGGCAGGAAGCTCAGGTAGTCGCGGACGTACTGGTAGGCCGCCGCCTCGGACTCGACCACCTTGTGGATGTTGCCGCGCTCGGCCTGCACGTCGGCGCCGCCCAGCTCGTCGAAGGTGACGTCCTCACCGGTGACATCCTTGATGACGTCCGGGCCGGTGATGAACATGTAGCCCTGGTCGCGCACCGCGACGATCAGGTCGGTCTGGATCGGCGAATACACCGCGCCGCCGGCGCATTTGCCGAAGATCAGGGAGATCTCCGGGACCAGGCCGCGCAGCATCTCGTGGCGCCGGCCGAGTTCGGCGTACCAGGCCAGTGAGGTCGCGGTGTCCTGGATGCGGGCACCGGCCGAGTCGTTGATGCCGATGATCGGGCAGCCGACCATGGCGACCCACTCCATCAGCTTGGCCACCTTGCGGCCGAACATCTCCCCGACCGACCCCTGGAACACCGTCTGGTCGTGGCTGAACACCCCGACCGGGCGGCCGTCGATGGTGCCGTGCCCGGTGACCACGCCGTCGCCGTAGAACGCGTTCGGGTCACCCGGGGTGCGGGCCAGCGCGCCGATCTCCAGGAAGCTGCCCGGATCCAGCAGGGCGTGGATACGCGCCCGCGCCGACGGGATGCCCTTCTTGTCGCGGCGGGCCTTGGCCTTCTCGTCACCGGGATCCTGGGCCAGCGCCAACTTCTCGCGCAGCTCGGCCAGTTTCTCGGCCGTGGTGGCCGCGGGCTGTGCCGTCGGGGTTTCCGTCACTTGTTCGCGTCCTTCTCTGCCGGGCTATCCGTCGCTTCGTTCTCGATACGGTTGATGGCCTCGCTCATGTGCGCACCGACCTTGGCGATATAGGGCTCGTCGATGGCCTGGATGTGCTCGCCACCGATGTGCACCACCTCCAGGTCCTTGACGGCTTCGCCCCAGCCGCCGTCGGGCTGGCGGGTGGCGTAGGCGGGCTCGAACACGATCGCGTCATCGTGGTAGCGGTCGGCCATGTACAGCGTGACGTGACCGTCGTAGGGCCGCAGTTCGATGGTGTCCAGTGCCCGGTTGTCCAGGTACGACGTGCGCTGATGCTCGACGATGCCGCCCGGGATCTGCACCCCGCTCTGCGCCACGATGTCCAGCACGAACTTCACCTGGCCCTCGTCGTCGAGCTTCTCCAGTTCCTCGTAGGGGATCTCGGGAATCTCGACGTTGAAGGTGCGCTCGGCGAACCGGGCGTAGCGGTCCCAGCGGGCCCGCATCCCCGCCTGCGACTGGTCGATCGGTACACCGGGGCGCACACAGTCGATCAGGCCGACGAACCGCACATCGGCGCCGTGCTGCTTGAGGCCGATCGCACAGGCGTAGGCCAGCGCCCCGCCGAGCGACCAGCCGGCGAGCAGGAACGGACCCTTGTGCAGCTCCAGCAGTTTGGGCACGTACTCGGCGGCCCGTTCCTCGATGGATCCCTCGACCCGTTCGATGCCGTACACCGGGGTGTCGGCGGGCAGCCGCTTGATCAGTGGCTCGTAGACCACCGTCGACCCCCCGGCGGGATGGAAGACAAACAAGGGCACAGCGGCTGAACCCTCTTTCGGCGCCCGCAGGGTGCGCACGAAACCGTCGACCATGCCGTCCTCGAGCTGGTTGCGCACCACCGTCGCGAGTTCTTCGATGGTCTTGGCGCCCACCACGTCCTCGACGGTGATGGTGCCCTCGGCGCGTTCGGACAGGCGCTGGGCCATCTTCTCGGCGGCCGACGCCTCCAGGGCGGGCAGCTCGTTGAAGATGCCGCCCGGCGACTTGCCGGTGACGATCGCCCAGGTGGCGAAGGTGACCCGCTCGGCCGCGTCCCGCGGCGGCACGTCGGCGCCGAGCGCCTCGGTGACGGCCTCCTGGGTCAGCACCTTGGCCGCGGCCGCCGCGGCGGTCGCCTTGCTGGGACCGGACGGGTTTGTCGGTGGGGCCGGGATGGCCGCAGCCGCAGCGGCATTCGCAGCGGGGCCACTCGGATCCGTCGGCGGGGCCGGAATGTCGGCGGCCGCCGAGTCCTCGGTCTCCTTCTGCGCCAACGGATGCCCGGCCTCGGCCAGCTTGGCCTCCAGCTCGGCCACCGTGGAGGCGCCACCCAGCAGTTCGGCCTGCGCGGCCGCGATCTCCTCGGCGGTCTGCCCCTTCTGGGATTCGGCGATCTGGTCGACCTCGTCGCGGTGCTCGATCGCGTACTTGATCAGTTCCTCGACGTTGTACAGGTTGGCGTCGCGCACCGCGGTCAGCTGGATGGGCGGCAGGTCGAAGTCGTACTCGACGCGGTTCTTGATCCGCACGGCCATCAGTGAATCCAGGCCGAGCTCGATCAGCGGCACCTCCCACGGCAGGTCCTCGGGCTCATACCCCATGGCGCCGCCGACGATGGCGCCGAGCCGGTCGGCCACCGTCTCACCGGAATCCGGTGACCACTTGGCGAACTGCGCGGCCAGGCCGGCGCCGGCGGTCAGGTTGTCCTGGAGGATGGCCACATCAGCGCCATCATCGGACGCCGCGGCGCCTTCCGCCGGTAGCTGCCCGACCACCGCGTCCCCGGCGATGGCCACGGCCGCACCGGTGGCCACCGGCAGTGTCGCGGCACTGCCGTTGCGGGTCACCACGGCGTCGTACACCAGGGTGAAGGACTCGCCGATGCGCGCGTGCACCTGCACGGTGGCGCCACCGGGATGGCGGGACAGCGTGGTGACCAGCCGCGCGTCGGCGCCGGGGACGGCGCGCTGCTCGAACGCCGTCAACACGGCATCCGGAAGCACCTGGGTCGCAGCGGCTTTCACCAGCGCGGCCAGATCGGTCTCCCCGTTGGGGGCGTACTCCCACACGTGCCTGCCGTCCGGGGTCGCCACGTGGGTGCCCGGCATCAACACCGAGTTGTCACCGGAGAACCGGGCGTCCAGCCAGTGCGCCTTGCGCTTGAACCGGGTGGGCGGGATGGCGGCGAACTCGCCGGGCCCGAACAGCGTGCGCGGGTCCAGGTCGTGGCCGTGCACGAACAGGTGGGCCATGGCCGTGGTCATCGAGTCGACCTCGTCCTGCTTGCGCGCCAGCGTCGCGATGAGCTGCGCGTCGTGCAAGCCCGCGCTGGCGGTGGTCAGGCCGACCTGCATGAGCGCCACCGGGTTCGGGGCCAGCTCCAGGAAGGTGGTGTGCCCGTTGTCGACGGCGTTGCGGATGCCGTGGGTGAAGTAGACGCTGTGCCGCAGGCCCTTCTTCCAGTACTCCACATCGTGGATCGGCTCGGCGCCCGCGCGGATCAGCTTGCCCTCGTGCACCGTCGAGAAGTACGCCGTCTGCAACGGGTGCGGCTGGATGCCCTGGATCTCGGCGGAGAGCTCACCCAGCAGCGGGTCCATCTGCTGGGTATGGCTGGCGCCCTTGGTCTGCAGCTTGCGGGCGAACTTGCCCTCGGACTCGGCACGGGCGACGATCGCGTCGATCTGCTCGGGCGGGCCTCCGATGACGGTCTGGGTGGGGGCGGCGTATACGCAGACCTCCAGACCGGGGAAGTCCGAGAAGACGGTCTTGATCTCGTCGGCGGAGTACTCGACCAGCGCCATCAGGCGGATGTACTCACCGAACAGCATCGCCTCGCCCTCACCCATGAGGTGGGCGCGCGAGCAGATGGTGCGGGTCGCGTCGGCCAGCGACAGGCCGCCGGAGAAGTACGCCGCGGCCGCCTCGCCGAGCGACTGTCCCACCACCGCACCGGGATGGGCGCCGTGATGCTTGAGCAGCTCACCCAGGGCGATCTGGATGGCGAAGATCACCGTCTGGACGACCTCGATGGGGTACTCGCAGGTCTCGTTGGTGTAGTCGATGGCGTCGTCGAGGATCAACTCCACCACGGAGTAGCCGCGCTCGTCCTGGATGTGCGCGTCGACCTTGTTGATCCACTCCGCGAAGACCTCGTTGCGCAGGTAGAGGTCCTTGCCCATCTTGCGGTGCTGCGCGCCGAAACCGGCCAGCACCCAGACCGGGCCGTTGGTGACGGGTCCGTCGGCGGAGAGCACCAGCGGGCTCTGCTTGCCCTCGGCGATCGCCCGCAGGCCCTTGACGGCCTCGTCGTGGTCGTGCGCCAGCACCACCGCGCGGGACCGGCCGTGGTTGCGCCGCGACAGCGACCGGCCGATCGACTCCAGCGACGCGGCGCGGCCGTCCTCACTGTCGATCCAGTCGGCCAGTTCGGCCGCGGCGGCCTTCTTGCGGGACGTCAGGAAGCCCGAGATAACCAGCGGCACAATCGGATTCGGCGGCTCTTTGCTCTCCAGCTCCTGACGGCCTGCCTCGATCAGACGCTGGGCCGCCTCCGTCAGACCCGGCAGCTCGAAGGAGCCTTCCTCGTAGCTCGGGTACTCCTGCTCGAACTCGCCGTACTCGTTCATCTGGATGCCGCCGACGAACTCGGCCGCGGCATCGTCGGACGACTTCTCCTGCACCGCCTCGGGTTCCGGCTCCGGTTCGACCAGATCCGAGGGCAGCACCTCGCGCAGCACCAGGTGCGCGTTGGCGCCGCCGAAGCCGAAGCCCGACACACCGGCGATGGCGTGCCCGCTGTAACGCGGCCAGTCCGAGACGGTGTCGTTGACCTTGAGGTGTTCCTTGTCGAAGTCGATGTAGGGGTTGGGGCCCGCGTAGTTGATGGACGGCGGCAGCTTGTCGTGCTGCAGCGCCAGCGTCATCTTGGCCAGGCTGGCCGCACCGGCGGCCGACTCCAGGTGTCCCACATTGGATTTCACCGCACCCAGTAGCGCGGGCTTGTCCGCGGCGCGGCCCCGGCCGATGACCCGGCCCAGCGCGTCGGCCTCGATCGGGTCGCCGAGGATCGTTCCGGTGCCGTGCGCCTCGACATAGTCGACGACGCGCGGGTCGATACCGGCGTCCTTGTAGGCCTTGCGCAGCACCGCTTCCTGCGCGTCGGGATTCGGCGCCAGCATGCCGTTGGACCGGCCGTCGTGGTTGACCGCGCTGCCCGCGATGACCGCCAGGATCTGGTCGCCGTCGCGGCGGGCGTCGGACACCCGCTTGAGCACCAGCATGCCGCCACCCTCGGAGCGGGCGTACCCGTCGGCGTCCGAGGAGAACGACTTGATCCGGCCGTCCGGGGCCAGCACGCCGCCGACCTCGTCGAAGCCGATGGTCACCAGCGGGGTGATCAGTGCGTTCACGCCACCGACGACGGCGACGTCGGCCTCACCCGAGCGCAGCGCCTGCACACCCTGGTGCGCGGCGACCAGCGAGCTGGAGCACGCGGTGTCCACCGACACCGACGGGCCGCGGAAATCGTAGAAGTAGGACACCCGGTTGGCGATGATCGCGGTCTGGTTGCCGGTGATGGCGTACGGGTGGGTGACCGTCGGATCGGCCAGCGACAGGTAGGAATAGTCGTTGTTGGAGCTGCCGATGTACACCGCGACGTTGCCGCCGCGCAGGCTCGACGCCGGGATCCGGGCGTGCTCGAGCGCCTCCCAGGTCAGCTCGAGGGCCATCCGCTGCTGCGGATCGATGTTGTCGGCCTCCATCTTCGACAGCGCGAAGAACTCGGCGTCGAACCCCTTGATATCGGAGAGGTAGCCGCCGCGGGTGCGGGCCTTGGCCACCCGCTCGGCGATCCGCGGCTCACCCAGGAACTCCTCCCAGCGGCCCTCGGGCAGGTCGGTGATGGCGTCGCGGCCTTCCAGCAGCGCCGTCCACATCTCGGCGGGGGTGTTCATGTCGCCGGGGAAGCGGGTCGCGACACCGACGATGGCGATGTCCTCCACGCCCTCCGGGCGTGACCAGTCCTCGTCCTCGCCGCTGGCAGGCTCGGGTTCGCCCTCGACGATCACCTGGGCCAGCGCCTCGATGGTGGGATGCCGGAAGGCCATGGTGGCCGTCACGGTGACCCCGGTGAAGTCCTCGATATCGCTGGCCATCGCCACCGCGTCGCGGGAGGACAGGCCGAGCTCGACCATGGGCGCCGCGTCGTTGATGCTGTCGGCCGGCTGGCCGGTGGCGTTGGCGATCCAGTTGCGCAGCCAGTCGCGCATCTCGTTGACCGTCAGGTCAGGGCGCACCGGGCCAGTTTCAGAGTTCTGCGAATTCTCGCTGTTTTCAGTCATTCTCATTCACTTTCGCCGCCGTGCGGCCTGGATGACGGGCCGGTTGTGTGCGGGTGTCAGTCAGCTTCGTCCGGGAAGGCGTTGGCGATCTTGCCGCTGCGCAGGCTGCCGTCGAGGTAGGCGGCCCGGCACGCGCGGCGGCCGATCTTGCCGCTGGAGGTCCGCGGGATCGCGCCGGCGGCGGTCAGCAGCACGTCGCGGACGGTGACGCCGTGGCGCACCGCGATGGCGGCGCGGATGTCGTCGGCGATCGGACCCACCTCGAGCTTGTGCGCGCCAGGCGCCCGCTCGGCGACGATCACCAACTGCTCCGAGGTGTCGTCGGGGTCGCGCTTGATACCGGCGTGGGCGTTCTCGAAGACCTCGTCGGGCAGCTGGTTGGCCGGCACCGAGAAGGCCGCCACGTACCCGGTGCGCAGTGCCTTGCTGGCCTCCTGCGCCGAGTACTCCAGATCCTGCGGGTAGTGGTTGCGGCCGTCGATGATGACCAGATCCTTGACGCGGCCGGTGATGTAGAGGTCACCGTCGTAGAAGGCGCCGTAGTCGCCGGTGCGCACCCAGGTGGCGTCGTCGGCCGCGCCCTCGGCGTGCGACGGGTTGGTCCGCGACTTGAGGGTGTTCTGGAACACCTCCCGGGTCTCCTCGGGCTTGCCCCAGTACCCGGTGCCCATGTTCTGGCCGCTGATCCAGATCTCACCGACCTGGCCGTCGGGCAGCTCGGTGGCACTCTCGGCATCGACGATGACCGCCCACTCGGCCATGCCGACCTTGCCCGCCGAGGCCTGGGCGACGGCTGTCGGGGAGTCCTCGGGCACCTCGACGATGCGCCCGTTGTTGAGTGCGTCCCGATCGACGGTGATGATCTTGGGTTCTTCGGCCGACGGGGTGGTCGATACGAACAGCGTCGCCTCGGCCAGGCCGTAGGACGGCTTGATGGCCTTGGCCGGGAAGCCGTACGGGCCGAACGCCTCGTTGAAGCGGCGCACGGTGGCCGCCGAGATGGGCTCGCTGCCGTTGAGCACGGCCTTGACGTTGGACAGGTCCAGCGGCTCCGAGCCCTCCTTCGGCACGCCGCGGGCGGCCGCGTGGTCGAAGGCGAAGTTGGGCGCCACCGAGATGGTGCCGCCGGTGTCGCCTTCCTTGCGGGCGAGTTCGCGGATCCAGCGTTCCGGACGGCGCACGAAGGCGGCCGGGGTCATGAAGGTGAAGTAGTAGCCGATCATCGGCGCCAGCAGCGCGGTGATCAGGCCCATGTCGTGGAAGAACGGCAGCCAGGACAGGCCGCGGTCGCCGTCCTCGCCTTCCAGCGCCTCGATCACCTGCACCACGTTGGTGGCCAGGTTGAGGTGGGTGATCTGCACACCGGTCGGGATACGGGTGGACCCCGAGGTGTACTGCAGATAGGCGATGGTGGTCTCGTCCGGATCCTCCGGATGGACCCAGGTGGCGGCGACGTCGTCGGGCACCGCGTCGACGGCGATGACACGCGGGCGCTGATTGGCCGGGCGGCTGCGGAAGAACTTGCGTACGCCCTCGGCGGCCTCGGTGGTGGTCAGGATGGCCGACGGGTGGCAATTGTCGAGCACCGCGTGCAGACGGCCGACGTGCCCGGGCTCGGACGGGTCGAACAGCGGCACCGCGATGCGCCCGCCGTACAGGGCGCCGAAGAACGCGACCAGGTAGTCCAGGTTCTGCGGGCACAGGATGGCGACCCGGTCACCGGGCTGGGTGACCTGCTGCAGCCGGGCGCCGAGTGCCTTGTTGCGGGCGCTGAACTGCGACCAGGTCAGGTCGCGCGCGACGCCGTCGCGTTCGGTGGAGAAGTCGAGGAACCGGTACGCGAGCTTGTCGCCGCGCACCTTGGCCCAGCGCTCGACGTGCTGGACGATGCTGGCGCCGTCGGGGAACTTGATCTGACCGTCCTTGATGAACGGGTTATGGAACGGCATCAAACTCTCCTGTCACAGCACATCGCACGCGGTCATCACGAGCCCCGGCGATCGTACCCGGGGCGCCCGATTCCCCCCGTCGACGACCGCACGCCGCTCTTAGTTTTCTCTTAATGTTAGGGGACCGATTCTCGCAGGCCAAATCTGGTTACCCGCGAGTCGCAAGGAGTTTCATCCGTGCTTGGGATGCGGTGCGTTCTCCACCAGGTTGCGGGCCCACTGCTCGGTCCACTGGGTGGCCGTCTGACCGTCCAGGCTCCAGAACTGAGGGGTGTTGTACAGCGCGTGCACCGGACCGGCGGTGCTGCCGAGCAACGTCTCCAACGTCTTGGGCAGGTTCCCGACGGAGAAGGCCTGTTCCGGCGCGGCGCAAATCAGGTCGCCGTTACCGCAGATCTGGTAGACGCGGTCGTTGAGCGCCCCGAAACCACCGTCGCGCGGACCCGTCATCGCCAGCCCCAGCGCCGACAGCATGGGCACCTCGTGCAGCGTGATCTCCGCGCCCTGCCCCGGCGGGTTGGCAGGCAGGCTCTGCCCCACCCCGTCCTGCCGGCGACCGTCGGCGATCAACGTCACGCCCAGCACCAGGTCCTGGTCGACGGGGCCGCGGCCGTTGCCGATGTCGGAGGCGATGTCGCCGCCGATCACCGCGCCCTGCGAGAAGCCGACGATGACGTAGCTGGTGAGTGGGCACTTGTTGTTCATGTCCGTGAGCGCCTGGATCGCCTTCTTGGTGCCCTCGGCGCGCGAGTCGTTGTAGGACATCTGCCCGTCGGCGGAGAACGGGTTATGGAACTGCGCGGTGTAGGGCACCGTGTACACCTGCACCCGGTCGCTGCCGAACTGCTGCAGCAGCGGGTTGGTGACGTTGAGCAGCAGCGCGTTCGGGAATTGCACCGGGTTGTTGGGATCGAGCGCCGGCGAGGATTCCCACGTGCCGGGGATGGACAGCACGTAGACATCGGGACAGCTGGCATCCTGGGATTCCGGGCGCGGTTTACTCGGCGACGGCCCCGTACTCGGCACACCCGAGGGCGGCGCGGTGGGCGGGGTGGCCAGCGGCGGTGTCTCCGGCTGCCGCAGCCAGACCACCAACGCGGCGACGATGACCGCCACCAGGACCGCGACGGCCGCCGCCGCGGCCACCGCCAGGATCCGGTGGCGTTTGCGGTTGTTGGTCGCCATGTTCGGAAGCGCTCCTCAGTTCAGCTGAATGTCTTCAGGCGCTGCTGTCCTGCCGCCGGGCGGATCAGCAGAGCTGTTCGGTCGCGATGCGAATGTAGTCGGAGGTGGCGGCGTTGACCTCACCCGCGGGCGGGGCCGCCGAGCTGATGTGTGCCTCCCGGACATCGGCGCGCACCAGGGGCAGCACGAAATCCCAGACGGCCTGATCGGTCTGCTTGGCGGCGCGGGCCTGGCACACGTAGGACCCGATGGTCAGCGCGACCATGTCGTCGGAGGGGTGCACGCCGGCCGCCCCGAGCGCGTCCAGGTAGGACTGCTGCTGGCTCGACATGGGGATGTGTTCGCGGTATCCGCCCGCAGCGCTGGCCGCGGGCGGCGCGATGCTGCCCAACCCGTCGGAATGCCCGGCCGATTGCGAGGACGGCAGACCGATCGTGGTGATCATGTCGTCGCTGAACGAGCAGCCGCACACCGCCGCCGCCGTGGAGGCGAGCATCAGCGGGGTCAACACGAGCGCGGGTCGCTTTGCCAGACCCGCAGACCACCGCCGGTTACGCTGCACGGCTCCACGGTACCGGCTGTGCGCGCCGGCCTCCGTGGGCCAGATGTCGTTAGCGGATCGCGGCCGACAAATCACCGGCCAGCGCGGCCAACTGCGGACCCCAGCTGCCCCAGTCGTGCTGCCCACCGGTCGGGAAGTCGAAGTGCCCGTTGCGTCCGCCGAGTGAGCGGTAATGCGAATAGAACGTGCGGTTACTGCCTTGGGCCTGATCGCAGTAGCCGATCATGGCGGCGGGGTCGCTGCACGTCAGGGTCTGCGGGCTGAACACCCACAGCCGGGTGTTGTTGTCCACCAACAGCTGTGCGTGCACGTCCGGGTCGTGCCACTTCCACCGGCCCAGCTGCGCCGCGCCCCACATGGCCTGGGTGTTGACGCCACCGAACTGGGCCATGCCCGCCGTGATGGCGCCGTTGAGGAAGGTGTTGGACGGGGTCAGGAAGCCCGACATGGAGCCGGCGTAGCGGAACCGGTCCGGGTGGAATTCGGCCAGCGTGATGGCCGCGGTACCGCCCTGGGCGGCGCCGACGATGCCGTGCCCGTTGGGCGCCAGGCCCTTGTTGGCGGCCAGCCAGTTGGGCAGCTCATCGGTGAGGAAGGTCTCCCACTGCTTGCTGCCGTCCATCTCCCAGTTGGTGTAGAGGCTGAACGCCCCGCCGGCCGGAGCGGCCACCGAGATGCCCTTACCGGCCAGGGTGTTGAACGCGCCGGCGCCGACCCAGTTGCTCACATCGGGTCCGGCGTTGAAGGCGTCGAGCAGATACACCGCGTGCGGGCCACCGGCCTGAAAGGCCACCGGGATATCGCGGCCCATGGCCGCCGAGGGCACCATGAGGTACTCGATACCGTCGGCCCTGGCCGGGGTGTCCACCGCGCCCGACGCCGACCACAGGCCCATCGCCAGCAACACCGCAAAGGTCGCCTGCAGGGTCTTGCGGATGGCCGAATGCAGCGCGTGGTTCCCGTCGCCTCGCTCGCCCAGCCTCATTGCCCACCTCATCTTGATCGCCGATCCCCCAGCACCCGGGTTGTAGTGAATCACATCACTGCGGCGCGGTGCTTTCGAAACGGTCCGGAAACGACCGACGGCGGCGACCCCGAAGGATCGCCGCCGCCCGTCTTGTCGTTGTTTGCCTGTTGCCGTTGCTCAGGTGCCGCGGATCAGGCGGTCGGCACGGCTCCCAGCACACGCTGCATGTCCGGCTTCATGGCCTGCAGCTGCTGGCCCCAGTACGGCCAGTCGTGCACACCGTTCTCCGGGAAGTTGAACACCGCGTTGGTGCCGCCGTTGGCGATGTAGGTGTCCCGGAAGGTCTTGTTGGTGCGGATGGTCAGGCCCTCGAGGAACTTCGCGTTGAACAGGTTGCCGCCGCTGACGCCGGCCGACAGGTCCGACGGGGTGCCGTTACCGCAGTAGACCCACAGCCGGGTGTTGTTGGCGATCAGCTGGTTGATGTTCACGAACGGATCGTTGCGCTTCCAGGCGTTGCCGGCGTCGCCGGTCTTGCCCCACATGTCGTCGGCCTTGTAGCCACCGGCGTCACCCATGGAGATGTTCACCAGGAAGGGCCACCAGCCCTCGGACAGGTTCAGGAAGCCCGACATCGAGCCGGCGTAGATGAACTGCTGGGGGTGGTAGATGGCCAGCGTCAGCGCGGCCGAACCGGCCATCGACAGACCGACGGCCGCGCCACCGGTGGGCTTGACCTGACGGTTGGCCTGCAGCCACGCCGGCAGTTCCTGGGTCAGGAAGGTCTCCCACTTGTAGGTGGTGCAACCGGTCTTGCCGCAGGCGGGCTTGTACCAGTCGGAGTAGAAGCTGGACTGGCCACCGACCGGCATCACCATCGAGATGCCCGAGCCGTTGTACCACTCGAAGGCGGCGGTGTTGATGTCCCAGCCGTTGAAGTCGTCCTGTGCACGCAGGCCGTCGAGCATGTAGACCGCCGGCGAGTTCGCGCCGCCGCTCTGGAACTGCACCCGGATGTCGCGGCCCATACCGGCCGACGGGACGTCCAGGTATTCGACCGGCAGGCCCGGCCGAGAGAAGGCACCAGCAGTCGCCGAGCCTCCGACGACGCCGACCAAACCGGGCAGTACCGCGGCAGCAGCTGCCGCGACCACCACTCGGCGCGTGGCGCCGCGAATTTTCCCAACGAAACTCATAACTGCTTACCTATCCCATCTGTCGTGTGCCGCACCCGGTCGGTGTGCGCCGGTCCGGGCCGCATTGCCCGTGTAGTCAACCACAAGTCTGTGTGACTTCTCTCTTCCGACGAATGCCCGCTCACCCGTTCAGGGTGGCGATCAGATCGGGTTTGAGGGCCTGCAATTGAGCGCCCCAGTACGCCCACGAATGGTTGCCTGCGGGCGGGAACTGGAAGGTCGCGTTGCGGCCGCCGGCCGCGGTGTAGCGGTCCTGGAACCGCTTGTTGCTGCCGATCGCGAGGCCCTCCAGGCTGTCGGCGTTGAACTGCTGCCCCGGGTCGGCGTTCTCGTCCAGCGGCGTGGAACCGCCGGGGGCACAGTAGATCCACAGCCGGGTGCCGTTGGCCACCAATTTGCCGACCTGCTCCACCGGGTCGTTGCGCTTCCAGGCCGGGTCCCACGGCGGGCCCCACATGTTGTCCACGTTGTAGCCGCCCGCGTCCAGCATGGCGACGCGGATGGCCTGCTTCATGAACACCGTCGACGGATTCAGGAACCCGGACAGCGATGCGGCGTAGCTGAATTGCTGCGGGTGGTAGGCGGCCAGGATCAGGCTCGCCCCGCCGGCCATCGACAGCCCGACGACACCGTTGCGGGAGGTGGAGATCTGCTTGTTCGCTGCCAGCCACTGCGGCAGCTCACTGGTCAGGAACGTTTCCCACTTGTAGGTGTAGCCCTGGTTGTTGAACGTCGACGGCGAGTACCAGTCGCTGTAGAAGCTGGATTGCCCGCCGACCGGCATGACGACGGAGATGCCGGAGCCGTAGAACCATTCGAACGCCGCGGTGTTGATATCCCAGCCGTTGTAGTCGTCCTGGGCGCGCATGCCGTCCAGAAGGTAGACGGCGTGTGGACCCCCTGCCTGGAACTCGACGCGGATATTGCGGTTCATCGACGGCGAGAACACATCGAGGTACTCGACCGGCAGCCCTTCGCGGGAGAACGCCTGGGCCGGCGGCGCGGCGGGCAGCAGCACGGCTGCCGGGGCGATCACGGCCACCAGGGCCACGACAGCGGCCCGCAACCATGTGACGGTTCTCACAGCAGCGGTCCTACCCATGTGCGTCAATCCATTCCGTTTCACAGGCAATGCGATGCGTCGCATGTCGAGGCCGGAGTCCCAGTGCGGGGGCCGCTCACCGTGAACTCGCCGTTGAGTTCGGGGCCACCACGCTTCCTGTATCGCCACAACATAGCCGCGGCGTTACGCCACCCGCAAAACCGCGTGCGCTACGGACCGGTGGCCGGCATCCCGGTGTACGGCGGATTCTTCGGCGGCGGCGCCTGCAGACCGCACCGGTACAGCTCATAGAGCGGGACCCGGTCGATCCGGTAACTGCCGAACTGCAGCGCATGGGTGAGGTTGGAGATGAACAGCCGGGGCGTCAGCTTGCCTCGCACCGAGTTCAGGATCACTTCGGTCTCCGGACACTTCAGCGCCACCTCGGCCTGGGCGATCCAGTCCTCGTCCAGGTAGGCCGGGATGTACGGACGTTCCTTGAGGAAGGGTCCTTCGGCGACCGCCCAGTCCGGGAACAGGTTCTTGTCGTGACCGATGCGGGCGTCCTCCAGCCGGGCGGTGTGCGCCGCCAGGGTGTTCACCAGACCGATCTGGTCGATGACCCGGACGTCGAGGCCGACGTTCATCCCCAGCATGCCCATGTTGGTGAAAAAGACTGTGTGCGGCCCGGTTTCGCCGTTGCGGTAGGGCTTGTCCGGCGGCGGCGGGATGGCCGGGACCACGTCCCAGCGGTCATAGTCGCCGGACGGCAGCAGCAGCGCGCCGTCGGGGGTGTTGTTGATGGCGGTGAGCACCGCGCGCATCCGCGGGTAGTCCAGGTAGTCGGCCGCGGTCAGCGGGTGGGCGTGGCCGGTGGCCTGGGCATAGAACCGGCGTTCGTCGACGATGCCGGAATAGGTGACCCGGGTGGCGTCGGCGCCCATTCCCGGCGAATTCGCCGCCCACAGTGACCATCCCGCGATCGCCAGCCACAACACGCTGGTCGCCCCCGCCAGCAGATAGCCGGTCCGGCGGCTGACCTTGGTCTCGTCGGGCACCCTGACCGGGATCACCGCCACCGGCGCGAGCATGCAGAACAGCGCGGTGAGCAACACCCGCCCATGCATGAAGTCACCACCTTGGCGCACCCAGTACACGCCTTGCAGCAGGCCACTTCCGACGATGAAAACCACCACCGCCGTGGGGTTTTGCACCATCCTGGCCAGGGACCGCCCGGCGGACCCGGACCGGATGGGCCCGATGGTCCAGGGATGCGACCGGCCGCGCACCAGCACCACCGCCAGCAGGATCACCAGCAGCAGCGGCAGCCACAGCAGATAGGGCCGGTTGAAGTTGGTCAGATACTCGAAACCCTGGGCCCACTTCGAACCCGAGGCGTCCTTGGCGATGGCCGTCTGGGGCACCGCCAGGCCGTAATACCCCATCCGAAAGATCTGATATCCCACCGGAAGTGCACCACCGGCCGCGATGATCAGCGCTCGCCGCCGCCACCGCGGCTCGGCCACCACCATCATCACCAGCGCCAGCCCGCCGATGAGCGCCAGTTCCGGACGGACCAGCACGCTCAGGCCGGCCACGCAGGCCAGCGATCCCAGGAACACCGGGCCCTGCCGCCGCCCCTCGGGCAGCCTGGGCGCCTGCGACCAGCACACCATCAGCCACCACAACAGGCCGAGATAGGCGAGCACCAAACCGTTTTCCAGCCCCGAGGTGGCGAAGTCGCGGGCCGGTGGCACCGCGATGTAGACGAGCGCGCCCGCCGGCAGCAACACCGCGGCCCTGCCCTGCAGGCCGGGCGCGTACAACCGGCCGGTCCCGAGCATCAACAGCACCACGCCGGCCACCGAGAGCACCAGTGCCAGTGTCAGCGCGACGTACTCCAGGCGGACCGGACCGCTGATCCAGCTGACCACGTAGATGAGATACGTCCACAGGGTGGAGGTGTTGGACTCCACCCGTTCCCCGGCATTGAAGACGGGGCCGTTGCCGGCCAACAGGTTGCGCACGGTGCGCAACACGATCAGGCCGTCGTCGGCGATCCAGCGTCGCTGCCATGCCCCCCAGCCGAACAGGCCGGCCACCACCAGCACCGACAGCCACAGGCTGATCCGCACCGACACGCTGTAGCGGAACGACGGCCAGCCGGACAGGCGGGTCGCCGCGGCGCGGCCGGCTCGGTCAGCCGAAGTAGACAGCGGCACCGACTGTTCCGATCAACGCCAGGGCGAGCAGCTGCAGCACGCGGTCATGCAGGGCGATGTCCTCGGGTTCGCCCGCGTCGCCGCCGTCGATGTCGACGGCGTAGCGCAGGATCGCGATGGTGAACGGGATGATGGACACGGCCCACCAGGAGGCCGAGCCGCCGTCACGCTCGAAGGCGAACAGCCCGTAGCAGAGCACCACTGCGGTGGCCGACAGCGTCCAGACGAAGCGCAGATACGAACTGGTGTAGCTCTCCAGCGATTTGCGGATCTTGGCGCCGGTGCGTTCGGCCAGCTGAAGTTCGGCGTAGCGCTTGCCGGCCGCCATGAACAGCGAACCGAAGGCCATCACCAGCAGGAACCACTGGGACAGCTGGATGTCGGTCGCGGCACCGCCGGCGATGGCCCGGATCAGGTAGGCCGAGGACACGATGCAGATGTCCAGCACCGCTTGATGTTTCAGCCCGAAACAGTAGGCCAGTTGGATGCCGATGTAGACGGCGATGACGACGGCCAGGCTGGGGCTGACGACATAGGAGATGACCAGCGCGGCCACCCCCAGCACGACGGCCAGGCCGTAGGCCAGTGACTCCGGGACCACCCCGGCCGCGATCGGGCGGAACCGCTTGGTCGGGTGCTGGCGGTCGGCCTCGACATCACGGGAGTCGTTGATCAGGTAGATGCACGAGGCGGCCATGGAGAACACCACGAAGGCCACCGCGACCCGGGAGGCCAGGAAACCGTAGTCGTAGTGCACGTCGGTACCCAGCGCCGCCAGCGGTGCGGCAAGCACCAACACGTTCTTGACCCACTGACGGGGACGCAGCGCCTTGATCAGCCCGCTCGCCAGGTTCTTCGGCGGGCCCAGAGTCGATTCCGGCGCTCCGTCACTCATCAGTAGCCCGCCTTCTTGTCAGCGATGACCTGAACCGCTTTGGCGGTGGCAAGTCCCACCGCCGCTCCGGTGAGCACGTCCGTCGGGTAGTGCACGCCGAGTACCAAGCGCGACAACGCCATGGGGGGTACCAGCAGCCACGGCAGGCGCGAGCCGGTGGCCCGGCCGATCAGCACGGCAGCCGCGGTGGTCGAGGTGGCATGCGCGGACGGGAAGCTCAGCCGGCTGGGGGTGCCGACGTTGACGGCGATCGCCGGGTGGTGCGGGCGTTCGCGTTTGACGACGCGTTTGATCAGCACCGCCGCCGCGTGCGCGGCGAAGGCCCCGATGCCCGCGGCCAGCCAGGCCCGCCGGTGCCGCGGCTGCAGCGCCGCGCCGAGGGCGGCGACGCCGACCCAGCCGGCGCTGTGCTCACCGAAATGCGAAAGGGCGCGCGCGGCCGGAAGCACCCCCGGCCGGCCGGCCAGCGTGGCCTGCACCACCACCAGCGCGGTCTCCTCGCGCGTCAGGTCACCGGCCATCTCAGGCCTTTTCCAGGGAGGTGCTGTCGGCGTGCGCGTTGAGCACCGCCTCCCACCGCTGCGGGCTGGTCAGCTCCGGCAGTGCGGCGCGGTACACCTTGCGCATCCGGTTGAACTTGCGCGCCAGCAGCGCTTGGCGCTTCAGCGATTCCCGCAGCAGCTCGAACATCTTGGCGCGGTCGCGCTGGCGGTACACCACGCCGCGGCCGTCGGCGGTGGTGACGGTGACCCCGTCCACCTTGCACAGCGAGAACCATCGGGCGTCCTGGGTGGCGACGTTGATCTGCGGGCGCACGTGGTGCGCCGGATCGTGCGGCTTGAGCTGGTGCACGACACCGCGGGCCAGTCGCCACGAGATGGACAGCGGGCTGGTGGGGATGTTGACCTTCTTGCGCCACTTCTTGTCCGACGGGGTGGGCAGCGCGGTCGCGCTGGGCAGCACCACCGCATCGGGGTACTGCTGGCGCATGGCCCGCACCTCGGGCAGCGCCGATTCCAGGATGGAGAAGATGTGCTCCGGGCCGGCCAGGAAGTCGTCCATCGCCTTGTTCTGGATGGCGACTGTCGAATATTCAAGGCAGAGAAGGTGTTTCAAGGTCGCCTTGAGGTGGCTGGCCAGCAGGCCCTTGACGTCCCCGTCCCAGTGCAGCGCCGCGACCACCAGCCGGTTGCGCAGGTGGAAGTAGGCCTGCCAGTCGATGGCGTCGTCCTTGTCGCTCCAGGCCATGTGCCAGATGGCCGCGCCCGGCAGCGTCACGGTGGGGTAGCCGTGCTCACCGGCGCGCAGGCCGTACTCGGAGTCGTCCCATTTGATGAACAGCGGCAGCGGCTGGCCCAGCTCCTGCGCCACCTGCCGCGGGATCATGCACATCCACCAGCCGTTGTAGTCGACGTCGATGCGGCGGTGCAGGATTCGGCTGCGGTAGTGCTCCTCGTCGTTGAGCGGGTACTTGGCGAAGTTGTGGTCGTACTCGGTGTTGACCGCGCCGGTCCACATGAAGTTCTCCGCGTCGACCATCTCGCCCATCACGTGCAGGTGCGAGGGCTCCTGCAGGTTCAGCATCTGCCCGCCGACCAGGGTGGGCACCTTGGCGAACCGGCTCAGGGCCAGCGCCCGCAGGATCGAATCCGGCTCGATGCGGATGTCGTCGTCCATGAACAAGATCTGCTGGCAGTCGGTGTTGCGCAGCGCCTCGAACATGACCCGGCTGTAGCCGCCGGACCCGCCGAGGTTGGGCTGGTTGTGGATGGTCAGCCGGTCGCCCAGCGGGGCCGCCGCCGCGGCGAATCCGGGATGGTCCTTGGCCTTCTTGGTGCCCTGGTCGGAGACGATCACCGCGCTGATCACCTTGTCCACCAAGGGGTCCGAGGTCAGTGCGGCCAGCGCGCCGACGCAGTCGGCGGGCCGGTTGAACGTCGGGATGCCCAGCGCGATGTCGGCCACGCCGGGCGCCGGGATGGGCGCGTACCAGCCGGCGCTGCGCACCGTCACCGCGGTGTCGGTGGTGATGTCGAACCAGATCCAGCCGCCGTCCTCGAACGGCTCCAGCCCGATCTCGAACTCGGCGACCCCGGACTCGACGATTTCAGTGCCGCCCACCGTGATCCGCGCCCCGGTTGCCTTGGAGCGGTACACGTCGACCCGGGCGCTGCCGCTGAGCTCGACGCGTAGCACCACCGATTCCAGGATGGACCAGCGCCGCCAGTAGCTGGCCGGGAAGGCGTTGAAATAGGTGGCGAACGACACCTCGGATTCGGCGCCGATCTCCAGGGTGGTGCGGGTGGGGGCGTGCGCCCGCCGCGCGTTGGTGGCCGACTCCTCGATGTAGAGCTTGCGCACGTCGAGCGGTTCACCGGGCCGCGGCAGGATCACCCGGGACAGCAGGCTGACCGCCCGGGATTCGGCGCCGTCGAGCGCGCCGGAGGGGATGTCACTCATGCTTTGCTGCTTTCGTCTGGGGCCGGCAGCGGCGCGCCGTCGCGCAGATGCGGGGCCAGGATGTTGTCGTACATGTTGAGCGCGCTGGCGATCGCCATGTGCATGTCGAGGTACTGGTAGGTGCCCAACCGTCCACCGAAAAGAACTCCGGCACTTGCCGTTTCGGCACGGGCCCGGTCCCGGTAGCCGGCCAGCAGGGCACGGTCGGCCTCGGTGTTGATCGGGTAGTACGGTTCGTCGTCGTTCTCGGCGAAGCGGGAGAACTCCCGCATGATCACGGTCTTGTCGGCCGGGTAGTCCCGTTCGGGATGGAAGTGCCGGAATTCGTGGATCCGGGTGAACGGGACGTCGACGTCGTTGTAGTTCATCACCGGGGTGCCCTGGAAGTCTCCGGTCGGCAGCACCTCGGTCTCGAAATCGAGCGTGCGCCAGCCCAGCCGGCCGTCGACGTAGTCGAAGTACCGGTCCAGCGGGCCGGTGTAGACGACGGGGGCGTCCGGGGACTCCGCCCGCAGTTCGTCGCGGACGTCGAACCAGTCGGTGTCCAGCCGGACCTCGATCCGGTCGTCGGCGGCCATGTTCTGCAGCCAGGCCGTGTACCCCTCGGCGGGCAGACCCTCATAGGTGTCGTTGAAGTAGCGGTTGTCGAAGGTGTAGCGCACCGGCAGCCGGTTGATGATCGCGGCGGGCAGCTCGGCGGGGTCGGTCTGCCACTGCTTGGCGGTATAGCCCTTGACGAACGCCTCGTACAGCGGGCGGCCGATCAGCGAGATGGCCTTCTCTTCCAGATTCTGGGCGTCGGCGGTGTGGATCTCGGCGGCCTGCTCGGCGATCAGCGCCCGCGCCTCGTCCGGGGTGAAGTACCGGCCGAAGAACTGCGAGACCAGACCCAGCCCCAGCGGGAACTGATAGGCCTGGCCCTTGTGCAGCGCGAAGACGCGGTGCTGGTAGCCGGTGAACTCGGTGAACTGGCGTACGTAGTCCCACACCCTCTTGTTGCTGGTGTGGAACAGGTGGGCACCGTACTTGTGCACCTCGATCCCGGTTTCGGGTTCGGGCTCGGAGTAGGCGTTGCCGCCGATGTGCGGCCGGCGTTCGACCACCAGGACCCGCTTGTCCAGCTGGGTGGCGGCGCGCTCGGCGATGGTCAGGCCAAAGAAACCCGAACCCACGACGAGGAGGTCGAAACGACCGGTGGCAGGGCGCGCGGCGACGCGGGCAGATTGATCGGTCATCGGCAGCAAGGGTATCCGACCGCGCCCCACGCACCCGAAACGTGGGACGGCGCCACGTACTGGGCAGGTCGCAATTCGCTCACAATTCAATATCGTCACTCTAGACCCAGTAGTCACAGCAGTACCATCAATCACGTTGGCAGACGCTGGTTTACCAAGGCACAAAACCGTTGTCGCCGACGTGTTTCACCGAATCAACCGCAAACACGTAGTCCATGTATTGAGGAGACTTCCGTGCCGAACCGACGTCGACGCAAGCTCTCGACAGCCATGAGCGCAGTCGCCGCCCTGGCCGTCGCAAGTCCAGTTGCAATTGCTGCGCTCTCAGAACTACCCGCCAAGGACGAACAACCGCAGCACCGGCAGTTCGTGCAGGCGGCGCTGATCACCGACCTGCCCGGGGAGTTGATCTCGGCCCTGTCCCAGGGGCTGTCCCAGTTCGGGGTCAATCTGCCCCCGATGCCGACGGGCATTCTCACCGGTTCGCCGGCGGCCAGCCCGGTGTTGACGTCACCGGGCCTCGGTGCCACCGGCCTCACCTCGCCGGGTCTGACCTCGCCCGGATTGACGCCCGGCCTGAGCACACCCGGACTGGGCACCACCGGCCTGACCCCGCCGACCGGCCTGACGCCGGGCCTGCAGGGCTCGGGGACCACCGCGCCCGGACTCAGCGTGCCGCCGATCAACTCGACGACCCCGTCGCTGAGCCCGACCTCGCTGACCGATCCGTCGAACACCAACCCGGCGCTGACCGGCGCCACCCCGGGCCTCACCTCGCCGCTGTCGCCGAGCCTGGCCACCCCGGCCGGTCTGGGCACCACGCCGGGACTGGGCACCGCCGGCCTGACGACGCCGGGCCTGGGTACGCCGGGGCTCGGTGGCACCGGCTTGGGCGTTCCCGGTGAGGTGCCGATCTCGGCGCCGATCGGGCTGGACCCGATGGCGGGCACCTACCCGATCCTCGGTGGCGATCCGGGTCTGGGCCTGGGCGCCCCGGCGGCCGCCAGCGGTGGCGGCGGGCTGCTCGGCGACCTGAACAGCGCGGCCCAGCAGCTGGGCGCCGGGCAGGCCATCGACCTGCTCAAGGGCATGGTGATGCCGGCCATCCAGTCGGCCATCAAGCAGGCGGCTCCGGCCGCTGCCCCGGCCGCGGCGGCCGCCGCGCCGGTTGCCGACGCCGCCAGCACCGCCGCCAGCACGGCGACGGGGGCGGTGGCCCAGGTCGCTTCAGGCGCGGGCGCCTGATCAAGCCCCAGGCGCGGGCGCCTAGTCAAACTTGAGCGCGGGCGCCTGATCTCAAGCCTGTCACCGAACGGCACCGCAGAAGCCCTTCCGGCTCTGCGGTGCCGTTATGTGCAGCCCAGAATTCGTATCGTGTCGAAACTCTGGTAACACCAGACCCATACGTAACATCGGGGCGTGTTACGTCGTCGTCCTGCACCGTCACTGCTGCTCTCGGCAGTCGTCGGCACGGTCGTGATCCTGCCGTGGGCGATCAACGGCGTACCCGAGACCGACAAGCAGCCCCCGGTGGCCATCAGCCAGCAGCCGCTGAACGACCTGCGCGGCACCGACGCCGCCGGCGAAACCATCAAGGAAGTCCACCAGGACACCCCGTTCTCGCTGGTGGCGATCACCGCCGACGACCTGGACGGCACCACCGCGCGGGTCCGCGCCAAACAGCCGGACGGCTCCTGGGGCCCCTGGTACGAGACCGAGACCCTGGACGGGGTCGGGCCGCAGGGTAAGGCGACGCACGGCACCGAGCCGGTGTTCGTCGGCCGCACCACCACCGTGCAGATCGCGGTCAGCCACACACCACCGGCACCGGCCCCGGTGAAACGCGACCTCGGCTACATCCCGGCCAATGTCGAGCAGCCGCTGCCGCAGAACGTCAACGCCGTGCTGATCAGCCCACCCAAGGCGCCGATCGACGTGCAGTTCAACCCGCCCGCGGCCGCCGCGACCATCCCCGGCCGCCCGCCGAACATCATCAGCCGCGCCCAGTGGGGTGCCGACGAAGCGATGAAGTGCGGCGCCCCCATCTACGACCAAGGGGTGCGGGCCGGGGTCGTGCACCACACGGCCGGCAGCAACGACTACCTGCCCGAGGACTCCGCGGCGATCGTGCGCTCGATCTACGAGTACCACGCGCGCACCCTGGGCTGGTGCGACATCGCCTACAACGCCCTGGTGGACAAGTACGGGCAGGTGTTCGAGGGCCGCGCCGGTGGCATGGACCGCCCCGTGCAGGGCGCGCACACCGGCGGCTTCAACACCGACACCTGGGGTGTGGCCATGCTCGGCGACTTCGACACCGAGCCGCCCACCCCGATCCAGTTGCGCACCACCGGCCGGCTGCTGGGCTGGCGTCTGGGGCTGGACCACGTGGATCCGCTGGGCACCGTCACCCTGACCTCGGCCGGCGGTGACTTCACCAAGTTCCCGCAGGGCGCCGTGGAGACCTTGCCCACCATCTTCACGCACCGCGACGTCGGCAACACCGACTGCCCGGGCAACGCCGCCTACGCCCTGATGCCGGTGCTGCGGGATATCGCCGCCCGGTTCAACCGGCCGGCCGGCCCCGCCGATCTGGTGGACACGCTGCGCGGCGGCGCCATCTTCGCCAAGTGGCAGGCAATGGGCGCCGAGAAGGGCCCGTTGGGCATGCCGACCTCACCGGAGGCCGCCGGCGACGGGACCGCCCGCTATGTCACCTTCGACCGCGGCGCCATGTACTGGTCACCGGTCACCGGCGCCCAACCGGTGACCGGCGCCATCTACGACGCTTGGGGCGCACTGGGTTTCGAGCGCGGCGCGCTCGGCCTGCCCACCAGCGGCGAGATCGGCGAGCCGCAGTGGATCGTGCAGAACTTCCAGCACGGCACCCTGAACTTCGACCGGGAGACCGGTGCGGTCACCCGGGTCACCGACGGCGTGCCGCTGAAGCTGCCGCCGCCGAATCACTCCCCCATCCAGATGGAGCGGTTCACCCCGATCGACGCGCGCTGAGCTCCTGGCCCCTGGTGGCTACATCCACCAGCGTTCGAGCACCCGGGCCACCCCGTCGTCGGCATTGGTGGTGGTGACCTCGTCGGCGACGGCCACCGCGTCGGGATGCGCGTTGCCCATGGCGACCCCGTGCCCGGCCCAGCTCAACATCGGGATGTCGTTGGGCATGTCACCGAACGTCACCACATCCTCGGCGGCGATCCCCAGCGGCCCGGCCACCTCCGCGATGCCCGAGGCCTTGCTGACGCCCCGTGGCGTCACCTCGATCAGACCGTTGTTGGTCGAGTAGGTCAGGTCACCCCGGACGCCGACGTACGGTGCCAGCGCCGCGGCCATATCGGCGCTCTGCGCCCCCGCCTTGCGGATCAGCAGCTTCACCGCGGCAGCGCTGAGCAGGTCCTCGATGGACACCTCGGTGTTGTCCGGGTTGAGCCACGCGTGTTCGTAACCGGGTGAGCTGACGAACTGCGGGGTCGCGGCATCGTGTGCGCTGCGGCCCACCCGCTCCACCGCCAAACCGGCGCCAGGAATCACCGAGGTGGCGATATCGGCCAGCGCGGTGAGCACCTCCGCCGACAGGGTGCGCGCCGACACGATCCGGTCGTTGGCGGCGTCGTAGATCACCGCGCCGTTGGCGCACACCGCCATCGGGGCGAAGCCCAGCTGCTCCACCACCGGCGGCACCCAACGCGGCGGGCGGCCGGTGGCCAGGACGAACTGCGCCCCGGCGTCCACCGCGGCCCGCACCGCGGCGCGGGTACGGGGGGTGACGTTCTCGCCTTCGTCGAGCAGCGTGCCGTCGACGTCCGTGGCGATCAGAGCGGGCAACATTGCGTGCCTTCCAAGATTCAGTGCCTCCCGAGTTGTCTGCGGCCCCGCTCGGCCAGCTCGGCCTCGTCGAGACGGGCGGCTTCCTCGGGGGTGGGTGCGCCGCCGCCGAGCCGCCGCGGCACCCAGTACGCCCCCGCGGGATGTGGATAGGCCTCTTGCACGGCATGCAGCAACGACCGCATCGCCCGGCGCAGCTCGGCCATGATCTCGTCGACGCCGCCCTCGGGGGGCAGCGCTGGACCCAGCGCCACCGTGATGGGAAGGTGGTTGCGGCCCAAGGCCTTCGGATGGTCCTTCGTCCAGACGCGGTGTGCTCCCCAGACGATGAGCGGGATGATCGGCACCCGCGCGTCGAGCGCCATCCGCGCCGCCCCGGTCTTGAACTCCTTCAGCTCGAAGCTGCGGCTGATGGTGGCCTCCGGATACACCCCGACCAGCTCGCCGGCCCGCAGGCGCTCGACGGCGATCGGGTAGGACGCACCGCCGGCGCTGCGGTCCACCGGAATGGTGCCGGCATGCTTGATCAGAAAGTGCACCCCGCGCACGTCCTGCATCTCGGCCTTGATCATGAACCGCATCCGGCGCCCGCGAGCCGTCGCGGCCAGCGCCGCGGGCAGGAAATCCACGTAACTGGTGTGGTTGATCGCGACCACCGCCCCGCCCACACGCGGAAGGTGTTCCAGCCCCTGGAAATCCAGCCGGGTGCCGGTGACACGCATCGCCGCCTTCCCCGCGATCTCGAGGGAACGAAAAACCGGCTCCATACGCGCTACTCCGGCGCCTCACCGGCGCGCTGGGCCCGGCGGGCCGCCTTCTCCGCCGCCTCTTCGGCGTCCATCCGATCGGCCTCGGCCAGCGTCGGCGCCCCGCCACCCAACCGGTGCGGTACCCAGTACTCGCCCGCCGGGTGCGGCCCGTAGGCATCCTGCACCTGCTCCAGCAGATGCTGCATGCGCGAATGCAGCAGCGCCGTCAGCTCGGCGGCCGGCAGCGTCGGGTAGATGGGCTCACCCACCGCCACCGAGATCGGCACCTTCGGCCGCCACATCTTCTTGGGGTGACCCTTGGTCCAGATGCGCTGGGCGCCCCACACGATGTGCGGGACGATCGGCACGTCGGCCGCGATGGCCATCCGGGCCGCCCCGGACTTGAACGCCTTGATCTCGAAGCTGCGGCTGATGGTCGCCTCGGGGTACACCCCCACCAGCTCCCCGGCCTTGAGGGCCTGGCAGGCCGCGGTGAACGACTCGGCACCACTGTCGCGGTCCACCTCGATATGGCGCAGGCTGCGCATGATCGGGCCGCTGACCTTGCTGTCGAACACCTCTTTCTTCGCCATGAACCGGACCTTGCGGCCGCGGTGCTGCAGATATGCGGGCAGCCCGGCGAAGGTGAAATCGAAGTAGCTGGTGTGGTTGATCGCGATCACCGCACCCCCGGTGACCGGGAGGTGCTCCACCCCGGTCACGGTGAACTTCAAGCCCTGCAACCGCCACACGAGGCGAGCGGCTTGGATGACAGTCCCGTATACCGGCTCCACATCGCACAGCCTAGTGCTGCAGCGGCCACCCGGCGGCTCCGGTTACCCTGATACCGCACGGCTGTAACCACACGAAAGGGTATTTGTGCAGGTCACGAGTGTGGGGCACGCAGGCTTCCTGATCGATACGTCGGCAGGCAGCATCTTGTGCGACCCCTGGGTCAACCCCGCGTATTTCGCCTCCTGGTTCCCCTTCCCGGACAACAGCACGTTGGACTGGGACGCCCTCGGGAACTGCGACTACCTCTACGTCAGCCACCTGCACAAGGACCACTTCGATCCGGCGACCCTGCGCGACCACGTCAACAAGGACGCCGTCGTGCTACTGCCGGACTACCCGGTGCCCGATCTGCGCCGCGAGTTGGAGGCCCTCGG